>NZ_JBIUYD010000004.1:66035-380423 GCF_044744345.1 Kitasatospora sp. NPDC087315 | reverse complement strand
GGCTCCCAGTAGACGACTGGGTTGATAGGCCGGATATGGAAGCCCTGTGAGGGGTGGAGTTGACCGGTACTAATAGGCCGAGGGCTTGTCCTCAGTTGCTCGCGTCCACTGTGTTGTTCTGAAACAACGACCCCATGCCTGTTCCGGTGTGGTCGGTTGACAGTTTCATAGTGTTTCGGTGGTCATAGCGTGAGGGAAACGCCCGGTTACATTCCGAACCCGGAAGCTAAGCCTCACAGCGCCGATGGTACTGCAGGGGGGACCCTGTGGGAGAGTAGGACGCCGCCGAACAATTATTCCAGAGAACCCCCACCCGATTCCGGGTGGGGGTTCTCTGCGTTTACCCCTTGACGTATGGTCAGAGCCATGGACGATCAGGACGCTCGGCAGGAACGGCTCTACAGCGGAAGCGGAACGTCGGCGGCCGGCGAGGGTGTGGTCGTCGCGTACGAGGTGCTGCGACCGGACCGGCGCGACGGCGCGCTCGGCGTCCTGGCGGATGCGCAGTCGGCGGACGGCCGGGCGGCGGTGTCCGAGCAGGGGCGGCTGCGGTTGCGCTCCTCGGAGACGGCTCGGCCGGGGGTGGTCCACCTCGTCCAGCACGCGAGCGGTCCGGACGCCGGCGGCCAGGCCGTCGTCGGATACGGGCAGCTGGAGGTTCCGCAGGGGCAGGGCTCGGACGCCAATCCGTCGGCCGAGCTGGTGGTGGCTCCGGCTGCCCGGGGGAACGGCTTCGGCCGTCACCTGGTGGACGCTGTGCTCGCCGAGGCCCATGGCGCCGGCCGTGACTTCGTCGACTTCTGGGTGCACGGCGGCCATCCGGCGGCCCGCCATCTCGCCGAGCGCTACGGTGCCGAGCTGGTCCGCGAGCTGCGGCAGATGCGCCGGACCGGTCCGCAGACCGAGGCCGTGCCGCTCCCGGACGGCATCGAGCTCCGTACGTTCCGGCCCGGCGAGGACGACGCCGAGTGGCTGCGGCTGAACGCGCTGGCCTTCGCCCACCACCCGGAGCAGGGCGCCTGGACCGGGCAGGACCTCGCCGACCGGCTGGCCGAGCCGTGGTTCGACCCGGCGGGCTTCTTCCTCGCCACCCGGGACGGCAGGGCGGTGGGTTTCCACTGGACCAAGGTGCACCCGGCGACCGCCACCGAGCCGGCCCTCGGCGAGGTGTACGTGGTCGGGGTGGACCCGGCGGAGCAGGGCAGTGGTCTCGGCCGGGCGCTGACCGCGGCCGGTCTGCGTCATCTGACCGGCGGCGGCCCGGCCGAGCGGGGGCTGGAAACCGTACTGCTGTACGTCGACGCGGACAATCCGGCCGCTGTGCGGGTATATGAACGACTGGGGTTCACCGTTCACGAGGTGGACCTGATGTACCGCGCCCAGTACCGCGAGGACAGGACGGCATAGCGGAGGGATGGGCCCGGGGCAACGGTTCGGCACCGTCGGACCGGCCCCGACCGATTCAGCTTTCCTCCTGGCCATGCGGTGTTTACCGTGGATTCAATTGCTGCCGCGAAGATCACAGGATGAAGTCCGTGGTGTCTCGCTCGTGCAGCGTCGGCCGACATCCGCTGGCCGGTCCTGTACGGACCGCGCCGGGCGGGTGGGCGTTGGCGCTGGGCGAGGACGACGGCCCGCAGAGCAACTCGCGTCCGGACGCCGTCCTGCTGGAGGAGCTGGAGCCCATGAGCATCCCCCGCCCTGTCTCTGCACCGCTGCCCCCGCCGGCCCGGATGTCCAGCGCGCTCGCGATACCGCCGGAGCTGCCGGCCGCGGACGAGCAGGACTTCGACGAACTGCCGCAGGGCCGCTTCCTGGACCGCGAGCGCAGTTGGCTGGCCTTCAACGAGCGCGTCCTGGAGCTGGCCGAGGACCCGGAGATCCCGCTGCTGGAGCGGGCCAAGTTCCTCGCGATATTCGCGAGCAACCTGGACGAGTTCTTCATGGTCCGGGTGGCCGGCCTGAAGCGCCGGATCGCCACCGGCGTCGCCCAGCGCAGCGCGTCCGGCCTTCAGCCGCGCGAGGTGCTGGACCTGATCTGGACCCGCTCCCGTGAGCTGATGGCGCGGCACGCCGCCGCCTTCCAGCAGGAGGTCCTGCCGGACCTCGCCGCCGAGGGCATCGAGCTGGTCCGCTGGGCCGAGCTGGCGGAGAAGGAGCAGGCCCGCCTGCACACCCTCTTCCGGCAGAAGATCTTCCCCGTGCTCACCCCGCTGGCGGTGGACCCGGCGCACCCCTTCCCGTACATATCGGGGCTCTCGCTCAACCTCGCGGTCGTCGTGCGCAACCCGGTCTCCGGGCACAAGCACTTCGCCCGGGTGAAGGTGCCGCAGTCCCTCGCCCGCTTCCTGGAGGCCTCCCCGCAGCGGTACGTCCCGCTGGAGGACGTCATGGGGGCGCACCTGGAGGAGCTCTTCCCCGGCATGGAGGTGCTCGCGCACCACGCCTTCCGGGTGACCCGCAACGAGGACCTCGAGGTCGAGGAGGACGACACCGAGAACATCCTCAAGGCCCTGGAGAAGGAGCTGATGCGGCGGCGCTTCGGCCCGCCGGTGCGGCTGGAGGTCGAGGAGTCGATCGACCCCTACATCCTGGACCTGCTGGTGCGGGAGCTGAACATCACCGAGGCCGAGGTCTTCCCGCTGCCCGGCCCGCTCGACCTGACCGGCCTGTTCGGCATCGCCGACCTGGACCGGCCCGAGCTGAAGTACCCGAAGTTCGTGGCGGGCACCGCCCGTGGCCTGACCGACGTGGAGTCGGCCTCCCAGCCGGACATCTTCGCCGCGATGCGCGAGCGGGACGTGCTGCTGCACCACCCGTACGACAGCTTCTCCACCTCGGTGCAGGCGTTCCTGGAGCAGGCGGCCGGCGACCCGGACGTCCTGGCGATCAAGCAGACGCTGTACCGGACCTCCGGTGACTCGCCGATCGTGGACGCGCTGATCGACGCGGCGGAGTCCGGCAAGCAGGTCCTCGTGCTGGTCGAGATCAAGGCGCGCTTCGACGAGCAGGCCAACATCAAGTGGGCCCGCAAGCTGGAGGAGGCCGGCTGCCACGTCGTCTACGGCCTGGTCGGGCTGAAGACGCACTGCAAGCTGTCGCTGGTGGTCCGCCAGGAGGGCGACACCCTGCGCCGCTACTCGCACGTGGGCACCGGCAACTACCACCCGAAGACGGCCCGGCTGTACGAGGACATCGGGCTGCTGACCTCGGACCCGCAGGTCGGCGCGGACCTCTCGGACCTCTTCAACCGGCTCTCCGGCTACTCGCGCCGCGAGTCGTACCGGCGGCTGCTGACGGCGCCGCGCGGCCTGCGCGACGGGCTGGTCGCGCGGATCCACAACGAGATCGCCCACCACCGGGACGGCCGCCCGGCGTACGTGAAGCTCAAGGTCAACTCGATCGTCGACGAGGCCGTGATCGACGCGCTGTACCGGGCCTCGCAGGCCGGAGTGCCGGTGGACGTCTGGGTGCGGGGGATCTGCGCGATCCGCCCGGGGGTGCCGGGGCTGAGCGAGAACATCCGGGTGCGCAGCATCCTGGGCCGCTTCCTGGAGCACTCGCGGATCTTCGTGTTCGGCAACAGCGGCGATCCGGAGGTGTGGATCGGCAGCGCCGACATGATGCACCGCAATCTGGACCGCCGGATCGAGGCCCTGCTGCGGATCACCGATCCGGCGCACCGGGCCGAGCTGTCCGGGCTGATCGACCTCGGGGTGTCGGACGAGACGGAGTCCTGGCACCTCGGGCCGGACGGCACCTGGACCAGACGCTCCCAGGCCGCCGACGGGAAGCCGCTGCGGCACGTCCAGGACCTGCTGATCGACTCCCGCCAGCGCCGCCGGGCCGCTGCCGCCCGCTGACCGCGGGTCCCCGCCCACGACCCGACGACGCGATGACCCACTGACGCGACGACCCACTGACGCGAGCCGCTGAGCGGTCGGGACCCGCCGCAGCGGTCGGCCACCAGCCCCGGGGGACGGCCCCGGGGGAACGGGGATCTACCTAGTCATGACCGATGCGCCGATGACGGCCCAGGCGGCCTCCACCGCGACCGCCGGGGACATCCTCTCCAGCCATCTCACCGCCCAGGCCGGCGCGTTCCTGCGCGCGCTGCCGCTCGCGGTGGGCGAGGTCGGCGCCAGACCGGGGGCGGTCGCCGTCCCGTCCGCCGGTACGGCCGACCTGCTGCGGGCGGTGCGGCGGATCGGGGGGCTGCTGCACACCTTCGGCGGGAGCTTCGAGCAGGCCTGGGCGCACGAGTCGCGCACCGAGCTGCGCTGGCTGCTCAATCTGCTGGCGCTGGAACCGGGGTACGTCCGCCGCTCGGCCCGGCTGCTGGGCGCGCTGGACTCACTGAACGGGACGGAGCCGGACGGGCCCGGGATGCTCGCCGGACACGCCGGGGCGCCGAAGGCCCGGGCGCTGCTGGACCGACAGCTGACCCTGGCCCGGACCAGGGCGCACTCGACGGTGCTGCAGGAGCTGCGGTCGGCCCGGCTGCACGCGCTGGCGGACCGGATGACGCTGCTGGTCGGCGAGGCCCCGCTGCTGGAGTCGGCGGGCGGCCGGGCGGGGACGGTGCTGCTGCCGCAGGCCGCGGCCGCGTTCACGGCGCTGACGGCCGGCGCCCAGCAGCTGCCGCTGCGGCGGGCCGCGAGGCCGTACGGCGGGGACGGACTGCGCCGGCTCGGCACGGTGCAGCCCGCGCTCCCCGGCGCAGGGCCGGAAGCGCCGGCGGTCAGGGGCGCGGTCGACGCGGACGCGGCGCTGGCGGCGGACGACGCGCCGTGGCTCCGGGTGCGGATCCTGGTGAAACGGGCCCGGTACGCGCTGGAGGTGTGCGGTCGGCCGTCCGTCGAGCTGGACGAGCTGGACGAGGTGCTCGGCCGGCACCAGGAGGCGGCGGACGCGGCGGTCACCGTGGCCACCGCGGCGCGGACACCGCGGATCACCCCGGCGACCGCCTATGTGCTCGGCGTGGTGCATGCTGATCAGCGACTGGAGGTGGAGGCGGCGCGGTACGCCTTCGGCCGCCGGTGGCCCGAGCTCCCACCCGGCCCGGACGGCTGGCTGGAGATCCCCCCTGCCGAGGGCTGGGGGCAGACCCCCGCACCACGGATGGCCTGAATTGCGCAACCGCCTGAGCACCGAGCAGGCCGACGGCCCCGGCACGGGCGGAACCCGTACGAGCGCCCCCGCCGGGCGCGGCCCGGGCGCGAACGGGTCCGGTGCCGCGCGGGGGAGGGTCGTCCTGGCGGCGGGCGCGGTGCTGTGGCTGCCGGGCCGGCCGAAGAAGAGCGGCCGGCTCGGGCGGCCGCGGATCGCGGTGATCCACCGGCCCAAGTACGACGACTGGAGCCTGCCGAAGGGGAAGCTCGACCCCGGTGAGGGGGTGGTCGAGGCGGCGCTGCGCGAGGTGCGGGAGGAGACCGGGTTCGACTGCCTGCTGGGGCCGGAGCTGCCGGCCCAGCACTATCTGGCGCAGGGCCGGCCCAAGGAGGTCCGGTACTGGGCGGCGGTACCGTCCGCCGGGGCGTTCCGCCCGAACCGCGAGGTGGACCGGCTGGAGTGGCTGCCGGCGGGCAAGGCACGTACCCGGCTGACCTACGAGCGCGACCGGTTGCTGGTCGACGCGCTGTTGGAGATCCTGACGGAGAAGCCGGTGCGGGCGGCCGACCCGGGCGCGGTGAAGGAACGGTGGAAGTGATCTCTCCGCGCCCTTGCCGTGACGCAACCGTTACTACCTGACGTAGTTTCCTGTCATCCGTTCGAGGTTCACTCCCCGTTCACTTCTGACCGGCTGTCGTGTCACCTACCCGGCCTAACTTCGGGTTTACCGGAGGGCCGAACGGGCCCCGGACCACAGCAAAACCCGCGCTCCCCCGTCCTCGGACGGCCCGCGCGACGGGCAATGCCACAGAAAGGGACACCCCAGTGAAGCTCCAGCGGAACGGCCGCTCCAAGGCCCTCGCCATCGGTGCCATGGCGCTCGTCAGCTCGCTGTCGCTCGCCGCCTGCGGCTCGGACAACAACAACGACACCAAGGCGTCCGGTGGCTCCAGCGGCGCCTCGTCGGCTGCGGCGATCAACTGTGGCAAGCCGGGTGCGCTGCTCGCCTCGGGCTCCACCGCCCAGGGCAACGCGATGGACGTCTGGAAGACCAACTTCGGCGCCGCCTGCTCCGGCACCACCATCAACTACGGCGGCGGCGGCTCGGGCACGGGTGTCCAGCAGTTCACCCAGGGCAAGGTCCAGTTCGCCGGTTCGGACTCGGCCCTGAAGCCGGCCGAGGTCGACGCCACCAAGGCGGTCTGCACCGGTGGCCAGGGCATCGACCTGCCGCTGGTCGGTGGCCTGATCTCGCTCGTCTACAACATCGATGGCGTCGACAACCTGGTCCTGGACGGCCCGACCGCCGCCAAGATCTTCGACTCGCAGATCACCAAGTGGAACGACCCGGCGATCGTCGCCCTGAACCCGGGCGCCAAGCTGCCGGACGCCGACATCCAGGCCTTCCACCGCGCGGACGACTCCGGCACCACGGAGAACCTGACCAAGTACTTCGCCAAGACCTCCGGTGGCGCCTGGTCGTACCCGCCCGCCAAGGCCTGGGCGGGCAAGGGCGGCCAGTCGGCCAAGGAGTCCGCCGGTGTCTCGGCGCAGGTGAAGCAGGTCAAGAACTCGATCAGCTACGCCGAGCTCTCCTACGCGCAGACCAACAACCTGAAGAGCGCCTCCATCGCCACCGGCGCCTCCAAGCCGGTCGAGGCCACCGCCGCCAACGCCGCCAACACCTTCGCCAAGGCGAAGGTCGCCGGAACCGGCAGCGACCTGGCGCTGACCCTCGACTACGCGACCAAGGACGAGGGCTCGTACCCGCTGGTCCTGGTCACCTACGAGATCGTCTGCGACAAGGGCAACAAGGCCGACACCCTCGACACCGTCAAGGCCTTCCTGACCTACGCCGCCAGCGACGCGGGCCAGAAGGCCATCGGCGACACGGGCTACGTGCCGCTCCCCAAGGAGCTGACGGACAAGGTCAACGCCGTCATCCCGACGCTGGCCTGATCCAGTAGGACCTCCCGGTGGGGCGGCCCCGTGAACGAGGGGGGCCGGGGCCGCCCACCGGGAAGCACTGACGAAGAAGCACGTCCGGGGCACCGCCGCCAGGGTGCCGCCCCCTCGGGGCAGCACCACCAGACCGGAGTAGACCAATGACTTCATCCTCCCCTGCCGCCCCGCGAGGCAGGGAACGCCGCAAGCGTGACAGCCGGGTCGGCGACAAGATCTTCATGAACGCCGCTCGTGGGTCGGGCATCCTGCTGCTGGTCATCATGGCCGCCATCGCGGGCTTCCTGGCCTGGCGCTCGGGCATCGCCCTGAGCAAGAACGAGGGCAACTTCCTCACCACCTTCGAGTGGACGCCGGACGCCCCGAAGCCCGTCTTCGGCATCGCCGTCCTCGCGTTCGGCACCATCGTCAGCGCGGTCATCGCCATGGCGATCGCCGTCCCGGTGGCCATCGGGATCGCGCTGTTCATCTCGCACTACGCGCCGCGCCGGATCGCCCAGCCGTTCGCCTACCTGGTGGACCTGCTCGCCGCCGTCCCCAGCATCGTGTACGGCCTCTGGGGCACGCTGTTCCTGGTGCCGCACCTGGACGGGCTGACCAGCTGGCTGAACGACTACCTCGGCTGGACGTACATCTTCGACCAGTCCAGGGCCGGCACCACCCCGCGCAACCTGTTCACCGTCGGCATCCTGCTGGCCATCATGATTCTTCCGATCATCACTGCGGTCAGCCGCGAGGTCTTCCGGCAGGTGCCGCGGATGCACGAGGAGGCGGCGCTCGCGCTCGGCGCGACCCGCTGGGAGATGATCCGCACCGCGGTGCTGCCGTTCGGCCGCCCCGGCATCATCTCGGCCTCGATGCTCGGCCTCGGCCGCGCGCTCGGCGAGACCATCGCGGTGGCGATCGTGCTCTCGTCCAACAGCGTGCTGTCGCTGCACCTGCTCGACCCGGGCGGCGGCACCTTCGCCCAGAACATCGCGCTGAAGTTCAACGAGGCCGGCGATACCGGCCGCGACGCGCTGATGGCCTCCGGCCTTGTCCTGTTCGTCATCACCCTGCTGGTGAACGGTGCCGCGCGGCTGATCGTCGCCCGCCGCAAGGAGTACTCGGGGGCCAACGCATGAGTGCCGCGACCACGTCTGTCCCGGCGGACACCCGGCCGGTCAGCCGGCCGCTGACCGCCAACCGGCTGCCCAAGTGGACCCCGGCCGCCGTCGCCGGCGGCTCCATCGCGCTCGGCTGCGCGATCGGCGCGCTCGGCGGCCTGGCCAGCCACCTGCAGTGGGGCCTGATCTCGGCCACGCTGTTCCTGCTGATCAGCTACGGGCTCTCGGCCCGGATCGAGGGCCGCCGCCAGGCCAAGGACCGGTTCGCCACC
The DNA here is from genome assembly GCF_044744345.1 of Kitasatospora sp. NPDC087315. Taxonomy (NCBI): domain Bacteria; kingdom Bacillati; phylum Actinomycetota; class Actinomycetes; order Kitasatosporales; family Streptomycetaceae; genus Kitasatospora; species Kitasatospora sp. NPDC087315. Next base: position 371,971 of record NZ_JBIUYD010000004.1, on the reverse strand, counting down.
TCGGTGATCTGGGTCGCCTTCATCCTGGCTGTCGTCCCGCTCGTCGCCCTGACCGTCTACACGGTCCAGCAGGGCATCGGCGTGGTGAACGGCAACTTCCTGAGCCACTCGATGAAGGGCGTCCGCTCCGCCGGCGCCGGCGGTGGTATCTACCACGCGCTGATCGGCACGCTGGAGCAGGTCGGCCTGGCCACCGCGATGGCCGCCCCGGTGGGTCTGCTGACCGCCGTCTACCTGGTCGAGTACGGCCGCGGCAGGCTCGCCAAGGTGGTCACCTTCTTCGTCGACGTCATGACGGGCATCCCGTCGATCGTCGCCGGTCTGTTCATCCTCTCGCTCTGGAACCTCGCCCTCGGCTTCAACTACTCGGGCTTCTCGGGCAGCCTCGCGCTGGCGATCCTGATGATGCCGGTCGTGGTCCGCTCCACCGAGGAGATGCTCAAGCTCGTCCCGAACGAGCTGCGCGAGGCCTCGTACGCGCTCGGCGTGCCGAAGTGGAAGACCATCCTGCGGATCGTCCTCCCCACCGCGATCGGCGGCATCACCACCGGCGTGATGCTCTCGGTCGCCCGCATCACGGGCGAGACCGCCCCGGTGATGATGCTGGTCTTCGGCGCCGACTACATCAACAGCAACCCGTTCGACGGACCGCAGCAGTCCCTGCCGATGTACATCTGGCAGCAGTACTCGATGGTCAACAACGACTTCGGCTACGCCCGCGCCTGGGGCGCCGCGCTGGTGCTGATCGCCTTCGTGATGGGGCTCAACCTCATCGCCCGGGGCATCGCACGCTGGCGCTCGCCCAAGGGCGGACACTGAGCGACCGACTGACGTACGAAGACAGACGAGAGAAGCAACGATCATGGCCAAGCGCATCGACGTCAGCGGACTGTCCGCCTACTACGGCACCACCAAGGCCATCGAGGACATCTCGATGAGCATCGAGCCCCGCTCGGTGACGGCCTTCATCGGCCCCTCCGGCTGCGGCAAGTCGACCTTCCTGCGCACCCTCAACCGGATGCACGAGGTGATCCCCGGCGCCCGCGTCGAGGGCAAGGTGCTCCTGGACGACGAGAACCTGTACGGCGCCAGCGTCGACCCGGTAGCCGTCCGCCGTTCGGTCGGGATGGTCTTCCAGCGCCCGAACCCGTTCCCGACCATGTCGATCTACGACAACGTGGTCGCCGGGCTGAAGCTCGCGGGTGTGCGCAAGAAGTCCACCCTGGACGGCGTGGTGGAGAAGTCCCTCAAGGGTGCCAACCTGTGGAACGAGGTCAAGGACCGGCTGAACAAGCCGGGCGCCGGCCTCTCCGGCGGCCAGCAGCAGCGCCTCTGCATCGCCCGCGCCATCGCGGTCGAGCCGCAGGTCCTGCTGATGGACGAGCCCTGCTCCGCGCTCGACCCGATCTCCACCCTCGCCATCGAGGACCTGATCGGCGAGCTGAAGTCGGAGTTCACCATCGTCATCGTGACCCACAACATGCAGCAGGCGGCCCGCGTCAGCGACCGCACCGCCTTCTTCAACCTGGCCGGCGTCGGCCAGCCGGGCAAGCTGGTCGAGCTGGACGACACCCAGCGGATCTTCTCCAACCCGTCGGCCCAGGCGACCGAGGACTACATCTCCGGCCGCTTCGGCTAGGAGCAGCGACTGCTTCGCGGTGCTGCATGGCGGTGCCGCCGCGAAGTACGGGACAGGGCCCGCCCCCGAGATGTGGGGGCGGGCCCTGTCGGTTCTGCGGGGCGTCAGCCCCAGAACAGGTGGACGAACCAGTACATCAGCGCCGCGACGACGGCGGCCGCCGGCATCGTGATGAACCAGCCGAGCACGATGTTCTTCGCCACGCCCCAGCGCACCGCGCGGATCCGCTTGGTGGCCCCCGCGCCCATGATCGCCGAGGTGATCACGTGCGTGGTGGAGATCGGCGCCTTGAAGACGAACGAGGTGACGTACATGACGGTCGCGGCGGTGGCCTCGGCCGCGAAGCCCTGCGGCGGGTCCAGCTCGATGATCTTGCGGCCGAGGGTCCGCATGATCCGCCAGCCACCCGCGTAGGTGCCCAGCGAGAGCATGGTGGCGCAGGAGATCTTGACCCAGACCGGGATGCCGTCGGAGTCGTGGTGGCCCGAGATGGTGAGGGCCATCACCACGATGCCCATGGTCTTCTGGGCGTCCTGGAGGCCGTGCGCGAGGGCCATGGCGGCGGCCGACGCGGTCTGGGCGACCCGGAAGTTGCGCTTGGCCTTGTGCGGGTTGGCCCGCCGGAAGATCCAGAGGATCGCCAGCATCACCAGGAAGCCGCCGATCAGGCCGACGATCGGGGAGACGATCATCGGGATGACGATCTTCTCCAGGACGCCGTTCCAGATCACCTCGGTCCCGCCGGCCATCGCCGCGCCCACCATGCCGCCGAACAGCGCGTGCGAGGAGGAGGAGGGGAGACCGAAGTACCAGGTGACGAGGTTCCAGGCGATCGCGCCGACCAGGGCGGCGAACAGGATCGCCATCCCCTGGTTGCCGACCGGGGTCGCGATGATGCCCTGCGAGACGGTGTGCGCCACGCCGCTGCCGAGGAAGGCGCCGGCCAGGTTCATGACGGCGGCCATCGCGAGCGCGGCCCGCGGGGTCAGCGCCCGGGTGGAGACCGACGTGGCGATGGCGTTCGCCGAGTCGTGGAAGCCGTTGGTGTAGGTGAAGAAGAACGCAACGCCGATGACGGCGATGAGTGCTGCCGTGTCCACGAGGGTCAGGACTCCTTGACGGCGATGGTCTCCACCGTGTTGGCGACGTGCTCGAACGCGTCCGCCGCCTCCTCAAGGACGTCCACGACCTGCTTCAGCTTGAGCACCTCGATGGCGTCGTACTGACCGGAGAAGAGGTGGGCGAGCAGCTTGCGGTGGATCTGGTCGGCCTGGTTCTCGAGCCGGTTGACCTCGATCCAGTACTCGGTCAGGTTGGACATGCTGCGCAGGTTCGGCATCGCCTCGGCGGTGAGCTCGGCGGCGCGGGCCAGGACCTCGATCTGCTGCTCGATGCCCTTGGGGAGGGTCTGGATGTCGTACAGCACGACCAGGTCGACGGCCTCCTCCATGAAGTCCATGATGTCGTCCAGCGACGAGGCGAGGCTGTAGATGTCCTCGCGGTCGAAGGGCGTGATGAAGGACGAGTTCAGCTGGTGGAAGACCGCATGGGTGGTGTCGTCCCCGGCGTGTTCGGCGGCGCGCATGCGCTCGACGATCTCCGCACGAGCCGACACGTCTGCTCCCAGCAGTTCCAGCAGAAGCTTTGATCCGACGACGAGGTTCTCCGCTGCGGCGGCGAACATGTCGTAGAAGCTCGTCTCCTTCGGGGTCAGGCTAAAACGCACGGAAATCTCCGATGTGCGGGGTAGGGACTGAACGATGCTAGGTGCAACCAGGCGCAATTGCGCAAACGGGGTGGTGGTGGGGGAGGCGGAACCTCCCCTTCCGTTTGGCTGCCGCACCAGTGGAACCGGCCCGCACAGCCATGTGCGGACGTGAGCCCCCAGTCTGACGGAACCTCGCCCGGATTGCCCCCGTCGTGCGCGCGGAAGAACCGGGGCGCCGCCCGTACGGGGGAACCGTCCGGCCTGCCGCTCCGGGCCCGTCGGGCCCGCCGGAGGAACACCGTGACCGGCCCGGGTGTTGGACACTGGAGGCCGACGCAGCCACCCAGGCACTCAGGAGAAGGCGGGCCGATGACCACGACGCAAGCGCGAACCGAGCCGGACCACGCGCACGGGAGCGAGCCGCCGGCCGACCACACCGCCGAGGCCGCGGCCCCTGCGGCGGCCGGTCACCACGGGCCGCACGGGTACAGCGCGCAGAAGGACGCCCACCTCAAGCGGCTGCGCCGGATCGAGGGCCAGATCCGCGGTCTGCAGCGCATGGTCGACGAGGACGTCTACTGCATCGACGTGCTCACCCAGGTCTCGGCCGGCACCAAGGCGCTGCAGTCCTTCGCGCTCTCGCTGCTGGAGGAGCACCTGCGGCACTGCGTCGCCGCGGCCGCCGAGGAGGGCGGGGCGGAGCTGGACGCCAAGGTGGCGGAGGCCACCGCCGCGATCGCCCGGCTGCTGCGCAGCTGACACCGGGCCGAGCGCCGGTCGCTCCGGCCGTCCCGTTGCGGTCGGCCCTGGCCGTTTTCAGCCGTCTCTAGTCGTCCCGCTCGGCCGGGGGCCCGGCGGCCGAACCGCCGTCGGGCCGGTCGAGCAGCACCTCGTCGATCCGCTCGGTCGGCAGCCGCTCGCCGGCGCTGGCCGTCGCGGCGATCATCAGCTCGCCGGCCAGCTCGATCTCGTCGAGGGCCGCGTCGTCGTGGCCGCCGCTGCGGCCGCCCGTGGACGACACCACCTGCACCACCCCTTCAGCGCCTCGCCAGCCCGGGCGGCAGCCACCCGACATCCAGCCTAGGCACTTCGGAGCCCGTCCACATGGCACGGACGGGCCATCTCGGCGCCGCCGAAACGGGTGGGCGCCAGGCGCCGGACACCCACCCGGTCCGGCGGCGCCCCTCCCCGAGCCCTCCTCGCCCCCGGCCGCTACTTCGGGCTCTCCGTGGGCTTCGTCGCGAAGATGTCCGCGGTGGGCGGCTCGGCCGCCTCCACCGGCTTGCCGAAGTCCGTCAGGGAGGTCGTCGAGGTCACCTTCACCTGGTCCTTCGCCTCCTTGGAACCCGCGACCCCGGCGAAGGTGAACACCTCGACCACCTTGTGCAGCCGGCCCTGGTCGTCCAGCCAGGCGTCGTACGGGACGTCCCGGACGGTGAAGGTCTGGGCCGCCATCCGCAGGCCGTCCCCGCCCCGGCCACCGGTCGCGTCGGCCGCCTTCGACAGGTCGAGAACGCCGCGGTAGTGCTTGAGCGCCACCCCGCCGACCGTCTCGGTACCGACCAGGTCCGCCTTCTGCGCCCCGCGCAGCGCGCCCGCGGCGGAGGCCGGGTCGGTGGCACCGCTGCTGACGAGGTTGCCGTCGGGCAGCTGGCGCACGTCCAGCTTGACCCACTTGCCCTCGGGCACCTTGGCCCCGCTGTTCTGCAGATAGACGGTGCCGGGCAGGACCACCTCGACGATCTTCCCGGTGGTCGCCGCGCCCGGCGGCACCGCCACCTCCAGCCGGCCGATCCGCTTCACGTAGTCGTAGCCGCCGCTGCCGGTGAAGACGGCCTTCTTCTCGGCCGACTCCGTCACCAGCTCGGTGGCGGTGTGCGCGGAACCCGTCCGGCCGGTGATGTCGGCGGCGCTGCGGACGGCCGTCACCGGGTCGCCGGAAAGCTGGTCGGGGGTGCTCGACCGCTGGTCGGACGAGCCGCCGGGGCCGTCCGAGCAGCCGGCCAGCCCGGTCAGGGCGGCGGCGAGCACGGCGGCCCCGGCCGCCGCGCGCAGGTGCGGCAGCGGACGGCGCCGCTGCCGGCCGCTGCGCTGCTGGTCGGTCATCTTCATCCTCGCGACAACCCCCTTGGGCCCGACTGCCCCGCCGACCACCACCAGGTGGGCAGAGCTCTTTCCGGGCAAACGAGTTGAGGCGCGCCGGGTTACGCGAAACCCGGCGCGCCGGAGGCATCGCGCGCCGGGGCCCCCGGGCGTTACCGTGAACCACGTGCACAGTGAGCTGCCGGCTGCCCCCGGCACCACCCGGATGCCCGAGCACCGCGTCGAGATCGACGAGCGCGGTTCCTTCTCCTTCGCGACCTGCGCCTGTGGCTGGTTCTCCCCGGCCCGCCGGTCCCGCGACCTCAGCCGGCGGGAGGCCGCCGACCACCTCACCGAGCACGCCGGGGAGTCCCCGTAGCGGCCGCTAGGCCGCCAGATCGGACTCCGGCGGCTGGACGGTGCCGCGCTCGCCGCCGCGCCGCCGGCCGCGCGGACGCGGGCCGCTCCGGGGCGCCCTGATCAGCGGGGCGACGACGGTCCGGCTCAGCGCGTGGCAGAGCGGGACCAGCACGGCCATCGCGATCGGCGCCAGCAGCAGGACGACCGCGGTGGCGAGCGCGAACCCGCCGATCACGTCGGTGGGGTAGTGGACGCCCATGAACATCCGGCAGAAGCCCTGCAGCAGGGCGAGGCCGCCGGCGATCCAGCCCAGTCGCCGGTTCACCAGGAACAGCGCCACCGCGATGCCCATCGACATCGTCGAGTGGTCGCTGACGAAGGAGTGCGTGCCCGCCTTGCCGTCCACCAGCACGTCCAGGCCGGTGTGATCGACGAAGGGGCGCGGGCGGTTCACGATGGCGGCGATCGGCAGGTTGGCCAGCTCGGCGATGGCGACCGAGAGCGGTGCCCAGAGCAGCCCGGCGACCGCCACCGGGGCGTCCGGACGGCGTCTGGCCTGCAGCCAGCCGACCAGGCCCAGCAGGGCCAGGCCGAGCAGGATGCCGTACTCGCCGATCCACGAGACCAGGTGGTCCAGCCACTCCGGAGAGCGTTTGGCCAGGCCGTTGACGGCGTAGAGCAGACCGAGGTCGGGGTTGGTCGTGTCGGCAAGCGGCGTCGACACGCCGCACCTCCTTCTGGTCCGCTGCACCTGTTCGTTCCGGCCGAGGTCCGCCCGGCCCAGGGGGCTGACGGTGGACCATCGGACACAACGTCATAACCGGGGCGCGGCGTTCCACGGAAACGCGCTGTTATCGAAAATTGACTCAGCGTCCACAGTGCGCTCACACCGTGCGGCCCGGGGGTTCAGCTTTTCACGGCGGGTTGACCCGGACCTGCCGGACCGGGACCTGCGGGGTCGGGGCCGGCCGGCCCCGCGGGTGCGGCCGCGGCGGCCTGGCCGGCCGACGGGTTGGCCAGTGGGCTGCTGGTGCCGCTCGGAGGTGTGGCCGGATCCTGGGTGGCCGCGCCCGGACCGCCCTTGCCGGTGATGGTGCCGTCCGCGTTGCGCACGGGCAGGGCCTCGGCGCCGTCCGAGGTGATCCGGGTGGCGCCGATGTACTCCCTGGTGTCGATCTTGTCGTAGCGGATCACCGCGCCGGTGTGCGGCGCGTTGATCATGTACCCGCCGCCCACGTAGATGCCGACGTGGTGGATGCTGCGCGGGTCGTTCAGATCCGTCGCCCAGAAGACCAGGTCACCCGGGCGCAGTTGGTCGCGCGAGGGGTGCGGCCCGGCGTACCACTGGTCGTTGGCGACCCGGGGGAGCGTGATGCCCACACTGGCGAACGCGGCCCAGGTGAGCCCGGAGCAGTCGAACCGCCCGTTCTGCGACGGCAGGCCCTCGCCGCCCCACAGGTACGGCGTGCCGAGCTTGCCCTGGGCGAAGTAGATCGCGCCGGCCGACTGCTGGACCACCTCCACCGGCGCGGTGGGCGCGGTGAAGCTGCGGGCCAGCGCCTTGATGCTCCGCACGTACCCCTGGGTCTCCCGGTACGGCGGCACGCCGTCGTACTTCTCCACCGCGTACGGGCCCGCGTTGTAGGCGGCCAGCATGTTGTCCTGCCGGTCGCCCGGCACCTTCGCCACGTCACGGGCGAGCGCGCAGTCGTACGTCGCCGCCGAGGCGATCGCGTCCGCGGGGTCCCAGATGTCCTTCTTGCCGTCGCCGTTCGCGTCGGTGCCGTAGATCGCCCAGGTGCTCTCCAGGAACTGCGCCATTCCGTACGCCTTCGCGGGCGATCGGGCGCCCGGGTCGAAACCGCTTTCCTGGTACAGCTGTGCCGCGAGCATCGGCGGGGAGATCTCCGGGCAGAGCGTTCCCCACTGCTGGATCAGCCCCTGGTAGGCGGCCGGCACGGTTCCCGCCGAGAGGTTGGCGCGATTGGCGGACGGTTGCGGTGTCCCACTTGCCGCATACGTCCCGACGGTCACCAGACCGACGAAGCCGAATGCGACAACTCCCGCTGCTGCGGCGGCCATCCCGGCCTTGCGGAGTACCATCAGCACCATCCCGACGAATCGTCAGTCGAAGTGTCCCGGAAGGCGTTGCTCACCGCAATCATCAGAGATACAAAGAGTGAGCGCTATCCTTCGTACGGTGGACATCCTCGCGCACGTGTCCGATGCCTCACGACCAATCCGCGAGAAGCAGCCAAGTCGACGTCAGATCTGGCCAAGAATAGGTACCGACCCTTCGCGCGGACGGGGTCTGGGCCCTTGAATTTGCCTGATCGGGCGGTGAGATGGAAATGAACCTGAGCAGCGTGGACAGTATCGCGATCGGCCACCTGGCCGAAGACCCTCCTAAGAAGCCGAATATCGACACCATCATCGGCGGGATCGCCCCGGACTGGGGCCCGTTCGCGAGCCTCGGGTCGGAGGCCCGGGTGATGGTCGAGGTCGTCATGGCCGTGGCCATCCTGGCCTGCCTCGGCCTCGCCGTCTGGGGCGCGGCCAAGCAGCGGATCGGCGCCACCGCCATGCGTGACAGCTTCGGCGCCGAGCAGGGCAAGGGGCTGATCATCGCCGGGCTGACCGGCGTGTTCATCATTGGATCACTTGGCACTCTGTTCACCATTGTGTACGGCATGGCCATCTGACGATCGGACAGCAGGCGGTGCCCCCGCCTGACGTCCGTCCCGTCAGGACCTTCCGGAGCCCCCGCCGGGGGTCCACCCACCTCACCTCCCTTCCCGCCCGTCCACGGGCGGAGGGGCCCCCGGAGCCGCCCAGGCTCCCCGCACCAGGAGGGCCGCCGTGCCGTTGTCCGACGACCAGCCGCACACCCGTACGCGGCTGCCGGTCGGCGAACAGCCCTCCTCACAGGTGAGCGCTCGTCAACCGAGGCCGTTGCGAACGCTGCTGACCGTCCTGGTGGTCGTTACCCTGCTGGTGGTGGCGATCTCCATCGCCAACCGGGGCAAGGCCGACCCCGGCGCCTCCGGTACCGCCGGCCGCTCCGCCGACGGCGCCACCGCCACCGCCGGCGCGGGTCCCGGCCCCAGCGGCGAGCAGCCGGTCAGCACCACCACCAACGGCATCGCCGGCGGCTTCCCGCACACCGACCAGGGCGCGCAGTCGGCCGCCGTCAACTACGCGGTGGCCATCGGCTCCGCCGACATGTTCCGCGCCGAGAGCCGCCACACCATCGTCGCCACCATCGCCGACCCGGGCGCCGCCGCAGCCCTCCAGGCCCGCCTGGACCAGGGGTTCGGCGGCGATACCGCGACCCGCTACGGCCTCGATGCCCAGGGCCGGGCGCCCAAAGGCCTCACCTTCGTCAGCCGCACCGTCCCGGTGGGAACCAAGTCGGCCGGATACAGCGACAGCGACGCCAAGATCGAGGTCTGGTGCACCGGACTCACCGGACTCGCCGGCGAGCGCTCCGTCCAACCGGTCGTGGAGAACTGGTACACCATCACCCTGACCCTCCACTGGACGGGCGGCGACTGGAAGCTCAGCGACTACGCAAGCCGGCAGGGCCCCGCGCCGATGCCGGGCGACCAGCAGGCCGCCACCGCCGACGAGATCACCGGCGCCGTCCAGCAGTTCGGGGGTTTCCGCTATGCCCGTTGACCACACACCACGTCGTACCGCCGTTGGTGCCGCCCGCCCGATCGTGCGCCGCGTCGGTACCCTGGCGGGTGCCATGGCCGCTGTCCAGGTGGCGGTGTTGCTGGCGGCCCAGAGGGTCTTCGCCGAGCCATCGCCGTCGGCCAGTCCGACCTGCCAGAAGGTCGATCTTCCGATCCCCGGCAGCGATGCGGGGTGCGCTCCGAACGGCGCCGTGGTCATTCCCGGCAGCGGGACCGTCGGGAGTGTGGCCGATCCGCTCGGGTCGTTGGCGAAGGGGTGTGCGCAGGCGGCGGCGTGGGTGGTGCGGAAACTGTCGAGTGCGATCGACGGGACGACGCAGGTGGACTTCACCAATGCGTCGTTCCTGCAGCAGTACGCGGTGGTGTTCGCCGCCTCGACGATCATCACGTTGGTGCTCTGGCTGCTGGCGGTGACGAAGCGGGCGGTGCGTGGGGCGCCGCTGACGACGGCGATCTCGGAGGCGATCGGCTTCCTCTGGCTGACCGTGGTGGCGTCGGCGTTCACGCCGCTGATCCTGTACACGGTGGTGAGCGCGACGGACGGGCTGACCAAGGCCGTCGCGGTGGGGACGAAGTCGGACACCGGGACGTATCTGGGCGGGTTCGCCGACACCCTGGAGAAGGGTGACATGGGCGGTGGGCCGCTGATCCTGATCATCGTGTCGCTGGTGGCCGTGCTGGCCGCGGCGGTGCTCTGGATCGAGCTGCTGATCCGGGCGGCGATGCTGTACGTGGGTGCGCTGCTGGGGACCGCGGTGTACGCCGGGCTGGTGGACAAGCAGCTGTGGAAGCACGTGCGCCGCTGGGCGGGGGTGATGGTGGCGGTGGACCTGGCCAAGCCGATCATCGTCATCATCCTCGGGCTGGCCGGTGCGGTGGCGACCGGTGCCGGGGCGAACGACGACTTCGCGCGGGTGCTGTCGGGTCTGGCGATCCTGTTCCTGTCGATCTTCGCGAGCACCGCCGTCTACCGTTTCGTGCCGGGCTTCGGTGACGAGATCATGAACATGCGCTCGGCCCGGGCGAGCGCGGTCTCGGCCGGCTCGGCGATGATCAACGGCACCGCGAACCTGATGAAGCAGGGCATTAGCACCCACGGCGACCGCGGCCCGCAGGGGGCGGGCGGCGGCGGTGGGGCCGGCGGCGGTTCGGTCGCGCCGGGCATCGCCGCGCACGCCGGCCGCACCCCGGCCCCGCCGCCGCAGGGCGGGCCGCCGGCCTCGGCAGCGATCCGCGACAGCAATCCAGCGAAGGGAGGGTGACGGGTAAGTGAGCAGCGAACCACTCGGCCAGTACGGCGCCCAGTACGCCCAGCCGTACGTGCACCAGCGCCGCACCTACCTGATCGGCAAGGCCCGCCCGAACGCGCCGATCGGCCGGAACCGGGAGTCCGGCGAGATCATCCTGATCATCTTCGGGGCGTTCCTCGGCATGCTCTGGGGCCTGATGATGCCCGTGCTGCCGCTGCGTATCGCGGGTCTGATCGGGCTGCCGCTGCTGGCGATCGCCGCGGTCTACGTGCCGTACCGCCGCCGGACGTTCTACAAGTGGGTGGAGATCAACCGCACCTACCGCCGGACGGTCCGCAGCGGCCGGGCGGTGTGGAAGTCGGACGCGATGGACGCCGGCACCCGGCTGGACGGGCGCGAGGTGGAGGTCGGCCCGCCGCCCGGGGTGGGCCGGCTGCGCTGGCTGGCCGCGCCGTTCGGGCCGGACGAGGTCGGGGTGCTGATGCACCTGGAGCGGCGCACGGTGACGGCGGCGATCGAGATCGAGGGTCCGGGTGTCGGCCTGCGGGACTCGGAGGACCAGGAGGCCCTGGTCGACCGGTTCGGCACGCTGCTGAAGCACGTCGCCAACGGGGACGGCTTCGTGACCAGGCTGCAGATCCTCGCCCGGACGCTGCCCGCCGACCCGGACGCACACGCCAAGGACGTGGAGCGGCGCGGGGACCACGACGCGCCGCGGTGGCTGCAGGACTCGTACGACCAGTTGCAGTCGATGGTCTCGACCTCCTCCGAGCAGCACCGGGCCTACCTGGTGGCCTGCATGCACTACACCCGTGACCTGGCGGCCGAGGCGCACGCCATGGGCCGGACCGCGACCGGACGGCGGGCCCGGGACGACGAGGGGCTGGCCGCGGTGATGGCGCGCGAGCTGACCGACATCTGCGCGCGCCTCGCGGAGGCGGACATCCGGGTGCGTCAGCCGCTCGGCCAGGCCCGGCTCTCCTCGCTGCTGCACTCGATGTACGACCCGGACCACCCGATCGACCACATCCAGGCGATGTCGAAGCGCAACGCCTGGCCGGCCGAGCTGGACGCCACGCACCCGCAGTACCTGCAGGCGAAGACCAGGGAGTCGGCGACCCGGGCCCCGTGGTGCCACGCCACCGCCTGGATCAAGGAGTGGCCGCTGACCCCGGTCGGCGTCAACTTCCTGGCCCCGCTGCTGGTCCACACCCCGGACGTGATCCGGACGGTGGCGGTGACGATGGACCTGGAGCCCACCGACGTGGCCATCGAGCGGATGCTCACCGAGAAGACCAACGACGAGGCGGAGGCCAGCCGCGCGGCCAAGATGAACCGCACGGTCGACCCGCGCGACCTGGCCCACACCGGCCGGGTGGACCAGCGCGGTGACGACCTGGCGTCCGGTGCGGCCGGGGTCAACCTGGTCGGTTACATCACGGTCTCCTCGCGCAGCCCCGAGGCGCTGGCCCGCGACAAGCGGACCATCCGCGCCTCGGCCGGCAAGAGCTACCTCAAGCTGGAGTGGTGCGACCGCGAGCACCACCGGGCCTTCGTCAACACCCTCCCGTTCGCCACCGGCATCCGCCGCTGACCGGCGCACCAATCCACCAGGAGGCCGCCCATGGCGATCGGCAACCTCACCGACGCGTTCACCAGCCTGATGTTCGGCAAGGTGGAGACCACCCGTCTGCCGGTGCGTACGTCCACCGGCCAGGCGCAGGCGGTCTACCTGCCGACCGCCGCACCGGGGCTGGGCGACTCCGGCGTGATCATCGGCCGTGAGGTGTACAGCGGCAAGGGGTATGTGTACGACCCCTTCCAGCTGTACGGCCAGCAGCTGCCGGCCCCGCACTGGCTGGTGCTCGGCGAGTCCGGCAACGGCAAGTCGGCGCTGGAGAAGACGTATGTGCTGCGCCAGCTGAGGTTCCGGGACCGGCAGGTCGTGGTGCTGGACGCGCAGGGCGAGGACGGCGTCGGCGAGTGGAACCTGATCGCCAACGCGCTGGGCATAAAGTCGATCCGGCTCGACCCGATGGCGGCCCGGGACGGTGGGGTGAAGCTCAACCCGCTGGACCCGGCGATCACCACGACCGGCCAGCTGTCGCTGCTGCGCACCATCATCGAGGTGGCGATGGGGCACGGTCTGGACGAGCGGGCCGGCTTCGCGCTGAAGGCCGCGCACGCCCATGTGGTGGCGACGGTGACCGGCCGTCAGCCGGTGCTGAACGACATCATCGACACCCTGCGCAGCCCCGAGCTCTCCTCGGTGGAGTCGCTGGGCGTGGCGGTGAACGAGGTGCAGGCCTGGGGCCTGGACGTGGCGCTGGTGCTGGACCGGCTGGTCGACGGCGACCTGCGCGGCATGTTCGACGGCTCGACCACGGACGGCATCGACCTGGACGCGCCGCTGATCGTCTTCGACCTGTCGCACATCGACCGCAACTCGATCGCGATGCCGATCCTGATGGCGATCGTCGGGGTCTGGCTGGAGCACACCTGGATCAGGCCGGACCGGAAGAAGCGCATCTTCCTGGTCGAGGAGGCCTGGCACATCATCAACAGCCCGTTCGTGGCCCAGCTGTTCCAGCGGCTGCTGAAGTTCGGGCGCCGGCTCGGCCTCTCCTTCGTCGCGGTGGTCCACCACCTCTCGGACGTGGTGGACGGCGCGGCGGCCAAGGAGGCGTCGGCGATCCTGAAGATGGCCTCCACCCGGACGATCTACATGCAGAAGGCCGAGGAGGCGAGAGCCACCGGCCGGGTGCTGGGTCTGCCGCGCTGGGCGGTGGAGATCATCCCGACCCTGTCGCCGGGTATCGCGGTCTGGGATGTCAACGGCAACGTCCAGGTGGTCAAGCACATCATCACCGAGGCCGAACGGCCGCTGGTGTACACCGACCGGGCGATGACCGAGGACGCGGTGGCCGAGCGGGTCCGCGCCGAACGCCAGTTGGCGGCCGAGCCGGGCGTCTGAGCGGGTGCCGGAGAGGGCGGGGAGCCGGGCGGTCCGGGCGGGGTGAGCCGGCCGTCCGGGGCGATTGTCCGGCGACGATTCGTCAGTAGGTAACCCTGTCGTTACGTCCGGGGTCCTGACAGCTACGCGCGTTGACTCTAGGCTGCATTCGCGCAACGACATCTTCGCCCACCCGGACCTGTCCACAGCTGGGCGCTCTCTCAAGGTGCAGGGGACCCTCATGCTCACCGTCAGATCCCGACGCGCGGCGCTCGCCGTCGCGGCCGCCGCCGGCCTGCTCGGCACGGTGGTCGTGCCGACCGCCGCCCAGGCCGCGGACGCCAAGCGTCAGAAGACCGTCAACCTCCAGGTGCTGGCGATCAACGACTTCCACGGCAACCTGGAGCCCCCGGCCGGTTCGTCCGGCACCATCCAGGAGATCGACCCGGCGACCGGCCGGCCGGTCAGCACCCCGGCCGGTGGCATCGAGTACCTGGCCACCGCGCTGCGCCAGGCCCGGATCCCCGCCGACGACTCGATCACCGTCGCCGCCGGTGACATCGTCGGCGCCAGCCCGCTGACCTCGGCGCTCTTCCACGACGAGCCGACCATCGAGGCGATGGACAAGCTCGGCCTGGACGTCACCGCGGTCGGCAACCACGAGTTCGACGAGGGCGCCAAGGAGCTGCTGCGCCTTCAGAACGGCGGCTGCCACCCGGTCGACGGCTGCTACGAGAAGGGCCGCAAGTTCAAGGGCGCCAACTTCAACTACCTGGCCGCCAACGTCACCGACGAGAAGACCGGCAAGCCGGTCCTGGCCCCGTACTGGGTGACCAAGTCGCAGGGCGTGAAGATCGGCTTCATCGGCGCGACCCTGGAGGGCACGCCGAACATCGTGACCGCCGAGGGCGTCAAGGGCCTGAAGTTCGGCAACGAGGTCGCCACGATCAACAAGTACGCCGCCGAGCTGAAGAAGCAGGGCGTCAACTCGATCGTCGCGCTGATCCACGAGGGCGGCCTGCCGGCCAGCAGCACCTACAACTACGACTGCGGCACCGCCGGTCAGGGCATCTCCGGCCCGATCGTCGACATCGCCAAGAACCTGGACCCGGCGATCGGCGCCATCGTCACCGGCCACACCCACAACGCGTACGCCTGCACCATCCCCGACCCGCAGGGCGTTCCGCGTTCGGTGACCAGTGCCGCCTCCTTCGGCCGGCTCTACACCGAGATCGACCTGAAGCTCGACAAGACCACGGGCACCATCGTCCGTCCGTCGGTCAAGGCCGAGAACCACATCGTGCGCCGCACGGTCGAGAAGGCCCCGGACATGACGGCGCTGATCTCGCGCTACTCCAAGCTGGCCGCGCCGATCGCCGACCGCCCGGTCGGCTACATCGCCTCGGACATCAACGGCCGCGGCAACAGCGACCCGGAGAAGCCGCTGGGCGACCTGATCGCCGACGCGCAGCAGGAGGGTCTGGCCCCCGCCGACAAGGGCGGTGCGCAGATCGCCTTCATGAACCCCGGTGGCATCCGCTCCGACCTGGTCTACAAGGCCAGCGGCGCCGAGGGCGACGGGGTGGTGACCTACGGCGAGGCGTTCACCGTCCAGCCGTTCACCAACATGATGCAGGTCAAGACGCTGACCGGCGCCCAGCTGCTCCAGCTGCTCCAGCAGCAGGTGAGCGGCGGCAACGAGGCCTCGCCGAAGATCCTGCAGCCGTCCAGGGGCCTGGCCTACACCCTGGACATGCGCAAGAAGGGTGCGGACCGGGTGCTGGTCGACTCGGTCCGGCTGAACGGCGCGCCGATCGACCCGGCCGCCTCCTACCGGGTCGCGGCCAATGAGTTCCTGGCCGGCGGCGGCGACGGCTTCCCGGCCTTCGCGGCCGGCACCGACAAGCTGGTCGGCGCCTCGGACCTGGACGTCTTCGCCGCCTACCTCGGCGCCCACAGCTCGGCCGCCGCGCCGCTGCAGGCCCCGGCACAGGACCGCATCAAGGTCATCGGCCCGGGCGGCGGCATCGGCTGACCGAGAGCCGGAAAGGGCGGGCGGGGCGCTGTCGGGGCGCCCCGCCCGCCCTTTCGCCGTCCGCGGGCGTTACTCGGGAGCCGGGCCGCCCGGCAGCCGTACGGTCGCGAGCGCGCCCGGGCCACCGTCCCCGGCCGGGCCGAGCGACACCTCGCCACCGGCCTCGCGGACGCTCTGCGCGACGATCGACAGCCCGAGGCCGGAGCCGGGGAGCTGCCGGGAGGAGGGCGAGCGCCAGAACCGGTCGAAGACGTACTGCAGCTCGTCCGGCGGGATGCCGGGGCCGTGGTCGCGGACGGTCAGCACGCCCTGGTGGAGCCGTACTTCGACGGTGCCGCCGGGCGGGCTGTACTTGACGGCGTTGTCCAGCAGGTTGATCACCGCGCGTTCGAGGGCGGCGGCGTCGCCGTGGACGAACCAGGGCTCGGTGTCGGTCTCGAAGACCAGTCCCGGCCCGCGCAACTTGGCGCGCTCGACCGCTCGTTGAGCTATCTGGTGCAGCGCGACGACGGTGAGGTTCCGGATCGGTTTGGGGGAGTCGGGGCGGGAGAGCTGGAGCAGGTCGCCGATCAGGACGGTGAGCTCCTGCATCTGTGCCTTCATGTTGCCGAGCAGCTTGGTCCTGGTGGCGGCGGGGAGCGGACGGCCGGTGTCGTCACTGCGGATGAGGAGATCGACGTTGGTCCGGAGCGAGGTGAGCGGGGTGCGGAGCTCGTGCCCGGCGTCGGCGATCAGCCGGGTCTGGCGGTCGCGGGAGTTGGCGAGGGCGGTGCTCATGGAGTTGAACGAGGTGGAGAGACGGGCGATCTCGTCGCTGCCGCGAACCGGGATGGTGGCTCCGACCTCCTCGGTGCGGGCGATGTGCTCGACGACGTCGGTGAGGTGGTCCACGGGCCTGAGCGCGGAGCGGGCGACCAGGCGGCCGGCCGCTCCGGCGAGGATGACGCCGCCGAGGGCCACGCCGCCGAGGATGAGGGCGAGTTGGTTGAGGGACTTCTCGACCGCGTCGGTCGGAGTCGCGGTCAGGAGGACGAACCTGTTGCCCGCGTCGTCGTGGACGCCGTTCAGCCGAACCCTGGCGGGAGTGCCGTCGACGTAGCGGCCGTCACGGTAGGTGTACTTGCCCTGGGAGATGGCAAGCAGGTCGGAGGCCTTGACCTCGACGCCCTTCGGGGGCGAGACATCCGGAATGCAGATCTGCCCGTTCGGACTGTAGAGCTCGGTGGTGAACTGACCGGCCCCTCCCGCTGATCCGCCGCCGATCATATCGGGACGAATCTCCCTGGCCTTCGCCTTGGCGGCGGTTTCGGCCGCGGCCTCGGCCTTCGCGACCGAGGTGCTGCAGAATCCCAGACTGTAGGTGCGCCGGATCGGGTCGACCAGCTCAAGGGGTGGCACTTTGGCGCGGGACAGGTTCTCCTGCACCTGGTCGTAGAGCTTCTGCTCCACGATGAACCAGCAGGCCAGCGCCGAGAGGGCGATGGCGACCGCCACCGCCGCCGCCGTCAGGAAGGTCAGCCGGCTGCGCAGCGACTGGGCGCGGTACCAGCGGAGGAGGCGCTGGCGGCGGGGGATCCGGGGTGGCGCCGACGGCGGGGGCGGGAGGGGGGCCGTGCTGCTCACGCGCCGGTGCCGGCGGCCGGGCGCAGGGCGTAGCCGACGCCGCGTACGGTCTGGATGAGGCGGGGCATGCCGCCCTGCTCGGTCTTGCGGCGCAGGTACATCACGTAGACGTCCAGGGAGTTGGAGGAGGGCTCGAAGTCGAAGCCCCAGACGGCCTTGAGGATCTGTTCGCGGGTGAGGACCTGGCGGGGGTGCGAGAGGAACATCTCCAGCAGCATGAACTCGGTCCGGGTCAGCTCGACCGGCTTGCCGGCCCGGGTCACCTCCCGGGTGGCGGTGTTCATGCGCAGGTCCCCGAAGGCCATGACCTCGTTGTCCTCCTCGACGGCCGCGGCCCGGGCGGCGGCCTCGGTGGCGAGGGCGTTGCGCCGCAGCAGGGCGCGGACCCGGGCGAGCAGTTCGTCGAGCTCGAAGGGCTTGGCGAGGTAGTCGTCCGCGCCGACGTCGAGGCCGGTGACCCGGTCGCCGACGGCGTCCCGGGCGGTGAGCATCAGCACCGGGACGCTGTCGCCGCGGGAGCGCATCCGGCGGACGGCGGTGAGGCCGTCCATCCGGGGCATCATGATGTCCAGCAGGACGAGGTCGGGCTTCTCGCGTTCGACGGACTCCAGCGCCTCGTAGCCGTCGGTGGCGGTGGCGACCTCGTAGCCCTCGAAGGCGAGGCTGCTCTCCAGGGCGTCCCGGAGGGCGGGTTCGTCGTCGACCACGAGGAGCCGGGCGGTGGTGGGCCCGGACTCGGCGGGGGTGCGGTCGTCGGCGGACGGGGTCATGGGCGGTTGCCCTTTCTCGTGGTCGGAGGGCCGGGATTACTGCAATTGTCCGTCTAGATGTTCTGGCCGGCCTGCAGCTTCGGGAGTACCTGCTTGATGTCGTTGATCGGGATGGCGAAGCCGAGGCCGACGCTGCCGGCGCTGCTGCCACCGGCGGTGGAGTTGGAGCCGTTGGCCGAGTACATCGCCGAGTTGATGCCGATGACCTGTCCGCTCGCGTTGATCAGCGGCCCGCCGGAGTTGCCGGGGTTGAGCGCGGCGTCGGTCTGGAAGGCCTTGTAGGTGGTGGTGTCGCCGCTGCTCTGCGGGGTGCCGCCGCGCAGGCCGGGCAGGTTGGGGAAGCCGAAGCCGCCGTTGCCGCTGGTGCTGCTCTCGTCGACCTGGACGGTGACCTCGCGGTTCTCGGCGCTGATGATGCCCGAGGTGACGGTGCCGGTGAGGCCCTCGGGGTTGCCGATGGCGACGACCGGGTCGCCGACCGAGACGGCGGAGGAGTCGCCGAGGACGGCGGGGGCGAGGTTCCTGGCGCCGCTCGCGGTGATCACGGCGACGTCCAGGGCCTTGTCGGTGCCGGTGACGGTGGCCTGGGTGGTGGAGCCGTCCTTGAAGGTGACGGTGAGCCGGCCGCCGTCGACCGCGCCGGAGATCACGTGGTAGTTGGTGAGGATCTGGCCGTCCTTGTTGAGGACCACGCCGGTGCCGGTGGCGGTGCCGCTCGCGCCCTGCACGGTGATCTGGACGACGCTCGGTGCGACGGCGGTCGCGACGGCGGCGACGTCGGCGCTGCCGTCCGAGCGGGCGGAGACCGGGCTGGCGATGGTGGTGGTGCGGGTGCCGGAACCGTGCTCGTCGGCGGCGACGACGCCGCCGGTGACCCCGCCGAGGACGGCGGCGACCGCCGCGACGGCGGTGACCAGGGCGACCCGGCCGCGCAGCAGTCCGCGCCTGCCCCGGCCGCCGTGGCCGCCGGGGGTGCCCGGTCCGCCGGCGGCGGGCGGGGCCGGCGGCACGGGGGGCGCCGCGGGCGGGGGAGGCGGCGGGCTGTCGAAGCCGCCGCGGGAGTGGTCCTCGCGGTAGCCGTGGCCGGCGGTGCTCTCGGCGACGGTGCTCCCGAGGACGGTGCCCGGGATGATCCGGTTCTCGTGCGGAGCCGGGTGGGCGGCGTAGGCGCCTTGGGCGGTGTCCGTGCCGTACGGCTCGTGGGGCTGGGAGGGCCGGGCCGGGTCGTACGTGCCGTAGGGGTCGTACCGGTCGTCCTGCCCGCGCTGTCCGTACTGCTCGCTGCCGTGCTGCTGATCGCTCATGTCGACCAACGTCCGCCCGCTGGATGAGGATCGGATGAGAGCGGGCTCAGAAGGGCCCGAGAAGCCCGTTGACTTCTCATAAAGCCTGGTCAGGCGGTAGATGGCGGATGCCGGGCCGGATTGCGCTATTCCGCTTCGGCGGTGGCGCCCGGGGCCGTTCCGCCGCAGCCGCAGGAACGGCGGATGACCAGGCGGGACGGGAACTTCCGGACCCGTTCGGTGTCCGAGCCCGGCACCATCAGCGAGTCGTCGAGCACCAGGTCCACGGCGGCCCGGGCCATCGCGTCGCGGTCGGAGGCGACGGTGGTCAGCGGCGGGTCGGCGAGGGCGGCCTCGGGCACGTCGTCGAAGCCGGCCACCGCGAGGTCCTCCGGCACCCGCAGGCCGAGTTCGCGGGCGGCCCGTAGCACGCCGATCGCCTGGTCGTCGGTGGAGCAGAAGATCGCGGGCGGGCGGGCGGCCGAGCGCAGCAGCCCCAGCGCGACGTCATAGGCGCCGTAGCGGTGGAAGGGCGCGTCGATCAGGTGCGGCTCGGTGGGCAGGCCGTGGGCGTCCATGGCGCGCTGCCAGCCCTCGACGTGGTCGATGACCGGGTCACCGGGGGCCGGGGATTCGACCGGGCCGCCGAAGCAGGCCACGTACGGGTGTCCGTGCACCTCCAGCAGGTGGCGGACGATGGCCTCGGCGCCGCCCACGTCGTCGGTGACCACCGCGACATCGTCGATCGCCTCGGGACGGCGGTGCAGCAGCACCACCTTCGCCCCCTCCATCGCGGCGAACTCCTCGGCGGCCCGCTGCGAGGGTCCCTGGCTGACCAGGATCAGGCCGGAGACCCGCATACCGAGGAAGGCGCGGACGTAGTGGACCTCGCGGTCGTCCACGTAGTCGGAGTTGCCGATCAGCACGAGCTTGCCGCGCTCGGAGGCGGCGCGTTCCACCGCGTGCGCCATCTCGGCGAAGAACGGCTGGCGGGCGTCGGGGACGACCATGCCGATCAGGTTGGTACGGCGGGAGGCCATCGCCTGGGCGACGCTGTTCGGCCGGTAGCCGAGCTGCTCGATCGCGGCGAGGACCTTCTCCTTGGTCGCGGGCGCGACCGGGCGCGGCCCGTTGTTGATGACGTAGCTGACGACCGCGGTCGAGGTACCAGCCAGTCGGGCTACATCGTCGCGCGTCACTTTGGCCACGGAGGGGAGTCTACGCGTGTGGTGTCCGCCCGGGCAGTGCCACCTGGGGCTATCGGCGGGCGGGGTGCGGACGCGGCGGGGCGAATGCGGACAAGCCGGGCGAGAAGCCTCGCCCGGCCGACCGGTCAGGCCTCCAGCGGCGCCGAGGAGCGCTGCGAGAGGTCCGGGCGCTCGCCCTTGTCGGGCTTCTCCGGTACGACGAAGCGGTAGCCGACGTTGCGTACGGTGCCGATCAGCTGCTCGTGCTCGACGCCCAGCTTGGCGCGCAGCCGCCGGACGTGGACGTCGACCGTCCGGGTGCCGCCGAAGTAGTCGTAGCCCCAGACCTCCTGCAGCAGCTGGGCCCGGGTGAAGACCCGGCCGGGGTGCTGCGCGAGGTACTTGATCAGCTCGAACTCCTTGAAGGTGAGGTCGAGTGCCCGGCCCTTGAGCTTGGCGGAGTAGGTGGCCTCGTCGACCGTGAGGTCGCCGGTGCGGATCTCCATCGGGCTGTCCTCGGTGGCCACGTTGAGCCGGCCCAGGGCGAGCCGCAGCCGGGCCTCGACCTCGGCGGGGCCGGCGGTGTCCAGCAGGACGTCGTCGATGCCCCACTCGGCGGTGACGGCGGCCAGGCCGCCCTCGGTGACGACCAGGATCAGCGGACAGCCGATGCCGGTCGAGCGCAGCAGCTGGCAGAGGCTGCGGATCTGCGGCAGGTCGCGCCGGCCGTCGACCAGGATGACGTCGGCGCCGGGCGTGGTCACCAGGGCGGAACCCTCGGCGGGCGCCACGCGGACGTTGTGGAGCAGCAGGCCGAGGGCCGGCAGCACCTCCGCGGACGGTTGCAGCGCGTTGGTGAGGAGGAGGAGAGAGCTCATACCCGGTAGTCCCCTTTCCGGGTCGTCGCGGTCGCGTCACGGCTGCCGCCACAGCCGGATGGCGCTCGTGCTGAGGAGGGGGTGGGGGCGGGCGCCCGGCAGGGACCGGAGGGTTTGCCGGCGTGCGCGGCGGAGCGGGGCGTACGACAGAGGTCCCGCAACCCCTGCTGCACCGTTTCTGCCCTGCTCATCCCGCGAACCTTCCGGTCTGTCCCCGTGTCGGGCGGCGGCCCGGCGTCGGGTTTCCGACACCCCGGCCGGCCCGGGCACGTCGTTGTGCCTCGAATGGCGGGGCGGTTCCTGCTCCGCGCCGGGGGTGGGCCGACGATTCGCACGAACGTCCGTACTGGCGTCCTGAAAGCACAAAAGGATCCGGGGGCGACTCTGCCCGGATCCCTCAGGGATCGAGGATAGCCGACCCGGTCCCGCGTCGGGAGGGCCGGAAAGCGGCGCTCCGGCTGTTCCGGGCGCGCTCCGGGTGTGCCCGGCCACCGTGCGAGCGGGCCGTCGGCGCTCGCCGGGCCAGGGCGATTGCCGGTCGCGGCGGCGGACACGCCATCATGGGACGCGCATCGACGGCACCGTGCGCGTACCTCTTTCGGGTGGTGGCGCGGCCGCCCCGGTGTGGACCCGGACCGGGGTACCGGGACGGGGCGAGGACGACGAGAAGGGGTTGCCATGGGCGCGACCACCGAGCCCGCGAGCGCCGCTCGGGTGCGCGGGACGATCCGCTACTGGGCGGCGGCGAAGTCCGAGGCCGGGCTGGCCGAGGAGCCGTACGAGGCGGCGACCCTGGCGGAGGCGCTGACGGCGGCCCGGCGGCGGCACGCCGACCGGCCGAAGCTCGTCCAGTTGCTCGGGCACTGCTCCTACCTGGTCGACGGCTCGCCCGTCGGTGGCCGTGACCACGCGACCGTCGCCCTCACCGAGGGCGGGACGGTCGAGGTGCTCCCGCCGTTCGCGGGAGGGTGAGCGGCGTGACCGACATGAGCGACGCGAACGAAGGCCGCGGCAGACGTCGGCGGCGGCCCGGCGGCCCGCAGGACGCCCAAGCGGGCGGCCTGCCGTACCCGCAGGCGCAGCACCCGTACGCCCCCCAGCAGGGGTACGCGCCGGAGCCGTACTCGCAGCAGGGGCGTGAGGCGCAGCCGTACGCCCCCGGCACGGGCCACGCGCCTGGCTACCCGCAACCGGGCGCGCCCGGGGGGCAGGCTCCGTACGGCGGTTACCCGGCGTACGAGCAGTACGGTCAGCAGCCGCACGGTCAGCAGGAGTACGGGCAGCAGTACGGCCAGCCGCAGCCCGGACAACCACAGCCCGGACAACCACAGCCCGGACAAGCGCAGTACGGCCGGCCGCAGTACGCGCAGCCGCCCGTCGGCGACGCGGCGACGACCCTGCTGCCGCCGGTCCCGCCGGTGGACGACGCGCCGACGGCGCTGATCCCGCCGGTGCCGCCCCTCGACGACGCGCCGACGGCGCTGATCCCGCCGGTGACCGCGGCGGCCCCGAGGCCTGCCCCGGCGTCGGCCCCGGTGCCCCCGCCGGCCCCGGTGCCGGTCTTCGACCCGCCGACCATGACGCTCAAGCTCCCGAAGGCCCCCGCACCTTCGGGCGCCTTCGCGGGTCAGCCCCCGGCCGGCCGGCCGGCCGCCGGGCCGCGTCACGGGGTCCCGGCGCAGTCCGTTCCCGCCCCTGCCCCCGCTTCCGCACCCGCCGCGCCCGGCGCCCGGACCGGCTCGCCGATCATCGACCCGGGTCTGCAGCCCGCGCTGATCACCGCCGGCGCGGCCGCGCTGCTGGCCGCCGGAGCGGCGCTCGGGCAGGTGGCGCTGGCCCTGGTGGTCGCGCTGCTCCAGGCGCTGACCGCGGCCGGCTGGTTCCGGCTGAACGGCATGTGGCCGGCCCGTCAGGGCATCGCCCTCGCCGCGCTGGCCGGCTTCACCGCGGACGCGGCGGTGCTGCTGGCGGACTCCGACGGCGGCGCGGCGGCCGTGGTCGGCGCCCTCGGCGGGTTCTTCCTGCTGGTCCTGGTTCTTCAGACGTTCCGGCCCTCGGACCCGAAGGAGCGGTTCTACGCGCTCACCGTGCTCGGCTCGGCCACCGTGGTGACCGTGCTCTGCACCGCGCTGCTGCTGGCCGACTGGGTGCCGGCGGCGGTCGGCGCGGTCGCGCTGGCCACCGTGCTGGCGGCGGCGCCGCTGCCCGGTCCGAAGCGGCTGGGCCCGGTGCTCGGTGTGCTGGCGGCGGTGCTGCTGGGCCTGGTGGTGGGCGCGCCGCTCGCGCTGGGCGCCCTGGCCGGCCTCGGCGCGCTGATCGGCCGCCGGGTGGCGGGGTACGACTTCCCGTCCCGGTTCGTGCACATGACGGCGGGTGTGGCGTTGCCGCTGGCGGTGGCCTCGCCGTTGATCTGGATCGCCACCCGGCTGCTGGCCGGCTGACATCCGCTGGCAGCCGTACGACGTCCCGCGCCGGAACCATGCTCCGGGGCGGGACGTCGTACGGTCGTACGAGGGCGGTCGCACCGGAGCGGCCGGCGGACACCGGACCGGAACGACGAGCAGCGGCGACGAGAACGACGACGGCGACAGGCCACGACGGGGGAGAGCGATGCGCGGTTGGCTGAAGGCGACGATCGGCCTGGTGGTGCTCTCCGGCCTGCTGGTGGGCGCCGACCGGATCGCGGTCGGGGTGGCCGAGGACGAGGCCGCCGACCAGATGGTGAAGAGCGGCCGGATGAGCCAGCGCCCGGACGTCTCGATCGCGGGCTTCCCCTTCCTGACCCAGGTGCTGTCGATGAAGCTGGACGACGTCCGGGTCTCCGCCGAGGGGCTGACCGTCGGGGACGGCGGCCACCAGGTGGCGCTGCACTCGTTCAAGGCCGAGCTGTCCGGCGTCGCGGTGAGCAGCAGTCTCTCCAGCGCGACGGTGGACAACGGCACCGGCAGCGGCCTGATCACTTATGCGGACCTGGCCCAGCTGCTTCCGCCGGCGGCCCAGATGGTGCCGAACGCGGCCCGGCTCTCGGGGGGCTCCAGCACCCGGCTGAACCTCTCCTACGGCGGGCCGGGCAAGATCAAGGCCTCGCTGGGCCCGCTCCCGATCGGCGAAGGCTCCTTGCACAGCCAGGGCAACACGGTGACGGTGGACGGCTTCCAGCTCAGTGGTGTGGCCGGAGCGGTGGCCGGTCTCACCAACCAGAAGATCGAGCCGGTGAGTTTCACCCTCGACGCGATGCCGGCCGGGTTGCACCTGGCCGGCGTGTCGCCGCAGGAGGAGGGCGTCCGGCTGACCTTCGACGGCAAGGGCGTCAAGGTCATCGGCTGACCCCTCCCGCCGCCGGCCCCTCCTGCGGTCTCCGCACCGTTCCGCTCCGCGAGACGCGCTGTCCATCGTCGGCCGCGGAGCGGCGTCGTTCCCGCCCGGTGAGGGGTCCGGAACGGCCGGTGGCCGGTTCCCACCGGCCGTGAAATCCTCAAATCTCAACATTCGAAGCATCTGGTCTCACCATTCGATACGCTGATGACAGCAGGTGTCCGATGTCCCTAGCATCGTCCGCATGAAGCGACAGACGGACCTCACGAAGCGGCGGGCGGTAGACCTGTGCCGCGTGGCCGCCTGTCTGTGTCGAATGCGCTAACTCGGCGTCCTGGCAGGGCAGTTGCCGCCCGCCGCCGATTCCCCCGGTGACCTGGCCCGGTATGTGTGGCCGATCGTCGCCCCTGCACTCCGCAGACCAACGCCCGGCCGTACCGGACACCTCTCCCCGTCCCAGTATTCGGACGGAAATTCGGACCGCCGCCACCGGGCAGCCCGCAGCATCCTGATAGCAGCACCTTCCGCCAACCGCCCCCGGATGGAGAACATCACCATGAGCCGCAGCGACGTCCTGGTCGACGCCGACTGGGTCCAGGCCCACCTGGACGACCCGAAGGTCGTGATCGTCGAGGTCGACGAGGACACCTCCGCGTACGAGAAGAACCACATCCGCAACGCCGTCCGGATCGACTGGCAGAAGGACCTGCAGGACCCGGTCCGCCGCGACTTCATCGACCAGGCCGGCTTCGAGGCGCTGCTCAGCGCCAAGGGCATCGCCAACGACGACACCGTCGTCCTGTACGGCGGCAACAACAACTGGTTCGCCTCGTACGCCTACTGGTACTTCAAGCTGTACGGCCACGGTGACGTCCGCCTGCTGGACGGCGGCCGCAAGAAGTGGGAGCTGGACTCCCGCGACCTGGTCGCCGAGGTGCCGGAGCGCGCCGCCACCGAGTACCGGGCGCAGGCCGCCGACTCCTCGATCCGCGCCTTCCGCGACGAGGTCATCGAGGCCATCGGCAACCTCAACCTGGTCGACGTCCGCTCGCCCGACGAGTTCTCCGGCAAGCTGCTCGCCCCGGCCCACCTCCCGCAGGAGCAGTCGCAGCGTCCCGGCCACGTGCCGACCGCCAGCAACATCCCGTGGGCGAAGAACGCCAACGACGACGGCACCTTCAAGAGCGACGACGAGCTCAAGGCGCTGTACGAGGCCGCGGGCGTCGACCTGGCGGTCGACACCATCGCCTACTGCCGGATCGGCGAGCGCTCCGCGCTCACCTGGTTCGTGCTGCACGAGCTGCTCGGCCAGGAGAACGTGAAGAACTACGACGGCTCCTGGACCGAGTACGGCAGCCTGGTCGGCGTGCCGATCGAGCTCGGTAACTGAGCCACCGGCTCCACGCGTAAGTCAGAAGGGAAGACCCAACATGTGCGGTGCGAAGGCCGGCGGCCCGGACCTGGCAGGAGTTGACGTGGCTAACGAGACGATCATCCAGGGTTCCGTGACCCGCGACGGCGAGCCGGTCAACGGCTACGTCCGGCTGCTCGACGAGGGCGGCGAGTTCACGGCTGAGGTGCCCACCTCGGCGACCGGCCAGTTCCGGTTCTTCGCCCGCCCGGGCAAGTGGACGCTGCGCGCGCTCGTCCCGGGCCAGACCGTGGACCGCCAGGTGGTCGCCGCCCAGGGCGTCCCGGTCGAGGTCGCGATCGCGGTCTGATCCGGCCGCGGAAAGACGGTGAGGGCCCCTGCTCCGGCAGGGGCCCTCGGCCGTACCGTGGAAGTGTGCAGGCACGCCGGCGGCATCGCTACTACTTCGCCATGATGGGCGTCTGCCTCGGGCTGTTCGTCCTGGCCTGGGGCCTGGTGCGGTTCTGGTCCGTCCCGGCCGCGATCGGTATGTGCGTCTTCGCGATGGTCATCCCACCGGCCGCCGCGGTCTTCGCCAACAAGCGGGACCCGGAGGACGACTGGTGGAACGACCCGCGCTGGGACGACCCGAAGTGGGACGACCCCGGCCACGACCGGGACCGCCCCGACCACGAGGAACGTCAGTAGACGAGCGCCTGCACGCCGTCGGCCATGATCTCGCTGACGAAGACCTGCGCGCCCGCGATCCGGACACCCTCGACGGTGTCCTTCTGCTCGATCCCGCGCCGCACCGCGCACTGGGTGCACAGGGTGACCGTGCCGGCCGCCAGGACCGACTCCAGCAGGTCCGGCAGCGGCGCCGCGTGCGGCAGCTCGAACTCGGCCGCCCGCCCGGGCAGGGCGAACCAGGAGGACTCCCCGGTGAGCCAGAGCGAGACCTCGATCCCGCTGGCGACGGCCACCGCGGCCACCGTGAAGGCCTGCGAACAGCGCTCCGGCGCGTCCGCCCCGGCGGTGACCTTGATGACGAGCTTCTTCTGGCCCGGCTTCGTGTTCGACGACATGCCGACACCCTAGGGTGTCGGCGAAATTCCGACGGGGTGGGGCTCACCGAGACCCGTCGACGACCGGCGGATAGAGTGAGCGGCAGCAAAATCCACCACACTGTCGCCGCCCTGGGAGCCCCCCGTGTCCGGTCTGGAAATCTTCTTCGACGGTCTGCTGGCCCTCATGGCCGTGCTGATCACCTGGTTCGCCATCTTCTCGGTGATGAAGCTGTACCAGGGCCAGCGCTGAGTCGACTGCCGTACGGTTGAAGCAGCCCCACACCGACGACAGCGACCAGGAACATGATCGAGATCCCCTCTGACCTCCACAAGGACGTCGTCCCGCTCGCCTTCCTCCTCGGCACCTGGGAGGGCGCGGGCGTCTACGCGCCGCTGCCCGGTGAAGAGGGCGCCGGCACCGAGAAGTGCAACTTCGGCCAGGAGATCGTCATCCGGCACGACGGCCGGCCCTTCCTGGAGTTCCGTTCCCGCACCTGGGTGCTGGACAACGAGGGCGAGAAGGTCCGCCCCCTGGAGAACGAGCACGCGTTCTGGCGCATCACCAGCAACCAGCACGGCACCGGCGGTGCCCGCGGGATCGAGATCTCCTCCGTCCGTGACGACGGCACCGTGGAGATCTGGTACGGCGAGCTGGCCGACGGCAAGCCCCAGATCGACGTCTCCACCGACGCGGTGGCCCGGATCGAGGGCTCGGCGCCGTACTCCGGCGGCAAGCGTCTGTACGGCTTCGTCAACGAGGAGCTGCTCTGGGTCGGCGAGAAGGCCGCGCCCGAGGTGCCGCTGCGCCCGTACATGTCGGCGCAGCTGAAGAAGGTGCTCAGCCCGGCCCAGCTGGTCAAGGACATTAACGACCTGCCGGACGACGGCATCGCGTTCTTCCGCTGAGCACGACTCGTCAGCGCTTGAGGTAGGGACCGGCCGCGGGCCGGTCCCTACACTTGCATCAGGACTCCCCGACCTTGGCAGGGACAGCACCGTGGCGGACACCGGAACCACCGACTGGCAGCTCTCCGGCGACTGGAAGGCCGACCTGCGCGAGCGCGGCTACCGCCTCACGCCCCAGCGGCAGCTCGTCCTGGAGGCGGTCGACGTGCTCGACCACGCCACCCCGGACGACATCCTCTGCCATGTCCGGCAGACCGCCAGCGGTGTCAACATCTCCACCGTCTACCGCACCCTGGAGCTGTTGGAGGAGCTGGGCCTGGTCTCGCACGCGCACCTCGGCCACGGCGCCCCCACCTACCACCTGGCCGGCCGGCACCACCATCTGCACCTGGTCTGCCGGGACTGCCAGAAGGTCACCGAGACCGGGACCGAGATCGCCCAGCCGCTGATCGACAGCCTGCGCGCCCAGCACGGCTTCGACACCGATCTCAAGCACTTCGCCATCTTCGGCCGCTGCGCCGACTGCGCCGCCGAGCACCGGCGGGCCCAGTCGTAAGCTGGCCGGTATGAAGAGCCCGCTGCTTGCGCTGCCCGGTGCCGTCCCCGCCGAGGGAACCGACGAGGGCGTGGCCGCCCACTACGGCGACATCTTCCGCGAGCAACGCGAGCTGGCCCGGGGCACGGGCTTCGTGGACCTCTCGCACCGGGGCGTGGTCACCGTCACCGGCGCGGACCGGCTGGCCTGGCTGCACCTGCTGCTGACCCAGCACGTCAGCGCGCTGCCCGCGCAGCAGGCCACCGAGGCGCTGGTGCTCTCCCCGAACGGGCACGTCGAGCACGCCCTCTACCTGGTCGACGACGGAACCACCACCTGGGCGCACGTCGAGCCGGGCACCCAGCGGGAGCTGGTCGGCTACCTGGAGAGCATGAAGTTCTTCTACCGGGTGGAGGTCGCCGACGCGACCGCCGACTACGCGGTGGTCCATCTGCCGGCCGGTTCCACCGCCTCCGCCGAGGGCGCCGCCGCGGTGCGCGAACTGCCGTACGGGCGGGACCTCTTCCTGCCGCGCGCCGAGCTGGAGACGCTGGTCGAGGGGTACGGACCGGCGGCCGGGATCTGGGCGTACGAGGCGCTGCGGATCGAGGGCCACCGGCCGCGGCTCGGCTTCGAGACCGACCACCGGACCATCCCGCACGAGGTGGACTGGCTGACCACCGCCGTCCATCTGCAGAAGGGCTGCTACCGGGGGCAGGAGACGGTCGCCCGGGTGCACAACCTGGGCCGGCCGCCGCGCCGGCTGGTCTTCCTGCACCTGGACGGCACCGAGGAGACGCTGCCCCCGCACGGGACGCCGGTGCATCTCGCCTCGGACCCGGACGGGCGGGCGCTGGGCTTCGTCACGTCCTCGGCGCGCCACTACGAGCTGGGGCCGATCGCGCTGGCCATCGTCAAGCGGAACGTCCCGGTGGACGCCGTCCTGCTGGCCGGGACGGTCCCGGGCACGCAGGACGTGATCGTCCCGCAGTAGCGCTCGGACCCGGGCAGCGGGGCTCAGACCTCGACGAGGACGGTGAAGGGGCCGTCGTTCACCAGCGCCACCCGCATGTCGGCGCCGAAGCGGCCGGTCTCGACCTTGGCGCCGAGCGCGCGCAGCTGGGCGACCACCTCGTCCACCAGCGGTTCGGCGACCGGGCCGGGGGCGGCGGCGTTCCAGGTGGGGCGGCGGCCCTTGCGGGCGTCCCCGTAGAGGGTGAACTGGCTGATCACCAGCAGCGGGGCGGCCAGGTCGGAACAGGACCGCTCGACCCCGTCGGAGTCGGCCTCCAGCAGCCGCAGGGTCCAGAGCTTGCGGGCCAGCTGGGCCGCCTTGGCGGGGGTGTCGTCATGGGTGACGCCGACCAGGACGCAGAGCCCGGGTCCGTCGATCGCGCCGACACTCTCGCCGGCCACCGTCACCCTGGCCTCGGTCACTCGCTGCACCACTGCTCGCATGCGGCCATTGTGCCGGAGGCGGGTGGTTCGTTTGAGGGCGCACTCCACCATGTGCACGCCGGGCAGTGTGCGCCTGCGCCACGAAGGGCGCCACTCTTGCTGCGGAAAGCCCCGGTCATATCAGCCACCCCGGTTCGCCAGGGGGCCGTTCGGGTGCACAGGCGGTGCACCGGCGCCGGGCGGGGTGGCACGCTGGTGGACCGTACAAGGGGTCCGGGGCGTCAAGGTCCGCCGCGCCGGGCCCGGTTCGGTCGGGAGGCCGGACCGCTGGGTCAGGCGTTCCGGCGGTGCCGTCCCCGAGGGGTGGCACCGGCCGGGGGCGGGAACCTTCGGGGGTGTCCGGGCGTGCTGTCCGTCGGGCGGGGAGCAACAGCCCGCCGGGGGGACGGGACCGGACCGGCGGCAGGCGACGGGGTGCCGCGAGCGGGCGGGATCGGGACGACGGCAGGTGGTTGGTTGATGGACGCGAGCAGCGCGGCGCAGCAGCGGTCCGGGCGGGTGCCCGAGGGCCCGGAGCCGGCGGCGGCGCCCGATCTGGAGCGGCTGGGCCTGGACCGGTTGCGGACCCTGCGCCGGGAGACCCTGGAGCAGGAGGCCGACCTGTCCTATCTGCGGCGGCTGCTGCACGGGCGGATGGACATCCTGCGGGCCGAGCTCGACCGGCGGCCGGACGACGGCCCGGTCCGGGAACCGGCGGCGGGCGAGGAGCCGGCCGGGGCCCTGCTGGACCGGCTGCCGGCCATCCTCACGGACGCGCCGTCCACGGTGCGCCGCTCCGCCCGGCACGTCACCCTCGGGCCGCCGCGCGGCGAGCAGTCCCAGCTGGAGGCGGACACCCTGATGGGCGATGTCCAGCTGGCCGATCTGGCCGCGCACCCGGCCGAGGAACTGCTGGCGGCGCTGGAGCGGCTGCGCGCGCACGAGCGCGAGGTGTCCGGGCGGCGGCAGCTGCTGCTGCGGACGGCGGACGGCTGCAGCGCGGAGATCACCCGCAGGTACCGTGATGGGGAAGCACGGGTCGACGACCTGCTCCTGGGTGGCCCGCTCTGACCGGGTGAGGCGCCCTGGGCGGGAGCGGTGCCCGGCTCGCCCCCGGCCCACCCTCGCCCCCGGAAGGCATCCGCCATGTCCCAGTCCGCCGCCCTGCCCGTTCTCGCCGAGGTCATCCGCTCGGGCTTCACCGAAGGGGGGCACCGCGGCTCCCTGGTGCTGCTCGCCGCCGACGGTTCGGTCGAGTTCGCGCTGGGCGACCCCGACGCGCCGGTCTTCCCGCGCTCGACCGCCAAGCCGTTCCAGGCGGTGGCCACCCTGCGGGCCGGCCTGGCGATCGGGGGCGAGTTGCTGGCACTGGCGGCTTCCAGCCACTCCGCAGAAACGTTTCACCTCGACGGCGTACGGCGGATCCTGGCCGGCGCCGGGCTGGACGAGACCGCCCTGCGGACCCCGGCGGACCTGCCGCTGGACGAGACCGAGGCCGAACTCCTCCTGCGGGCCGGCGCCGGGCGGGCACCGATCCTGATGGACTGCTCGGGCAAGCACGCCGGCTGGCTGGCCGCCTGCGTCGCCAACGGCTGGTCCACCGGGAGCTACCTCGACCCGGCGCACCCTCTCCAGCTGCTCGCCCGCGAGGCGCTGGAGGAGGCCACCGGTGAGCCGGCCGGGCACCTCGGGGTGGACGGCTGCGGCGCGCCTCTGCTGGCCGTCAGCCTGACCGGCCTGGCCCGCGGCTACCGCGGCCTCCTGCTGGCGGAGCCCGGCACTCCGGAGCGCCGGGTGGCCGACGCGATGCGCGCGCACCCCGAGTACGTGGCGGGCACCCGCCGGGCCGACACCTGGCTGATGCGGGCGGTCCCGGGCCTGCTGTCCAAGATGGGCGCCGAGGCCGTGCAGGTCGTGGCGCTGCCGGACGGCCGGGCACTCGCCTTCAAGATCGAGGACGGCGCGGAGCGGGCCCGCGGGCCGGTCCTGGCGGCCGCGCTGCGCCGGCTCGGTGTGACGACGGCGGACGACACCCTCGACCGGATCGGCGCGGCCCCGCTGCTCGGCGGCGGGGTGCCGGTGGGCCTGATCAGGGCGGCGTTCTAGGGCCGGGAGAGGGCGGGCAGAGGGCGGGGGACGGCGGGGTCCGGTCGGCGGAGACGCCTCCGGACGGCGGTCGGCGTGCGGGCGGACCCCCCTCGGTGCACGGTGGACCGGGGGCCGTCACACAGCTGAGGGAGTCCGTCATGAGCGAGCACGTGTACCGGGTGACCGAGATCGTCGGGTCCTCGACCGAGAGCGTCGACGACGCGATCCGCAAGGGCGTCGAGCGGGCGTCCCGGACGCTGCGCAACCTCGACTGGTTCGAGGTGACGCAGATCCGGGGCCACCTCGCGGACGGCCGGATCAAGCACTACCAGGTCGGTCTGAAGGTCGGTTTCCGGCTGGACGACGAGGGCTGACCGCGCCACCGCACCGGGTGGTCAGCGGTCCCGCTCCGGCAGCACCAGCGGGACGCCGGTGCGCGGGTGCGGCAGCACCTCGACCGGGTGGCCGTACACCTCGCTGAGCAGCGGCGCGCGCAGCACCTCGGCCACCGGCCCGTCCGCGACCGTGGCACCGGCGGTCAGCAGCACCACCCGGTCCGCGTAGGCCGCCGCCAGTGAGAGGTCGTGCAGCACCACGACCACGCCGTCCCCGGCGGCGGCCCGCGCCCGGGCCACCCGCAGCACCAGCTCCTGGTGGCGCAGGTCGAGGGCGGCGGTCGGCTCGTCCAGGAGCAGCAGTGGGGCGCGCTGCGCCAGGACCCGGGCGAGCGCCACCCGGGCCCGTTCGCCGCCGGAGAGCGCGGTGAACGGGCGCTCGGCGAAGGCGGTGGACTCGGTGGCGGCCATCGCCTCGGCGATCACCGGTTCGTCCTCGGCGGCGGCCGCCGTACCGGACCAGGGGGCGCGGCCCATCCGGACCACCTCGCCGGCCGGGAACGGGAAGGACAGCGCGGCGGACTGCGGCAGCAGCGCCCGGTGCCGGGCGAGTTCGGCGGTGCCGTACCCGGCCAGCGGGCGGCCGTGCAGCCGGACCTCGCCCGCGGTCGGCGGGAGGTCCCCGGCGAGGACGGAGAGCAGGGTGGACTTGCCGGCGCCGTTCGGGCCGAGCAGCGCCAGCACCTCGCCCGCCGCGACCCGGACCGAGGCGCCGGCCAGCAGTTCGCGCCCGCCGACGGTCAGCCGGACGGCGTCGGCGGTGAGCAGTTCGTCCCCGGGCAGCGGGCGTCGGGGTACCGACCGGTCGGTGCGCAGTCTCATGCCCAGCCTCCCTGCTTGGTCCTGGTCCGGCGCAGCAGCCAGAAGAAGAACGGGCTGCCGATCAGCGCGGTGAGCACGCCGAGCGGCAGTTCGGCGGGCTCGGCGAGGGTGCGGGCGGCGAGGTCGCCCGCGACCAGCACCAGGGCGCCGCCGAGGGCGGAGGCGGGCAGCAGGAAGCGGTGGCCCGGGCCGGCCGCCATCCGCAGCAGGTGCGGGACGACCAGCCCGACGAAGCCGATGATGCCGCTGACGGCGACGGCGGCGGCGGTCAGCAGCGCGACGACGGTGATCAGCACCAGCCGCATCCGCTCGACGTCCACCCCGAGGTGGCGGGCCGGGCGTTCGCCGAGCGCCAGCAGGTCCAGCTTCCGCGCGTGGAGCGGTGCCACGGCGAGGCCGACGGCGGCGAACGGGAGGACGGCGAGCACCTTGCCCCAGGTGGCCTGGGAGAGCGAGCCGAGCTGCCAGAAGGTGACCTGGCTGATCGCCGCGGAGTCGGCGGTGAACAGGAAGATGCCGATCAGGGCGCCGCAGAAGGCGTTGACGGCGACCCCGGTGAGGATCAGCGTGACCACCTCGGTGCGGCCGCCGGAGCGGGACATCGCGTACACCGCGAAGACCGTGACCAGGCCGCCGGCGAAGGCGAAGACGGTCACCGTCCAGTTGCCGAGGGCGTCCAGGCCGAGCACGATGCAGGCCACCGCGCCGACCGCGCCGCCGGAGGAGACGCCGATCACGGCCGGCTCGGCGAGCGGATTGCCGAACACGCCCTGCATCAGCGCGCCCGCGCAGCCCAGCGAGCCGCCGACCAGCAGGGCCAGCACCACCCGGGGGAGGCGGACGTTCCAGAGCACCGACTCGGGGACGCGGTCCAGCGCGTGCCCGCCGAGGCCGAGCCGGTGGGCGAAGGAGGCGAGGATGTCGCCGAGCGGGATCCGGTAGGCGCCGATGCCGGCCGCGAGCAGGGCGCAGAGCACCAGGGCGACGGCGAGCGCGGTGGTGATCAGGGCGGTGCGGCTGCGGGCCCTGGGCAGCGGGACGGGCTTCTCCCGTACGGCGGTGCTCACTTGGCGGCCGTCGGGTAGAGCTGCTCGGCGATCTCGCGCAACACCTGCGGGGTGCGCGGGCCGTAGCTGAGCAGCTGGCCGTCCTCGATCGAGACGATCCGGCGGTCCAGCCCGGCCGGGGTCTGGGCGACACCGGGCAGCTTGAGCAGGCCGTCGACGCCGCCGACCGAGTCCAGGCCCTTGCTCATCACCAGGATCGCGTCGGGCGCGGCCTTGACCAGGGCCTCGCTGGTGAGCGGGGTGAAGTCGCCGGTGAGCCCGGCGGCCTGGCCCGCGTCCTCGCCGCCGACGGCCTCGATCAGCGAGGTGGCGCCGGAGGCGGGGCCGCCCAGCAGGAAGACGGAGGCGCTGCCGCGCAGGTAGAGGAAGGCGACCCTGGGACGGCGGTCGGCGCCGGGGAGCGCGGCCCTGGCCTCGGTGATCCGCTGCTCGGTGCGCTCCTTCAGCTGCCGTCCCGCGTCCGGGACGCCGAGGGCGGCCGCGACGGTGTCGATCCGGGGGCCGACGTCGGCGAGCCGCTTGGCGTCGTCCAGGACGATCAGCGGGACGCCGGCCGCCCGGATCTGCGCGATGGCCTCGGCCGGGCCGGTGGAGCGGTCGGCGAGGACGACGGTGGGGTGCAGCGAGAGCACGCCCTCGGCGGAGACGTCGTGGGCCTGGGTGATCACCGGCAGCGCGGAGGCCTGCTGGAAGGTGGTGGAGACGTCCCGGGCGACCACCCTGGGGCCGAGGCCGAGGCTGAACACGATCTCGGCGAGGCTGCCGTTCAGCGGGATGATCCGGTCGGCGCTGGTGACGGTGACCGATCGGCCGTCGGCGGAGGCGGCGGTGGCCGGCAGCTGCGGGGCGGGCTCGACGGGCAGTGGCTCGACCGCGTCCGGGGCGCGCGAGGTGCCGGCCGAGCCGGCCGCTCCGGTCGCGCCGGTGGCCGCGCCGCAGGCGGTCAGGGCGAGCAGCAGGCCGAGGGCGAGCAGCAGGAGGGCGGGCCCGCGGGTGGCCCGGGTTCGGATCGTGCTGCTCAACATGCGGCCCTTCACTGGGAGTTGTCACCACCGGCGGCCGGGTGCGAGGGGCGGCGGGGGGACTCTTGACTCATATATTAGGTTAGCCTTACCTCAGTTTCGCAAGGGGGTCGGCGTCGTGCCGGCCCCTTCCCCCGTCGTGTCCCCTGTCGTGCCGAGGAGTGATCCCCCGTGCCTCTGCCCAGACGGCTCCGTCGCCTGGCCGCCTCCCTGGTGGCCGCTCTGGCAGCCCTCCTCACCGCGGCGCTGCTGCCCTTCCAGGCGGCCGCCGCCGAGGGGAAGGTCTCCGGCGGGAGACTGGACTGGGGGATCAAACAGTCCTTCCTGACGTACGTCACCGGGCCCATCGCCAAGGGGAGTTGGGGGCTGACCGGAGGCGCGGCCACGGTCGGTGGCAGCACCTTCCGGTTCCACTCCGCCACCGGCACGTACGACCCGGCGAGCGGGGCGCTGAGCGCCGGGTTCTCCGGCGGTGTCCGGTTCACCGGGCACCAGGAGAACGGCGTCAACGCGCTCGACCTGAGCGTCGGACGGATCACCTTCCGGGCCGTCCAGGGCGGCGCGGCCGGGCTCTACGCGGACGTCAGCAGCAAGTCCAGGGAGACCGGACAGGTCAGCAGCGCCAGTCAGGCGAAACTGGCCGATCTCTCGCTGGCCGGCGTCGATCTGCGCGGCGCGGCCGGGACCCTGACGCTCAGCAATGTGCCCGCGACGCTGACCGACGCCGGGGCCAAGGCCTTCGGCAGCTTCTACACCGCCGGGACGGCGCTGGACCCGGTCACGCTCTCGGTCAACCTGCCCGCGACGCAGCCCACCACCGCGCGGGGCACGCCCTCCCCGGCCGCCACCACGCCGCCGGCCACCACGCCGGCCGCCGAGCCGCCGACCGCGCAGCCGACGACCGGTCAGCCGTCGAGCGCCGCCCCGCAGGCCCCCGCCCGCACCGAGTTCGCCAACGGCGCGCTCGACTGGGGCGTACGGCGGACCTTCCGCGACTACGTCACGGGTTCGATCGCCAAGGGCCGCTGGGAACTCGGCGGCGGCGCGGCGGACGGCGGCGCGTTCTACCGCTGGACCCCGGCCAGGGGTGGCTACGACGCCGCCACCGGAGAGCTCACCGCCGCCTTCTCCGGCAGCGTCCGCTTCACCGGGATGCGGAGCGGCGACGGCTACGGGCTGGACCTCACCCTCGCCAACCCGGGGGTGACGGTGGCCGGCGGCCAGGGCCGGCTGGTCGCGGACGTCTCCGGCCGGACGCCGGACGGCGGCTCGCAGCAGCTCACCGGCGTCCGGCTGGCCGTCTTCGACGCGGCCGGCCTCACGCCCGAGGGCGGTCTGCTGAAGGCCGTCGAGCTGCCGCTGAAGCTCACCGAGGAGGGGGCCAAGGCGTTCGGCAACCTCTACCCGGCGGGCACCGACATGGACCCGCTGAGCTTCGCGGTCGCCCTCGACCCGGCCGCCGCCCTGCCCCCGCTGCCCGACATCGGCAGCGCCCCGGCCGCCACCGCGACGCCCTCCGCCGCGCCGGTCGCCTCCTCCGCCTCCTCCTCGGGCGGTGTCCCGGTGGTGGCGGTGGCCGGCGGCCTGCTGGTGGCGGCGCTCGCCGCGGCCGGCGGCGTGCTCGCCCGGCGCCGGAGCCGCCGGTCCGCCCCCGGCGACGCGTCCTGACCCGGCCCCGCCCCGGTCTGACGCCGCACCACCTTCCCCCGCCCACCGAACGGAGCACCACCATGTCCCGCAGCACCGCCCAGCGGCCGGGCCGCCGCAACCGCACCCGCCTCGCCGCCCTCGCGGCCGCCACCGCCGGCCTCGGCCTGACCGCCTTCGGCGCCCCCGCGCTGGCCCTCGCCGCAGGCGGCCCCGGCAGCGTCACGTACGACACCGGCGGGCTGGACTGGGGGGTGAAGGCCAGCTTCCGTAGCTACGTCACCGGGCCGATCGGCCAGGGTGGTGTGGAGCTGACCGGGGGCGCCACCACCAACGCCGACGGCAGCTTCCACTTCGGCCTGGCGAGCGCCACGTACGACCTGTCCACGCACGTCCTCAGCTCGGCCTTCACCGGTGGCGTCCGGTTCAGCGCCCACCACGGCGCGCTGGACGTGGCGCTGAGCGACCTGAAGATCAGCACCTCGGGGACGGCCGGCACGCTCACCGCCGACACCGCGTCCAAGGAGACGGTCGGCGCCGAGATCACCCGACGGGACGACGTGCCGCTGGCGACGTTCACCGTCGGCCGGGACACCACCACCGGCGTGCCTACGGCGGCCAAGCTCACCGAGGAGGGCGCCAGGGCGTTCGCGGGCTTCTACCAGGCCGGCGCGGACCTCGACCCGTTGTCGCTGCTGCTGAAGCAGAGCCCGGCCACGCCCTCGCCGACCGCCACGCCGTCCGCCACGCCGTCCGCGACCCAGTCGCCGAGCCCCACCCGGTCGCCGTCCGCCACGGGTACCCCGGCGCCGACCGGTTCGCCGTCCGCGACCGGCACCCCGTCGCCGACCGCCTCCGCCACCACGACCGGTACTCCTTCGCCGACCGGCTCGCCGTCGGCGAGCGCGACGGGCACCGGTACCCCCTCGCCGACGGGTACGCCGTCCGCCACCGGCACCCCCTCGGCCACCACCGCGCCGAGCGGCAACGGCGAACTCGCCATCGTCAACGGCACCCTGGACTGGTCGGTCAAGGCGAGCTTCCGCAAGTACCTGGAGAGCCCGGTCGCCAACGGCAAGGTCGAGTTCGGCGGCGGCGCGGCCGACTACCGCTTCGCCGGCGCCACCGGCACGTACGACACCGCGACCCACTCGGTGGCGGCCGGCTTCAACGGCTCGGTCCGTTTCCTCGGCCACCCGGAGAACGGCGGCTACAAGCTGGACACCACCATCTCCAAGCCGGGCCTGACGATCGACCGGGACGGCGCGTACCTGACCGCCGACGTCAACGCCAAGTCCATGGACGGGAAGAGCACCTCGCTCTCCGCTGCCAGGATCGCCAAGCTGGACCTCTCGAAGGCCGACCTCGCCCCGGTCGACGGCGTGGTGACGCTCTCCGCGGTGCCCGCCACGCTGACCGCCGAGGGCGTGCCCGCGTTCGCCAACTACCAGGCGGGCGAGGCGCTGGACCCGGTCTCGGTCTCGCTGGCCTTCGACCGGAACGCCCAGCTGCCGACCACCCCGCCGGCCGGTGGCACGACCGGTGGCACGGCGGGTGGCACGACCGGCGGTGCCGACTCCGGTACGGGCGGCGCGGGTACGGCCGGTGGTGCCACGCTGACCACCGGCGGCGCCGGCCTCGGCGGTGGCGGCCTGCTGGCCTCCACCGGCTCCGGCACCCCCGTGGTGCCGCTGCTGGCCACCGCCGCCGGACTGCTGCTGGTCGGCGGCAGCGCCACCGTCCTGGTCCGCCGCCGCGGCGCGCAGGCCTGACGGACCCCCGCCCGAAGCGGCCCGCACACGAAACGGCCCCGGTGAGCGGTTGCTCGCCGGGGCCCACGTGTGCGGGGAGAAACGTTTATGCACTCAGCGGGTAGCGCGCGTCCAGGTCGCGGAAGACCGCGCCGTTGAGCACGAAGGCGCGCTTGCACTCGTCGACCACCCGACGGCGCTCGATGTCGTCCAGCGCCAGGCCGGCGGCGTCCAGCCTGGCCCGGTACTCGCGCTTGAAGGCGGCCGGGTTGTCGACCTCCTCGAAGACGTAGAACCGCACGCCGTCGCCCTTGCGCTCGAAGCCCCAGGTCTTCTCGGCTATGCCGCGGATGATCTGACCGCCGGACAGGTCGCCGAGGTAGCGGGTGTAGTGGTGCGCGATGTACCCGGCCGGCCACTCGGCCGCCAGCTCCTCCACCCGGGCGACGTACGCGGCGGTGGCGGGCAGCGGCGCCAGCCCCGCGCGCCAGTCGGCTCCGCGCAGGTGCTCCAGATCGCGCTCGATGGCGGCGGTGCGCAGCAGCGCGCGGTCGATGAACGGTCCGGCCACCGGATGGTCCGCCAGCTCGGCGGTCCGGCCCTCCAGCGCGCGGTAGACGTACCAGAGCTGGCTCGTGAGGTCGGCGTAGGCGTCGATCCCGAGCCGTCCGCCGAGCAGGTGGCTCATGAACGAGGACTGTTCCGCGGCCTCGTGTTCCTCGCTGCTGGCGGTGCGGAGCACGGTGGAGAACGGAGCGGGCTGCTCGGGCGTGGGCATGCGGGCCTCCAGGGGATCGGGATCACCCCCGATTGTTATGGTTAGCCTAACCTAAGTCAACGTCATGCCGACAGGTTGTCGGTAAACCCGGACCATAGTCCCGGCCCCGGACACGGCGAAGGCCGGGGCCCGCGGATCGCTCCGCAAACCCCGGCCTCCGACTGCCTCGACCTGCCTCGAACGGCCCTGGACGAACGAGATCGGTACGACGGCTCAGTGACCGCCGGACTCCGCCAGACGCTTGATCGAGGCGGTGACCTCGGCCTCGGCCTCGGCGCGGCCGACCCAGTTGGCGCCCTCGACCGACTTGCCCGGCTCCAGGTCCTTGTAGACCTCGAAGAAGTGCTGGATCTCCAGGCGGTCGAACTCCGACACGTGGTGGATGTCGCGCAGGTGCTCCCAGCGCGGGTCGGTCGCCGGGACGCACAGCAGCTTGTCGTCGCCGCCGGCCTCGTCCGTCATCTGGAACATGCCGATGGCGCGGCACTTGATGAGGCAACCGGGGAAGGTCGGCTCGTCCAGGATGACCAGCGCGTCCAGCGGGTCGCCGTCCTCGCCGAGCGTGCCCTCGACGTAGCCGTAGTCGGCCGGGTAGCGGGTCGAGGTGAAGAGCATCCGGTCAAGCCGCAGACGACCGGACTCGTGGTCGACCTCGTACTTGTTGCGGGAGCCCTTCGGGATTTCGATAAGGACGTCGAACTCCAACGGTTCCTCCAAGGTAGGGACTGACAGAATCCAAGTGTCTCCTACGGGAGTGAGTGCTCGGGAAAGGGGCCGTCGGTGAGAGCTGGGGTCGGGGCGGGGCATCGCCGCCGGGGAACGGCCGCAGGGCTGTTCGGAGCGGCGGTGCTGGTCGCCGGTACGGTCCTGACCTCGGGTGGTGCGTACGCGCAGCCGTCCCCCTCGCCCGGCGGGCACACCGCCGGGCACGGCGAGGGCGACGAGCGGTCCCCCGTCCCGTCCGGCTCCGCGGCCCCGTCCGCCGCCGGCCGCCCGGCGCCCGCCGCGACGGGCGTCCTGACCGCCGCCGAGGCCGGTCCGACGGCCGGGGTGCCGACCCTCCAGGGCCTCCAGCAGGCGCTCGCCGGCGCGCTCGGCGACAAGAGCCTCGGCACCGTCACCTTCGCCGTCGCGGACGCGGCCGGCGGCCGGCTCCTGTACGGCTCCGGGGCGGACACGCCCGCCACCCCCGCCTCCACCACCAAACTGGCGACCACGGTGGCCGCGCTCTCGCTGATCCCGGCGGACACCCGGCTGAGCACCCGGGTCGTCAAGGGAACGGACCCGGACCGGATCACCCTCGTGGGTGGCGGGGACCCGACGCTCACCGCGCTGCCCGCCGACCAGGTGCAGATCGGCGGGCTCCCGGCCGACGCCGACACCGCGCCGGCCTCGCTGGACGCACTGGCGCGCCAGACCGCCGCCGCCCTGAGGGCCGTCGGCACCACCACGGTCAGGCTGGACTACGACCTCTCGCTCTACTCCGGCAACCCGCAGCACAAGAACCACGACGCGGCGAACATCGCCCTGGTCACCCCGCTGATGATCGACGAGGGCAAGGTCGACCCGAAGAGCCGCGAGGAGGCGCCGGCCCGGGTGGCCGACCCGGCCGCCCAGGCGGCCGACGCCTTCGCCGCCCTGCTCAAGG
This sequence comes from Kitasatospora sp. NPDC087315, assembly GCF_044744345.1. Lineage (NCBI taxonomy): Bacteria > Bacillati > Actinomycetota > Actinomycetes > Kitasatosporales > Streptomycetaceae > Kitasatospora > Kitasatospora sp. NPDC087315. Next base: position 330,676 of record NZ_JBIUYD010000004.1, on the reverse strand, counting down.
CCCAGGGCATCACCGTCGACGGCAAGGCCAGGCCGTCCGCCGCCCCGGCGCCCGCCGCCGCACCGGTCCTCGGCCGGGTGGACTCACCGACCGTCGCCCGGCTCGTCGAGCGGCTGCTGACCACCTCGGACAACACCCTCGCCGAGGCGATCGCCCGTCAGGCCGCGCTGGCCGCAGGCCAACCGGCCAGCTTCGAGGGCGCCGCCACCGCCGTCACCCAGGAGCTCGCCCGGCTCGGCGTGCCGACGGCCGGAGTGGTGCTCAACGACGGCAGCGGGCTGCACCCCGACAACGCGATCCCGCCGGCCGTCCTGGTCCACCTGCTCGCGCTGGCCGCCTCGGACCAGCACCCGAAGCTGCGCCCGGTGCTGACCGGCCTGCCGATCGCCGGTTTCACCGGCACCCTCGGCAAGCGCTTCGGCGTCAACTCCGGTGCGGCGGAGGCGGCCGGTCTGGTCCGCGCCAAGACCGGCAGCCTGAGCGGCGTCAACACGCTGGCCGGGACGGTGGTGGACGCCGACGGCCGGCTGCTCTCCTTCGCCGTGATGACGAGGACCGCCGCCCCCGCCGACACCGCCCGCGCGGCCATGGACCGCATCGTCGCCCGGCTGGCCGCCTGCGGCTGCCACTGACCCGGACGCACCGGAGCGGTCCACTCCCCAGGACGTCGGCGCCTGTGGCTCCCCCCGACGGACGGGAGCACGTACGGTGAGGGCATGACGAGCGCGAGCGGCGGTGCTGACATGGTCGACTGGAATCTCGCGGTCGCAACCGCGACCAGGCTGGTACGGCCGGGGCCGGAGGTGAGCCGCGCCGAAGCGGCGGCCGTGGTGGCGGAGCTGCGCCGGCACGCCCTGGAGGCCGAGGAGCACGTCCGGGGGTTCACCGGGATGCGCTCCAGCAGTCTCACCGAGACGGCCGCGACCCCGGTGCTGATCGTGGACCGCCCCGGCTGGGTGCGGGCCAACGTGGCGGGCTTCCGCACCATCGTCCAGCCCCTGGTGGAGAAGCTCCAGGCCCGCCGGGCGGGCAGCACCACGGCGGGCGTCCTCGGCACGGTGGGGGAGAAGGCCACCGGCATCGAGGTCGGCGCCCTGCTGGCCTTCCTCTCCACCAAGGTGCTCGGGCAGTACGAGACCTTCGCCCCGGCGGAGCCCTCGCTGGAGGCGCCGGACAGCCCGGCCGCGCTGTTCGACAAGCCCCGGCTCGGCCCCGAGGACCCGGGCCCGGGCCGGCTGCTGCTGGTGGCCCCGAACATCGTGCACGTCGAGCGCGAGCTGGACGTCGACCCGTCGGACTTCCGGCTCTGGGTCTGCCTGCACGAGGAGACCCACCGCACCCAGTTCACCGCCGTCCCGTGGCTGCGCGACCACATCCAGTCCGAGGTGCAGTCCTTCCTGGCCGAGACGGACGTCGACCCGGGCGCGCTGCTGGACCGCCTGCGGGACGCGGCCGGTTCGCTCGGCGGCGGCCTGCCGGGTCTGGCCGGCCGCGGCGACGGCTCGGCGTCCACCGGTCTGCTGGAGGTCGTCCAGTCGCCCGCGCAGCGCGAGATCCTGGGCCGGCTGACGGCCGTGATGTCGCTGCTGGAGGGCCACGCCGACGTGGTGATGGACGGCGTCGGCCCGGCCGTGGTGCCGAGCGTGGCGGAGATCCGGGAGAAGTTCCAGCAGCGCCGGGACCGCGGCGCCAACCGCCTCGACCTGGTGCTCCGCCGACTGCTCGGCATGGACGCCAAGCTCCGTCAGTACCAGGACGGCGCGGTCTTCGTGCGCGGTGTGGTCGAGCGGGTCGGCATGGACGGCTTCAACCGGGTCTGGACCTCGCCGAACACCCTGCCGACCAAGGACGAGATCCACGACCCGGCCGCCTGGGTCGCCCGCGTCGCCCACTGATCCGACCAGCCGACCAGCCGCCGATCACGCGAGCTGCTGATCAGATTGGCCACCGAAGGGTGGCCGACGGCGGTCAAACCCGTTCGTACGAGTGGTCCAATCGTGCAGATGGCGGGTGAAGATACGTTTTTCCATTCACCCGTACGTGGGACGGTGGTCGTACTGGTGGCGCGGGTGGCGTAGCGGGTCGCTCCTTTCTGCCACCATCTGTGAGCGCCCGGTAACGAGGCGCTTACGGAGGGTGCGGTTCCCGCCGCGCCCGCCGCCGTCCTGTCCCCTCCGCCGAGGAGTCGTCCGCCGTGGGCCCACACCCCGCCGTCGCAGCGATACGCCTGGCCGTACGCCGCACGCTCACCGACCTCGCCGCCGAGGCCGGCACCACCTTCACCGCCCCGGTCCGGGAGCCGCGCGAGCGTTCGAGCGGAGCGCCGCTGGTCGGCGCCGCCGTCGGGACCACCCTGATCGGCAACGCCCACCGCCACCCCTCCGGGCTGCCGCGCACCCCGGCCGCTCCCGGCTCGCCGCTGGTCCTGGTCGCCGTCAGCGGGGGCGCGGACTCCATGGCCCTGGCCATCGCCGCCGCCTTCGAAGCCCCCAAGATCGGCCTGCGGGTCGGTGCCGTCACCGTCGACCACGGCCTCCAGGACGGCTCCGCCGACCGCGCCGCCCAGGTCGCCGACCGGCTGCGCTCGCTCGGGCTCGACCCGGTCGAGGCGGTCCCGGTCCGGGTCGGCCGGGCCGGCGGACCGGAGGCCGCGGCCCGGGACGCCCGCTACGCGGCCCTGGACGAGGCCGCCGAGCGCCACGGCGCGGTCGCCGTCCTGCTCGGCCACACCCGTGACGACCAGGCGGAGACGGTGCTGCTGGGCCTCGCCCGGGGTTCGGGCTCCCGTTCGCTGGCCGGGATGCCCGCCCAGAAGGGCCGCTACCGCCGCCCGCTGCTGGAGCTGGACCGGGCCGCCACCCGGCAGGCCTGCTCCGCCCAGTCGATCCCGGTCTGGGACGACCCGCACAACTGTGACCCGGCGTACACCCGCTCCCGGGTGCGCCACGAGGTGCTGCCGGTCCTGGAGAAGCATCTCGGCGGCGGCGTGGTGGAGGCGCTGGCCCGCACCGCCCGGCTGTTCCGCGACGACGCCGACGCCCTGGACCAGTGGGCCGCGCTGGCCGAGCGCGATCTCCGGTCCGGCGAGGGCGCCCTGGAGGTCGTGAAGCTGGCCGAACTGCCGCCCGCGGTGCGCCGCCGGGTCCTGCGCAGGGCCGCACTGCGGGCGGGCTGCCCGGCCGGGGACCTCTTCGCGCGGCACCTCGAAACGATCGACCTGCTGGTCACCGGATGGCGCGGTCAGGGGCCGCTGCACCTACCCGGGGGCGTCGAGGCCACCCGCAGGTGTGGCACGCTGGTCTTTCGGCGACAGGGCGACTGACGGGCAGGCATGCTCCCGGGGCGCCGGGCCGCCGGCCACACAGACCCCGAACGTTTGAGGACGTATCCCCGGTGGATCAGAACGACATGGGCGCTGACCTCGCGAAGGTGCTCATCAGCAAGGACGAGATCGACGCCAAGCTCCTGGAGCTGGCCGAGCGCATCGACCGGGACTACGCAGGCAAGGATCTGTTGATCGTCGGTGTCCTCAAGGGGGCCGTGATGGTCATGGCGGACCTCGCCCGCACCCTGCACTCGCAGGTGACCATGGACTGGATGGCGGTCTCCTCGTACGGCATGGGCACCAAGTCCTCCGGTGTGGTGCGGATCCTCAAGGACCTCGACACCGACATCGCCGGCCGGGACGTCCTGATCGTCGAGGACATCATCGACTCCGGGCTGACGCTGTCCTGGCTGCTGGGCAACCTGGGCTCGCGCGGCCCGGCCTCGCTGGAGGTCTGTGCCCTGCTGCGCAAGCCCGACGCCGCCAAGGTCGAGATCGACGTCAAGTACGTCGGTTTCGACATCCCCAACGAGTTCGTGGTCGGCTATGGCCTGGACTACGCGGAGAAGCTGCGCAACCTCCCGTTCATCGGCACCCTCGCCCCGCACGTCTACGGCGGCTGAGAGCTCCGTTCGGGCTACGGGCGGGAACAGTACGCCGTTCCCGCCCGTTGAGTCGGGGGGACAAAGAAATACGTCGTGTCGCTGTGCTCCCGCCACGGGCGGGTCGGACTGCGGTACGGTCCAATAAAACCGCTCTTCACATGAGCACAGACCGGATGCGCCGGCGGCCACGGCCCCGCGGCGCCGTTGAGTGGCAGGAGGGACGGGGCGGCAACGCCCCGCATGGATGGACGTCAAGCGATACTTCCGTGCGCCGATCATGTGGATCGTGCTGGCCGTCCTCGCCGTCATCGTCTTGATGCAGGTCGTTTCGGATTCGAACGGCTACAAGACGGTGGACACCGGGCAGGTCGTCGCCGCGATCGACGCCAAGCAGGTCAAGTCGGCGCAGATCACCACCGGTGACTCGAACACGATCAAGATCCAGCTGAAGGACGGCGCAAGCCTGTCCAACGCCGGTACGGGCAAGGTTCCGTCCGGCAGCAAGTTCCAGGCCTCGTACATCGGCGACCAGGGTGTCGCGATCGCCGACAAGCTCCAGGCCCAGATCAACGACAACGACCAGAGCACGCTCTCCGAGGGCTACACCATCAGCCCGGAGAAGCAGAGCACCTTCGTCAGCCTGCTGCTGTCGATGCTGCCCATTGTGATCATCGTCCTGGTCTTCCTGTTCCTGATGAACCAGATGCAGGGCGGCGGCTCGCGCGTCATGCAGTTCGGCAAGTCCAAGGCCAAGCTGCTCACCAAGGACACCCCGAAGACCACCTTCTCGGATGTCGCCGGTGCGGACGAGGCGGTCGAGGAGCTCCACGAGATCAAGGAGTTCCTGCAGGAGCCGGCCAAGTTCCAGGCGGTCGGCGCCAAGATCCCCAAGGGCGTGCTGCTGTACGGCCCGCCCGGTACCGGTAAGACCCTGCTGGCGCGTGCCGTCGCGGGCGAGGCCGGGGTGCCGTTCTACTCGATCTCGGGTTCCGACTTCGTCGAGATGTTCGTCGGTGTCGGCGCCAGCCGGGTCCGCGACCTCTTCGAGCAGGCCAAGGCGAACGCCCCGGCGATCGTCTTCGTCGACGAGATCGACGCCGTCGGCCGGCACCGCGGTGCGGGCCTCGGCGGTGGCCACGACGAGCGCGAGCAGACCCTCAACCAGCTGCTGGTCGAGATGGACGGCTTCGACGTCAAGGGCGGCGTCATCCTGATCGCCGCCACCAACCGCCCCGACATCCTGGACCCGGCGCTGCTGCGCCCGGGCCGCTTCGACCGCCAGATCGCGGTGGAGCGTCCCGACCTCCAGGGCCGGCTGGACATCCTCAAGGTGCACCAGAAGGGCAAGCCGATCGCGCCGGACGTCGACCTCTCGGCCGTCGCCAAGCGCACCCCCGGCTTCACCGGCGCGGATCTGTCGAACGTCCTCAACGAGGCCGCTCTGCTGACCGCCCGTTCGGACAAGAAGCTGATCGACAACGGCATCCTGGACGAGGCGATCGACCGCGTCGTGGCCGGTCCGCAGAAGCGCACGCGGATCATGTCCGACCGGGAGAAGAAGATCACCGCGTACCACGAGGGCGGCCACGCCCTGGTGGCGGCGGCGTGCCCCAACAGCGACCCGGTGCACAAGATCACCATCCTGTCCCGCGGCCGGGCCCTCGGCTACACCATGGTGCTGCCGGACGAGGACAAGTACTCCACCACCCGCAACGAGATGCTGGACCAGCTGGCCTACATGCTGGGCGGCCGCGCGGCGGAGGAGCTGGTCTTCCACGACCCGACCACCGGTGCGTCGAACGACATCGAGAAGGCCACCGCGACGGCCCGCGCCATGGTCACCCAGTACGGGATGACCGAGCGGCTCGGCGCGATCAAGTTCGGTTCGGACAGCGCCGAGCCGTTCCTGGGCCGTGAGATGGGCCACCAGCGCGACTACTCGGAAGAGGTCGCCGGGCTGGTCGACGAAGAGGTCAAGAAGCTCATCGAGACCGCGCACAACGAGGCCTGGGAGATCCTGGTCGAGAACCGCGACGTGCTCGACAACCTGGTCCTGGAGCTCCTGGAGAAGGAGACCCTCAACAAGGAGCAGATCGCCGAGATCTTCGCGACGATCGTCAAGCGCCCGGCCCGGCCGGCCTGGACGGGCTCGTCCCGGCGCACGCCGTCCACCCGGCCGCCGGTGCAGTCCCCGAAGGAGCTGGCGCTGACCAACGGCGCCGCCGCTGCGGAGACCACCCCGGTCGACGTGGTGAAGCTCCCGCCGCTGCCGACCGAGCCGCCCGCCGAGGGCTGATCCGGCCGCCTGGCAAAGGACGGAATGGATGCCGCGTCACCAGGGTTTGTACCCTGGAGGCGCGGCATCCGTGCTGTTAAGCCAAGTCCCACCTAGTTAGCGAGGCCCGCATGATCGACCCGGTGACGCTCGACGGTTCGTCCACCGTCGGGACCTTCGACCAGAAGCGGGCCGAGAACGCCATTCGCGAGCTGCTGCTCGCCGTGGGGGAGGACCCGGACCGCGAGGGTCTGCTGGAGACCCCGGCCCGGGTGGCCCGGGCGTACAAGGAGATATTCGCCGGCCTCTGGCAGGAGCCCGAGGACGTTCTGACCACCACCTTCGACCTCGGCCACGACGAGATGGTGCTGGTCAAGGACATCGAGCTGACCTCGGTCTGCGAGCACCACCTGGTGCCGTTCCGGGGCGTCGCGCACGTCGGGTACATCCCGTCCACCAGCGGCAAGATCACCGGGCTGTCCAAGCTGGCCCGGCTGGTCGACGTCTACGCCCGCCGCCCGCAGGTGCAGGAGCGGCTCACCAGCCAGGTCGCGGACGCGCTGATGCGGATCCTCGAACCGCGCGGCGCGATCGTCGTGGTCGAGTGCGAGCACATGTGCATGTCGATGCGCGGCATCCGCAAGCCCGGCGCCAAGACGATCACCTCCTGCGTGCGCGGCCAGCTGCGCGACCCGGCCACCCGGGCCGAGGCGATGAGCCTGATCATCGGGCGGTAGCGGTAGCGGTAGCGGGCGGCGGATGCGCTCAGAGCACCCCGTGCGGTGCGGGCGAGCCCGGCCGGGAGGGTGGCCACCTTCCCGGCCGCGCCGCCGGTCAGGCCCAGTTGAGCCGGGCGCTCATCCACTCCAGGGCGGCGGGCAGCTCGCGGACCCAGCTCTCGAAGTTGTGGCCGCCGTCGTCCAGGTAGAGCGAATCGACCTTGAACTGCGGGTTGGCGGCCGCCACCTGCCGGGCGTGGTCGACGAACCTCAGCGTGTCCGGGTAGTCCGACTCCTTGCGGGTGCTGATCACCAGCAGTGAGAGGGCCGGCGCCGGGAGGTTCTGCAGCCGCCAGTCGAGGTCGCTCTGGGCGGCCAGGGTCTGATCGCCGCCGAAGAGGTTGCCGCCGGTGAACTGGTCCTCGGCCACCTTGAAGTCGGCGTGCATGCCGGTGCCGTTGCCGTAGACCTCCGGGAAGCGCATCGCCAGACGGAGCGCGCAGCTCCCGCCGGAGGAGAAGCCGAGCACACCCCAGGAGGAGGGCGAGCGGCTGACCCGGTAGGCCGAGCGGAGCGCCTCGGGCACGTCCTTGGCGAACCAGGACTCGGTGCGCGGCCCGCCGGGCACGTCGACGCACTCGGTGTCGCGGGGCGGGGCGACGGTCGGGCGGGCCAGCACGATGATGGCGGGTGCCATCTTCCCGGTCTTCCGCAGCTCCCAGGCGGTCTGCGGGACGGGCAGCTCCTTGAGCAGTTGCAGGGTGGTGCCGGGGAAGCCGGCCAGGGCGAGCAGCACCGGGAAGCGGACCATGGCGAGCTTCGGGTCGAAGTACTCGGGCGGCAGGTAGACGAACATCTGGTCGGAGAGGCCGCTCTCCGTGCCGGTGATCTCGACCGACTCCACCTTGCCGACCTCCTTCGGGGGACCCTTGGGCAGGTCGGTGACGGTCTCCAGGCCGCCCTCGGTGCTCGGCTGGACCAGCTCGTCGGAGGCCGGTGCGCCGCCCTTGTGGTTCTCGTTGCTGGTGAGGGTCAGTTTGGCGCCGCCGGGGTTCAGCAGGTCGTCCCACGAGGTGTAGAAGCCGAAGGAGTTGTTGACGGACAGCGCCAGCACGGCCAGGACCAGAGCCTGAGTGACCGTCATCAGTCCGATCCGGCCGAGCACCGGCAGCGGGCGCTGGCGGGCCAGCCGGGGCCAGAGCCAGAGGGTGGCGACCAGGGCCGCCGCGCCGAGTGCGAGCAGCGAGTTCACCAGCGCGTTGCTGGTCAGTTCCATGCCGTCGGCCTTCCGGTAGGACACTGCGGTGCGGGCTTCATCGTCTGGCGGTCCGTCAGCCGGGGCCACCGCGGCTAGGCTGTCCGGGCGCCGGGGCAGGCAGGGGAGGCCGGGAGTGACCGGACGCAACCGGAGCCCTAGAATGCGGCGTCCACCGTACGTACCGCGTACGTGAGGGCCCCGTCGCGCCACGCGGCACCGGGGCTCCGGCTCCCACCCTCGGCTCAATCGCAGCGCGTGCTCGGTTCCGGTTTACCTTCCGTTTCCGGTTCCTTGGTATGCGTATTGCCTGATGAAGGAAAAGGCATGAAGGTCCATCACAACTCCTCCCCCGGAGTGACAGGACACCGCTCCACAGCCTCTACGCTGAGCTTCCATGAGCGTTCCCGTGTCCGTTGAGCCGAGCCCCGAGCAGCCGCGTCGTCGGCGCAGTCTGCAGACGCTTCGCACCCAAGCCGCCGCCGTTCCGAGGGCCTGGCTCCCCGGCGTGGTCGGCTACGCCTGTCTGCTGATCGGGCTGGTGGACATCGCCAGCGCGGTGTTCCCCAGGCTCCGGCACAGCAAGGTGCACAGCTTCGCCGGGCAGCTGCCCGGCGGTACCACCACCCTGGCCGCGGCCGGGACGCTGATGATCGGCCTGCTGCTGGTGCTGCTCGCCCACGCGCTGCGCCGGCGCAAGCGGCGCGCCTGGCGCGCGGTCTGCGTGCTGCTGCCGGTCGGCGCCGCACTGCACATCCTGCGCTGGCACCAGATCGGCCCGGCGGTGGTCTCGCTGGTGCTGTTCGCGGTGATGCTGGTGCACCAGCGCGAGTTCTACGCCAAGGCGGACCCGCGCACCCGCTGGCGGGCCGTGGTCAACCTGGTCGTCATGGGCACCGTCAGCGTGCTGCTCGGCCTGCTGATCGTGAGCACCCGGGCCAAGTACGAGATCGGCCACCCGGGCCTGTTCGAGCGGCTCCAGCATGTCGGGTACGGGCTGTTCGGCTTCGAGGGGCCGGTCCACTACAACGCGGACCGGATGTCCGACCTGGTCGCCTACCTGCTCGGCGGCATGGGCCTGTTCACCGCCTTCACCACCGCCTACCTGGCGCTGCGCCCGGAGAAGCCGAAGCCGGAGCTGACCACCGAGGACGAGGAGAAGGTCCGCGGGCTGCTCGACCGGCACGGCGAGCGGGACTCGCTGGGCTACTTCGCGCTGCGCCGCGACAAGAGCGTGCTCTTCTCGCCCACCGGCAAGGCGGCGATCTCCTACCGGGTGGTCTCCGGCGTGATGCTCGCCTCCGGTGACCCGGTCGGCGACGTGGAGGCCTGGCCGGGCGCGATCAAGGTGTTCATGGCCGAGGCCCGCGAGCACGCCTGGGTGCCGGCCGTGATGGGCTGCAGCGAGGTCGGCGGCGAGGTCTGGACCCGCGAGGCGGGCCTGGACGCGCTGGAGCTGGGCGACGAGGCGATCGTCGACACCGGCACCTTCTCGCTCGCCGGGCGGGCCATGCGCAACGTCCGCCAGATGGTCAAGCGGATCGAGCGCAACGGCTACTCCTGCCAGGTGCGGCGGGTCGCCGACCTCAGCCAGGAGGAGAAGTACCGGATCGCCGATGCCGCCGCCCGCTGGCGCGGCACCGACACCGAGCGCGGCTTCTCGATGGCCCTCGGCCGCTTCGGCGACCCGGGCGACGACGCCTGCGTGGTGGTCACCGCCCACAAGGCCCCGGAGGAGGGCGAGACCGGGGACGACCTGAAGGCCGTGCTGCACTTCGTGCCCTGGGGGCCGGACGGCATCTCGCTGGAGCTGATGCGCCGCGACCGGGCCGCCGACCCGGGCCTGAACGAACTGCTGATCGTCGCCGCCCTGCAGGCCGTGCCCGCGATGGGCGTGCGCCGGGTGTCGCTCAACTTCGCGATGTTCCGATCGGCGCTGGCCCGCGGCGAGCGGATCGGCGCCGGCCCGGTGCTGCGGGCCTGGCGCGGGCTGCTGGTGTTCCTCTCGCGCTGGTTCCAGATCGAGTCGCTGTACAAGTTCAACGCCAAGTTCCAGCCCGAGTGGGAGCCGCGCTTCCTGGTCTTCCCCAACACCCGCGACCTGCCGCGGATCGGATTCGCCGCGATGCAGGCCGAGGCCTTCATCACCCTCGGCATGCCGCGCCTGGGCCGCAGGCGCCAGCGGGAGGGCCTGATGCCCGCCCCGGCCCGGCCGGAGGTCGGCGAGGCCGCCTGACCACGCCGCCGCCGACCTGGACGGAGCCCCCGCCGAGAATCCTCGGCGGGGGCTCCGTTCGATAATGGGGGTATGAGCGATTTGCTGTCCTTCTCCCTTCCGGCCGGACTGCCGCGGCTCGACCGCTGCGCCGTGATGGGCGTGGTCAACGTCACGCCCGACTCCTTCTCGGACGGCGGGATGTGGCACGACCCCGCCCGCGCGATCGCGCACGGACTCGCGCTCCGGGCCAGGGGCGCGGACCTGGTGGACGTCGGGGGCGAGTCCACCCGGCCCGGCTCGCAGCGGGTGTCCGAGGAGGAGGAGCTCCGCCGGGTGCTGCCGGTGGTGCGCGAACTGGCCGACGCCGGGGTGGTCGTCTCCATCGACACCATGCGCGCCGTGGTCGCCGAGCAGGCCGTCGCGGCCGGCGCCCGGGTGGTCAACGACGTCTCCGGCGGCCTCGCCGACCCGGCGATGGCCCGGGTGGTGGCCGAGACCGGCGCGCCCTTCGTGGTGATGCACTGGCGCGGGCAGTCCGCCGACATGGACGCCCTGGCGGTCTACGACGACGTGGTCGCGGACGTGGTCGGCGAGCTGACCGCCCGGGTGGAGGCGCTGCTGGCGGCGGGCGTCAAGGAGGAGCAGCTGATCCTCGACCCCGGTCTGGGCTTCGCCAAGACCCCCGAGCACAACTGGGCCCTGCTCGGCCGTCTCGACGCCCTCACCGCGCTCGGGCGTCCCGTGCTCGTCGCCGCATCGCGCAAGCGGTTCCTGGGTACGCTGCTCGCCGACCCGGAAACCGGGGAACTGCGCCCGGCCCGGGAGCGCGACGACGCGACCGCCGCGGTGTCGGTGCTGTCGGCCCGGGCCGGTGCCTGGGCGGTGCGGGTGCACGACGTGTCCGGCACGGCGGACGCCGTCCGGGTGGTCGCGGCCTGGCAGCGCGCGGCTCGGTAGGGCTCCTCCTGCCCGTTGGCAGGCAAGGAGGGAGGCGAGACGGGAGGGCCAGTGGCAGGTGACGGCAGGGTGAGTGGCGAGACCGCGGGACAGCGGGCCCGTGAGGCGGACCGGGAGGCCGTACTGGCGGCCAACCAGGCGCTGTACGAGGCCCTGGAGAACGGCGATCTGGAGGCGGTCGAGAACGCCTGGCTGGGGGCCGCCGACGCCGACGACAAGGGCGGCGTGGTGTGTGTGCACCCCGGCTGGCCGGTGCTGCGCGGACGGGCCCAGGTGACCCGCTCGTACATGCTGATCATGATGAACACGGAGTACATCCAGTTTTTCCTGACCGATGTCGAGGCCGAGGTGCACGGCGATGTGGCCCTTGTCACGTGCACCGAGAACATCCTCTCCGGCGGTGAGGCCGAGGAGGAGGGCGAACTCGGCCCGCTGATCGGCGGAAAGGTCGTCTCGACCAATCTCTTCCGCCGGACCCCGGCCGGGTGGAGGCTCTGGTCGCACCATGGTTCACCCGTCCTGACCAGCGGCGACGAGGACGACGAGGACTGAATCGGGCGCCGGCGGGAAATCAGTACCGGGTGGTGGCCCGGGAATGTCCGAGTGGTCACCGAACGTTCATGTCAATTGCCATTGGGGTGTGCGTGGCGACGGTTCGTGCCGGGTAGGACGGTCAGGCGTTGTCAGCGCTCGCGGGTAGATTCGAAACGGAGTGGCGAGCGCGATGCCCGCCTTCACCCTGCCTGCCCACGTCTTTTCCACGGGGGCGGGGCCCGTCCGACTGGGAGCAGTGATTCGTTTGCTGGACCGCGTCACCCTGCGGGGCCTGCGAGCCCGGGGCCACCACGGCGTCTTCGAGCGCGAGCGCATCGAGGGCCAGACCTTCGTGGTGGACCTGGTGCTGTACCTGGACACCCGCCCCGCCGCGGCCGGAGACGACCTCACCCGTACGGCGCACTACGGCATCGTGGCCGAGGAGGTCACCGCGATCATCGCCGGCGAGCCGGTCGACCTGATCGAGACCCTGGCCCAGCGCATCGCGGACCAGTGCCTGAAGCACGACCCGGTCGAGGGGGTCGAGGTCACCGTGCACAAGCCGGACGCCCCGATCACCGTGCCGTTCGACGACGTGACCGTGACCATCCACCGGGGCCGCGCATGACCCACGCCGCGTACCCCGTTCCAGCCGCAGAGGGAATCCGATGAGCACCAGCGACCCGACCGCCCCGCCGACCACGTTCGACCTGGAGAGCCGGGTGGACTCGGCCGACACCACGCTGCACAGCCAGCGCTGCGCCGTGATCGCCCTCGGCAGCAACCTGGGCAACCGTCTGGACACCCTCCAGGGCGCCGTGGACGCCCTCGCCGACACCCCCGGCCTCAGGATCAAGGCCGTCTCCGCGGTGTACGAGACGGCGGCCGTCGGCGGCCCCGACGAGCAGCCCAACTACTACAACGCGGTGGTCGTGCTGCGCACCTCGCTGCCGCCGCAGGACCTGCTGGAGCGCGGCAACGCGATCGAGGACGCCTTCGGCCGGGTCCGCACCGTCCACTGGGGCCCGCGCACCCTGGACGTCGACATCCTCACTTACGAGGGCGTCACCAGCGACGACCCGCAGCTGCTGCTGCCGCACCCGCGCTCGCACGAGCGGGCCTTCGTGCTCGCTCCCTGGCTGGACGCCCAGCCGGAGGCCGAGCTGCCCGGCCGGGGCCAGGTCGCCGAGCTGCTGGCGGCGCTCGGCGGTCCGGACTCCCAGGGGGTCCGGCGGCGTGAGGACATCCGGCTGACCCTGCCGGAATAACCGGCACCGGCCGCGGCCGGGGAACTCGGGCGGGGGCTCCGGCCGTACGAGTAGGTGTCCGCCCTCCGTGCGGGTGTCCGCCCGGCCGGGCCCGGTACGGTGGCCTGACGCCGTCGTACCCGCCCTCGGCTCCTGCCCGTCAACGGGCCGGGGGCACGCTCCCGGCCCGGCTGCCGGGGGAGAGGGCCCAGCCCGGGGGCGGCCGCCCGTCTCCGGTACCCCGGGAAAGGACCTCGTCCGAGTGAAGCTGCTTCGCCTCCGTCTGCTGGTCGGCATCACCGCCGCTACGACGGCGCTGTCCTGGGCCGGCTCCAAGCTCTGGGCCTCCCTGGACACCCTGCCGGCCGTGCCCGGCGCGGCGCCGGTGGTGCTGGCCGCGGTGGCGGTGATCCTGCTGGCCACCGCGCTCTCGTTGCGGTCCCGGCTGAAGGCGGCGCGCGAGCGGCAGCCCGGGGCGAAGGGGGTCGACCCGCTCGGCGCGGCCCGGGCGGTGGTGCTGGGGCAGGCGAGCGCGCTGGTCTCGGCGGTGGTCACCGGCATCTACGCGGGCGCGGGGATCTACTTGCTGGGCGAGCTGGACGTGTCGGCGCGCAAGGACCAGGCCGTCACGGCTGGCTTCGCGGTGCTGGCCGGTGCGGCGGTGATCGCGGCGGCGCTCTGGCTGCAGCACGTCTGCAAGCTGCCGGAGAACCACGACGACCCGAGCGGCCCGGCGGCATCCCCCCGCTGAGCGGGCGGCACTCGGTGATCTTGAGTGAGGGGCCGGGCACGTGCGGTAAAGGTTGCGTGCTGTCAAGGGCTAAAGGGGACCCTGGGCTGACACGGCCCCAATTCGCACGCTAGTTTCTTGGCATGTCTCGCGGACGCCACCGTCATTCCTCCGTCCTCGGCCGGGTCTTTCCCCCCACCGCCGCCGGCGTGCTCATCGTCGCCGCGGTGGCCGCGCTGCTTTTCAGTCAGGACACCGTCCTGGTGCGTTCGGTGGGTGTCGCCGCGGTGCTCGCCACGCTCGGGATCGCGGTGCTGCTGCGCCAGCGCGACCGGGCCGCGCGGGCGGCCGCCGAGGCCTCCGCCGCGCAGCGGCTGCGGGCCGAGGAGCGCTTCGAGGAGCAGCTCGCCGAGGCCGAGTACGCGGCGGAGGTCGCCGAGGAGCGGGCCACCCGGTTCGGCCGCCGGCTGACCGCCGAGAAGTCTCGGCTGGCGAAGGCCGAGACGGAGATCGCCCGGCTGCTGCGCGAGCGGGCCGTCGCCGTCGCCGAGCAGGCGCTCAAGGAGGCCGAGGCGACCCAGCGGGCGCTGGCCGCGAGCCGTCCCAGGTACCCGGCCAGCCCGGCGGCGTTCGTCCGCGCGGCGGCCGTGCTGCGGCAGCTGGAGCGGCGTGCGGCGGCGCAGGAGGCGCAGCGTGAGCGGGCGGCCGGTGCGCAGGTCGCGCTGCGGGCTCGTACGGCGCCCGCCGCACCGGTTCCGGCCCCCGCGCCCGTACCGGCTCCGGTGGTGCCCGCAGTGCCCGCTCCGGTGGCTCCTGCGGTGCCTGCCCCGGCGTCGGCCGCGTCCGTGGCGGCGGAGGACCAGGCCGTGGGCGAACGGCCGGCGGTCGGCGGGTCACCCGCGCGGCCGGTGCTGACCGCGACCGTCGAGCAGCTGGGCGGGACGCCCGCCGCGCCCGTGGTGCCGGCCGAGCGGCACCGGCCGCGGCCGGTGCAGTCCGGGCAGGTCCGGGGGCAGGGCTTCAGCTTCTTCGGCCGCAGCTCCGGCGCGGCCGTCCGGGCGGCGGCTCCGACGCCGGCCGTCGGGAGCGTCTCGGAGCTGGGCGAGCGCGCCGATCTGGCGGACGTGGTGGGGGACGAGGCCGTCGCCGCTCAGGCCCAGGCCCAGGCAGAGGCGCAGGCGCACGCCGCTTCGATGGTGCAGGCAGGGTCTCCCGCGCCGGAGGAAGCGGCGGTGGAGCCCGAGGTCGTCGATCTGACCCCGCACGACGAGACCGAACTGCTCCAGCTTCCGGAGCTGCGCGCCTCGCGCTGAACCCGGCGCCGTCGGCGCGGGCGGCCGGTCCGACCGGCTGCCCGCGCCGCAGTGTTTCCGGTGGCCGTCAACGCCGAAGCGCCCGGCCCTCCGTGGTGGAGGGCCGGGCGCTTCGGCGTGTCCGGGGTGGCGTCAGAGCTGGACGCCGAAGTCCTGGGCGATGCCCGCCAGACCGGAGGCGTAGCCCTGGCCGACGGCGCGGAACTTCCACTCGGCACCGTTGCGGTAGAGCTCGCCGAAGATCATGGCGGTCTCGGTGGCGGCGTCCTCGGAGAGGTCGTAGCGGGCGATCTCGGCCCCGCCGGCCGCGTTGATCACGCGGATGTAGGCGTTCCGGACCTGGCCGAAGTTCTGCGAGCGGGCCACGGCGTCGTAGATCGAGACCGGGAAGGTGATCTTGGCGGCCTCGGCCGGCAGGCCGGCGAGGTTGACGTTGATCGCCTCGTCGTCGCCCGCGCCCTCGCCGGTGCGGTTGTCACCGGTGTGGACGACGGTGCCGTCCGGGGTGCTGGTGTTGTTGAAGAAGACGAAGTGGCCGTTGGACAGCACCTTGCCGTCCGCGTTCAGCACGATCGCGCTGGCGTCGAGGTCGAACTCGGCACCGGTCGTGGTCCTGACGTCCCAGCCGAGTCCGATGGTGACCGCGGACAGGCCGGGGGCCTCCTTGGTCAGCGAGACGTTGCCACCCTTGGAGAGGCTCACTGGCATGGTGTTTGCTGTCCCTTCGTTGCTTTGACCCGGATAACGCGAGAGCCCGGTGACTTGGTTCCGTACCGGGTGGCCAATTTCCGCGGTGAATCACGGTTGGGCAAAGACGAGGGCAATGAACCGTCGGAACAGGCCGATCGGGGCGGGCACGCGAAGTGGTCAGATTCGACGGTAGCGGCCCTGAAGTGACCAGATGTTCGGATTGTCGGCCAGGTCGGGGTGCATGTCGAAGAGATCGGCGAGGGTGTCCTGGAGGAAGTCCCTGGCCTCGCGCCGCAGCTCGCTGTGGCGGACGACGGCGGGTGGCTCGTCCGGCAGCCAGGTCGCGGTGACCTCGACCCAGTTGAAGCGGCGGGCGAACCGCAGCAGCTCGGTGTTCTGGGTGAAGTCGAGGTCGGCCGTCTGCACCCGGGCCGCGCGGCTGCCGTCCGGGTCGCGGTCCAGCTGCTCGGCGATGTCGCACAGGGCCCAGGCGAAATCGAGCACCGGCACCCATTTCCAGTCGGTGGACAGTTCCGTCCCGTCGGCGTCGAGGTAGACGTCGCCGCAGAAGAGGTCGTACCGCAGGGTGTGCACGGAGGCGCTGCGGTAGTCGGTCTGCGGGGGGTCGGGGAAGCGGTTGGAGAGGGAGTAGCCGAGCTCGATCACGTACGCCATTGTCGGGGTTGCGGGCGCGGCCGGATAACCGGGTGACCGGCGGCCCCGGGCACGGGATGATGGGCGCATGCCCGAGCCCATCCGCGTACGGGGCTCGGTGGTCGTCCCCGACACCGAGCTCGTCTGGCGCTTCTCCCGTTCCTCCGGCCCCGGCGGCCAGCACGTCAACACCTCCGACACCCAGGTGGAGCTGCGCTACGACCTGGCGGCCTCCGCGGCGCTGCCCGAGGTCTGGAAGCAGCGCGCCCTGGAGCGGCTGGCCGGCCGGCTGGTGGACGGGCGGGTGCTGGTGGTGCGGGCCTCGGAGCACCGCTCGCAGTGGCGCAACCGCGAGGTCGCCGCGGCCCGGCTGGCGTCGCTGCTGGGCGAGGCCACCGCGCCGCCGCCGAAGTCGCGCCGGGCCACGAAGCCGAGCCGGGGCATGGTCGAGCGGCGGCTGTCCAACAAGCGGCACCGCTCCGAGCTGAAGCAGGGCCGGCGCGCTCCGCACTCCGACTAGCCCGGGGCCGGGGAGCGGGTCAGCCCAGCTGCCGGTAGGAGCCGCGGAAGTAGAGCAGCGGGCGGCCGCCCGGGTTCGGCACCACGGCCTCCAGGACGCGGCCGAGCAGCAGGGTGTGGTCACCGGCGGCTATCCGCTGCTCGGTGCGGCACTCGACGGTGGCGAGCGCCCCGTCGATCAGCGGTGCGCCGGTGAGCGGGCCGCGGTGGTGCGGCGCGTCGGCGAACAGCAGCCGGTCGCTGAGCCGGCCCTTCATGGCGAACCGCGAGCCGAGCGCCTTCTGCTCCTCGGCGAGCAGCGAGACCGCCCAGGTGTCGGTCCGGGAGAGCACGTCGTCCATCCGGGAGTCCTCGCGGACGGAGATCAGCACCAGTGGCGGCTCCAGCGAGACGGAGAGGAAGGACGTGGCGGTCATGCCGACGTCCTCGCCGTCCTCCGGGTCGTGGACGGTCACCAGGCTCACGCCGGAGGCGAGCTGGGAGAGCGCTGCCCGGAACTCGTCGGGCGTCGCTTGGGGGGCAGCTTCGGGCTGCGGGGACGAGTACACGTACCGCACGGTAGTCGGCGGCCGGGCAGAACGGCATCGGGCCGTGGTCGTAGGACCAACGGCGCAGAGGTTACGGTTCGCCGCCGGACTCACCCGCAGGAGTGAAGCAGGGAGCCCGCCGGCCGTCAGGTGGCTTCAGTGCGCGGTCAATGCGGCCGACCAGGAGAAATATCCCGATGAAGCCCTATGTCCCCATACGGGACGGATGAACTGATTAAGGGCGCATAAGTCTTGTGTGATTTAAGTCACAAGTGGCGGCCTATTGCTGACCGAGCGTGCCGAACGCTGTGCTCCCTGT
Organism: Kitasatospora sp. NPDC087315; assembly: GCF_044744345.1. Lineage (NCBI taxonomy): Bacteria > Bacillati > Actinomycetota > Actinomycetes > Kitasatosporales > Streptomycetaceae > Kitasatospora > Kitasatospora sp. NPDC087315. The sequence continues at coordinate 312,789 of NZ_JBIUYD010000004.1, read as the reverse complement.
GATTCAGTTCTTCTGGCAATCGGACGATAACCATTCAAGAACTATCCGAAGCAGCCGGGGAGCCCCCGCATGGAAGCCGAGTCGGAGCCGTACGTCCGTCTCGCGACCCTCCGCACCTTGCACCGGGTCGTGGCGGACCTCAACGCTGCCCGCAGCCTGGCGGGCACGCTGCAGGCCGTGGTCGAGGGCGCGGTGCACGGGCTCGGCTTCGACGCCGCCGCGGTCAGCCTCGTCCGCCCGGACGGCGACCTCGTGGTGGCGGCCGTCTGGGAGCTGGAGGAGAGCGCCATGGGCGGCCCCTCCGTCCTGCTCGGCCAGGTCGGTTCGCGCGAGTCCTGGGACCGGCTGCTCGGCGTCAGCGACCACTGGGGCACCCTGCGCTTCCTCCCCTACGACCGGGGCTGGGCCGTCGCCAGCGACATCCCGCGCTGGATCGGGGACGGCCCGCAGCCCGTCTACGCCAACGACTGGCACCCCGCCGACGGGCTGCTCGCCCCGATGTACAGCGCCGGCGGCGACCTGCTCGGCGTCCTCTCGGTGGACCGTCCGCGCAGCGGCAAGCGGCCCGGCGCCTGGACCCGCGAGGCGCTGGAGATGTTCTCCCTCCAGGCCTCCATCGCGATCGGCAACGCCCGGCTGCGCGCCGAGATGCAGCGTGCGCTGGCCCGCCTGGAGAAGGAGCAGCAGGCGCTGCGGGCCAGCGAGGAGAGCTTCCGCCAGGCCTTCGAGTACGCGCCCAGCGGGATGGCCATCACCGAGCTGCACGGTGCCGGGCGCGGCCAGCTGACCAGGGTCAACGACGCGCTCTGTCGGCTGCTCGGCCGCCCCCGCGCGGTGCTCCGGCAGCAGAGCTTCGCCGATCTCGTCCACCCCGAGGACCGCGCCCTGCTGGAGCGCACCAGCGCCGAGAGCGGCCGGGCGGAACTGCGGCTGTCCCGGCGGGACGGCGGCTACCAGTGGGTCTGTCTGCGGAACTCGATCGTCGCCGACGCCGCCGAGGGCCCGAGCTTCCTGCTCACCCATGTCGAGGACATCGAGGACCGCAAGCGCCACGAGCTCCAACTGGCGCACCGGGCCAGCCACGACGCGCTCACCGGCCTGCCCAACGGCGCCGAGCTCAAGGCCCGGCTGGGGCGGCGGCTCTGCAACGAGCCGCAGGCCGTCGGCGCCGTCGCCGGGCACGGCGAGGGGGCTTACCCGCAGGCGTACCCCGGCTACCCGGCCGACTCCTACAGCGCGCACGCCGCGTACGGGGGGCTGGAGGGGACGGACCCGCGGTCCGGGCCGGTGCACGGTTACGGCGCGCCCGACGGGCAGCCCGGGCCGGACTTCCCCCCGGGCGGGACGGACTGGCCGGGCGGCTACGGCGAACATGTGCACGCCGTGGTCCCCGCCGACCAGGGTGCGGGCGGCGAGGTCTGGTCGGGCCCGTTCCGCTCGGGCGGCGCGGCCGCGGTGGAGAAGGGGCTCGCGGTGCTCTTCTGCGACCTCGACGGCTTCAAGTCGATCAACGACCGGTTCGGCCACAACGCGGGCGACGCCGTCCTGGTCGAGGTCGCCCGCCGGCTGAGCGGGGCCGTCCGGGACGGCGACACGGTGGCCCGGCTCGGCGGCGACGAGTTCGTGGTGCTGGCCGACGGCATCGGCCGGGAGGAGGCCAAGGACCTCGCCCACCGGCTGCGCAACGCGATCATCCCGCCGATGCGGATCGACGGCCGGGCGATGCGGGTCGGCGTCAGCCTCGGCGTCGGCTGGGCGGGTTGCGGGATGAGCATCGAGGAGGTGCTGCACACCGCGGACGAGCGGATGTACGACGAGAAGCGGGCCAGGGGCGGCTCGGTGCGCGGGGCCCGGGGAGAGCGCTCGCACCGACGGGCGGGCTGAGCAGCGGCGCGGCCCCGCCGGGCGCGAGCTACCCGCCGGTTGTCAAGGGCTCTTTCCCCGCTGTGGGAGACGGCAGGTAGGGTTCCCGGGTACGAGCGACCATGACTTGCGCCGGCGGCACGGCAGCCGGGCGGCGCGACCGCGATGGGGAGTTGACCACCGTGACGACCGCCGGCAGCAACGGAGTGCCCGAGAGCCCGGAGGGCGGTGCACCGCAGGACGACGATCCCTTCGGCTATCTCTACCGCCCGGCCGACGGCAGCGCCGCGCAGTCGGCCGAGCCGCAGCAGGGCGTGCCGCGCACGTCGTACAGCCGCCCGATGGAGGTGGGCCGTGCCCAGTACGGGCAGCAGGCCCCGTACGGTCAGCAGCCGTACCCGCCGCAGCAGCCCTACCCGCCGCAGCAACAGCAGGGGTACCCGCAGGGGCAGCCCGCCCAGCCGTACCCGCAGCAGCAGCCCGAGTACGGCGGTGTGCCGACCCAGCAGACCCGCTACGCCGAGCACTCCCGCCCGCAGCCGGGGGAGGAGCGGCCGAGCAGCGGCCGGAGCAAGGGTGCGGTGATCGGTGCCGTGGCGGTGGTCGCGGCGATCGCGATCGGGGCCGGGATAGCGCTCTCCACCGGTGACCCGGAAGGCGACAAGGACGACAAGCCGACGCCCTCGGCCAGCGCGCCCGTCACCCCGACCACCACGGCGGGCAGTACCGCCCCCTCGCCCTCGGCCAGTGCCGCCCCGGCCAACGGCCCCGGCACCGTGGACGCGAGCCAGCTGCAGGGCCAGAACGCGCCGTCCGGGAACACCGTCAAGGGCGCCAAGTCGGCGGACGGCAGCTATCTGACGCTCCAGGCCGGGTCCTCGGTGACCTGGACCGGCGAGGTCGCCGCGGCCGGGACGTACAAGCTGACCGTGCACTTCAACAACCCCGGGGCCGACGTGAAGGCGACGGTCGCCGTCAACGGCAAGGACTGGCCGAGCGGTCTGGCGTTCCGGAACTACTCGCCGGGCAAGGACGCGGCGTCCTCCTGGTACACCACCTACATAACTCCGCCGCTCCAGGCCGGACCGAACACCGTGACCGTCTCGGCCCCGGTGGGCGGCACCGTCCTGATCGACCAGGTGACGCTCGAAGCCAGCGCCGGCTGACCGGCCCCGGGCACACCACGGCCGCCCGTCCCCTCTGTGCGGAGGGGGCGGGCGGCCGTGGCCGTCGGTCAGACGGACGTGACCGGGGCGAACTTCTCGGCGCCGGTGATCCACTCGCCGCGGCGCATCACGGCGACCAGGTCGTAGCTCTCGGAGTCGACGACCACCAGGTCGGCGTTCTTGCCGGTCTCCAGCGAGCCGATCGAGTCGGCGAGGCCGAGCAGGCGGGCCGGCGCGGCGGAGAGCGACTCGGCGGCCTGGTTCAGCGTCAGGTTGTTGACGGTGACGGACCGCTTGAACGCCACGTCCAGGGTGAGCGTGGAGCCGGCGATCGCGCCGCCCTCGACCAGACGGGCCACGCCCTCCTTCACCTCGACCTGGAGCGGGCCGAGCGGGTAGAGGCCGTCGCCCATGCCGGCCGCGCCCATCGCGTCGGTGATCAGCGCGACCCGGGAGGCGCCGGCGGTGCCGTAGGCGAGGTCGAGCACCGAGGGGTGCAGGTGGATGCCGTCGTTGATCAGCTCGACGGTGACCCGCTCGTCCTCCAGCAGCGCCACGATCGGGCCGGGCGCGCGGTGGGCGATGCCGGGCATGGCGTTGAAGAGGTGGGTGGCGACGGTGGCGCCGGCCTCGATCGCCTCCAGGGTCTTGGCGTAGTCGGAGTCGGTGTGGCCGACGGCGGCGATCACACCGAGGTCGGCGAGCATCCGCACGGACTCCAGGCCGCCGGCCAGCTCCGGCGCCAGGGTGACCATCCTGGCGTGGCCGCGGGCGGCGTCGACCAGCTTGCGGACCAGCGCCGGGTCGGGGTCGCGCAGCAGGTCGGGGCGGTGGGCGCCGCAGCGGTTGTGCGAGATGAACGGGCCCTCGAAGTGGATGCCGGCGAGGACGCCGTCCTCGACCAGCTCGGAGAGCACGGAGGCCTGGCGGGCGACCTCGTCGATCTCACCGGTGACGGTGGACGCCATGGTGGTCGTGGTGCCGTGTTCCAGGTGGGTACGGGCGACCTTGAGGGCCTCCTCGGCGATGCCGGAGGTGTACGAGGCGCCGCCGCCGCCGTGGACGTGCAGGTCGACGAAGCCGGGGACGACGGTGTACCCGGTCAGGTCGAGGTCGCCGGGCTCGGCCGCGCCGCCGAAGCCGGCGATCAGCGGGCCGTCGATCGAGAGCCGGTCGCCCTCGACGACACCGCCGGGCAGGACGAGTCGGGCGCCGGCCAGTGCGGTACGCCGCGGCAGAGCCGCTGATTGAATCCGCGTGGTCACGCGGTCACCTCCATGGAGAGCAGGTCCCAGGCGAGCAGGCCCGCGCCCAGGGATGCGGCGGTGTCTTTGAGCATGGCCGGTACGACCTCGGGGGGCATCTGGAAGGTCAGCCGCTCGTTGACCGCCGCGCGCAGGGGAGTGAAGAGGGTGTCACCGGCCTCGGCCAGCCCGCCGCCGACGATCACCGTGGACGGGTCGAGCAGGCTCTGGGCGAGCACGATGCCGTCGGCGAGGGCGTCCACCGCGTGCTGCCAGACCGCGACGGCACGGTCGTCCCCGGCGTCCACCGCGACGGCGCAGGATGCCGCGTCGGCGTCGGGGTCACCGCAGGCCGCGGCCCAGGCCCGGGAGACGGCGGAGGCGGAGGCGAGCGTCTCCAGGCAGCCCCGGGCGCCGCAGCCGCACTGCGGGCCGCCCGGCCGGACCACCACATGGCCGATCTCGCCGCCGTAGCCGTGGGCTCCGGCCTCGATCCGGCCACCGATGCCGATGGCGCCGGCGATGCCGGTGCCCAGCGCGATGAACAGGAAGCGCTCGACGCCCCGGCCGGCGCCGAGCCGGCCCTCGGCGAGACCGCCCGAGCGCACGTCGTGGCCGAGCGCGACCGGCATGGGCGGGCCGCCCGGGCCGGCCAGGCGCTCGCCCAGCAGCTTGCGCAGGGGGAGGTCCCGCCAGCCGAGGTTGGCGGAGAAGACCGCGATACCGTTCCTCTCGTCGATCGTCCCCGGGACGGCGACGCCCGCCGCCAGCGGGGCGACGCCGAAACGGCTTCGGCCCTCGTCCGCCAGATCGGCGGCGAAGTCGAGGATGGCGGCGACGACGGCGTCCGTGCCGTGCTCCCGCCCGGTCGGTCGGCGTGCTTCGAACAGCACGGAGCCGTCCTGGGCGAGCAGCGCGGCCTTCATGCCGGTGCCGCCTACATCGAGTGCGATGACGTGCTTCACGGAGGACAGTTTCCCTTGGTCGGGTCGGAGAGGTCTAGTCCAGTTGTCGGATTGGTCTGGTCCAAAGTAGGTGAGCTTTGTCGCAGAACCATGTGGTGTGCGGCACTTTGCGCGTCCTGCTGCGGCTCGCCGCCATTGCGCATCGTGCAATGACCTCCGCACTTCGATAACTACCCGGCACGTACCGGCCAGAGGTGTGGACCACCGTGCGGTGGGTTTGACAGTGTTACGCCTCCCCCCTGCCGGATTCCCCCATCCGGCCGCTTTTCAGACAACTCCGACGTCCATCGGACTCCCCCCTCGAAGGCGGTACCCGCGTTGAACAGGCGCGCCCAGGTCCCCACCCGTCTGCTCGGCACCGCGCTGGCCGGAGCGCTGCTGCTCACCGGCTGCGGTGGGCAGGGCGACAGCACGGTCACCCTCAAGCTGGTCGCGGCCGACTACGGCGAGAGCGCGGAGACCAGCTCCAAGCCGTACTGGGACGACATCGCCCACCGCTTCGAGGCCGCCAACCCCGGGATCAAGGTCGATGTCGAGGTGGTCGGCTGGACCGACATCGGCAAGCGGGTCGACGACCTGATCGCCGCCGGCACGTCGCCCGACCTGCTGCAGACCGGCGGGTTCGCCGACCAGGCCGCCGCGGACCGGCTCTACCCGGCCACGGACGTGCTGTCCCTGGAGACCCAGGCCAACATGATGGATTCCTTCACGCACGCCGGGCAGATGCTCGGCACGCAGTACGGCATCCCGTTCGTCTCCTCCTCGCGGGTGCTGTTCTACAACAAGGCGGTCTTCCAGAAGGCCGGGATCAGCCAGCCGCCGGCCACCTGGAGCGAGCTCAAGCAGGACGCCGAGAAGATCAAGGCCAAGGTGCCGGGGGTCACCCCGTACGGCCTGCCGCTCGGCCCGGAGGAGGCCCCGGCCGAGTCGATGCTGTGGACGCTCAGCGGGGGCGGCAGCCTCTCCGACGACGTCGGCAACTACACCATCGACAGCCAGCAGAACCAGGCGACCTTCAGCTGGCTGCGCACCAACCTGGTCGACACCAAGCTCACCTACGCCGAGCCGGGCAAGATGAACCGCACGCCGGTGTTCACGGACTTCGCGGCGGGCAAGGTCGGCATGCTGAACGGGCACCCCACCCTGCTGCGGATGGCCGCCGCCGGGAAGATCGACTTCGGTACGGCGCCGATACCGAAGCGGGACGGGGTGGCCAAGACCGGCAGCCTCGGGGTCGCCGACTGGATGATGGCGTTCAAGGCCAACGGGCACAAGAACGAGATCAAGAAGTTCCTCTCCTTCGTGTACACCAAGGAGAACCAGCTGAAGTTCGACGAGACCTACAACCTGCTGCCGGTGACCCAGGACGCCTTCACCCAGATGACGACGGACGGCAAGCACGACGACCTGAAGCAGTTCGCGACGGGTCTGACGAACGCCAGCTTCTACCCGTTCGGGGATCCGGCGTGGACCGACGTCAGCAACCGGATCAAGGCGGGGATCGGGGAGGCCGTCACCGGCGACGCCAAGAAGGTGCTCGAGGGGCTGCAGGGGGCCGCGCTGAAGGAGGCCGCGCGGGTCCGGAAGTAGCCGGACCGGCGCGAGGGCCCCTCGGCGGCCACGGGCGTGGCGGGTGGTCGGAGCGCTCCGTCAGAGCGTGATGGCGTAGGCCTTGCGGAGGGTCTCGTGGACCGTCCAGGTGGTGCGGTCGCCGGCCCGGAGCACGGCGCAGTCGCCCGGGCCGACCTCCAGGGTCGGGCCGCCGTCGATCTCGATGGTGGCCCGGCCGCCGAGCACCACGAACAGCTCGTCGGCCTCGACATCGGTGACCACCCCGGGGGTGATCTGCCAGATGCCGCGGAGCTGGCGGCCGTCGGGGGACTCCGAGAGGACCTTGCCGGAGACCTCGGGGGTGCCGGAGACGATCTGGGCCGGGTCCAGCGGGTCGGGTTCGAGCTCGGCGGTGGGGATGTGCAGGGCGAAGCTGGTGGTCATGCCAGCGACGGTAGCGGCGCGGGCGGGGAGCGCGGGGGCGCAGAGTGTGTCGGACCGGCGGGGGAGAATGACAGGTCGTAGCGGACCGGGGCGTCGGAGGCGGTGACGGGGCATGGGTGAGCTGACCGGGCGGGACCGGGCGGTGCTGGAGCTGGAGGGACGGCAGTGGCGCACGGCCGGGGCCAAGGAACGGGCGATCCGGGAGGAGCTGGGGCTCTCCAGCACGCGGTACTACCAGCTGTTGAACGGGCTGCTGGATCGGCCGGAGGCCCTGGCCCACGCGCCGGTGCTGGTGAACCGGTTGCGGCGGGTACGGGCGGCCCGGCGGGCGGCCCGGTAGCGGGTCGGCAGTGGGTCGGTAGCGGTCGGTAGCCGACCGCCGGCCGGGTGACGGCGCGGCCGCGTGGGTAGGGTCCGGGCATGGTCTTCAAGGAGATTCCGCAGCCGGACACGGACGCCGGGCGCACGGGGCTGGAGGCGGTGCTCGCCTCGCCCGGGGACGCGGTGGTCGCCCTCGACTTCGACGGGACGCTGGCACCGATCGTGGCCGATCCGAGCCTGGCGCGCGCGCATCCGGGCGTGGCGGGGGCGCTGCGGGGGCTGGCCCCGCACGTCGGCTCGATCGTGGTGGTGACGGGCCGGCCGGCCGCGCTGGCGGTCGAGTACGGCGGGTTGGCGGCGGTCGACGGGCTGGTGGTGCTGGGGCACTACGGCGCCGAGCGCTGGGAGGCCGGAGAGGTCACGGCGCCGCCGGTGCACCCGGGGGTGGCGGGGGTGCGGACGGCGCTGCCGGACGTGCTGGCGGGGGCCGGGGCGCCGGCCGGGACCTGGGTGGAGGACAAGGGCCGCTCGCTGGCGGTGCACACCCGGCGCACCGGGGCACCGGAGGAGGCGTTCGAACTGCTGCGGGCACCGGTGGCGGCCCTGGCCGCCGAGTACGGGCTGGTGGTGGAGCCGGGCCGGCTGGTGCTGGAGCTGCGGCCACCGGGGGTGGACAAGGGCGCCGCGCTGACCGGCTTCCTGCGGGAGCGGGCCGCCCGGTCGGTGCTGTACGCCGGGGACGATCTGGGCGATGTGGCGGCCTACGCGGCGGTGGAGAAGCTGCGCGGGGAGGGGCTGGCCGGGCTGCTGGTGTGCAGCGGGACGACCGTCCGCGAGCTCGCCGACCGGGCCGACCTGGTGGTCCCGGGCCCGGCCGGCGTGGTGGAGCTGCTGGCGGCGCTGGGGGAGGAGCTCAGCCGAGCGCGTTGAGCTGGTCGAGGAACCACTGCTGGGGCGGCAGGGCGGTCGCGGCGGCGGCGAGGCGCTTGGTGCGGTCGGCGCGTTCGTCGGCGGGCATGGTGAGCCCGGCGTGCAGGGCGTCGGCGGTGGCGATGATGTCGTACGGGTTGACGGTGATCGCGTCGTCGGCGAGTTCGGCGTACGCGCCGGCCTCGCGGGAGAGGACCAGGGCGCAGCCGTGGTCGGAGACCACCGGGACCTCCTTGGCGACCAGGTTCATGCCGTCCCGGATCGGGTTGACGAGGGCCACGTCGGCCAGCCGGTAGGCGGCCAGGGAGCGCGGGAAGTCGTCGTCGACGTGCAGGATCAGCGGCTGCCAGGTGGGGGTGGCGAACTCGTCGTTGATCTCCTGGGCCAGCCGCTGGACCTCGGCGGTGTAGGCCCGGTATTCGGCGAGGTCGGTGCGCGAGGGGTAGGCGAAGGCGACGTGCACGACCCGGTCGTGCCACTCGGGGCGGGTGCGCAGCAGGTGCCGGTAGGCGAGCAGGCCGCGGACGATGTTCTTGCTCAGTTCGGTGCGGTCCACCCGGACGACGGTGCGCCGGCCGCCGACGGCCTCACGGAGGGCGGCGAGGCGCTCGTCGACGTCCGGGCGGTGGGCGCGGTCGCGCAGGAAGTCGGCGTCGGCGCCGAGGCCGTGGACGCCGAGGAACGTGGTGCGGCCGTCGTGGGTGACCGTGAGGGCGGTCCGGTCGACGGTGGCGCCGAGCAGCGCCTCGCAGCAGTCGGCGAAGGCCAGGGCCCAGCGGCGGGTGAGGAAGCCGGCCCGGTCGGCGCCGAGGATCCCGGTGAGGACGGCGGTCGCGACATCGTCGGGCAGCAGCCGGAAGTACTCGGGCGGGGCCCACGGGGTGTGCGAGAAGTGGCCGATCCGCAGGTCGGGTCGGGCCGCGCGGAGCAGGGCGGGGACGAGGGACAGGTGGTAGTCCTGCACCAGGACCGCGGCGCCGGGGGCCGCCTCGGCGGCGAGGGCGTCGGCGAAGGCGGCGTTGTAGGCCAGGTAGGCCTGCCACTCGGTGCGGAAGCCGGCGTCGAAGGCGGGGGCGGTGGGGGTGGCGTACAGCAGGTGGTGGACGAACCAGAGGGTGGAGTTGGCGACCCCGTTGTAGGCCCGGGCGAAGGTCTCCGGATCTATGTCCAGCATCCGGACGGCCTGTCCGCCGACGTCGTGGCCGGCCAGGTCGAGGCGGCCGTGCGGGGCCTCCGCGGCGGCCCGGCGGTCGGCGTCGCCGAGGGCGGCGCAGACCCAGACGGCGCTGGGGTCGGCGATGGCGGAGAGCCCGGAGACCAGGCCGCCGCCGCCCCGGCGGAGGGTCAGCGTGTCGTCGTCCGCGGTGCTGAACGACACCGGTCCCCGGTTGGAGGCCACCAGTACGGGGGCGGTGCCGGTCGGACTCGAACGTTCGGTCGTGAGATCGCCCATGGTTGGTACGTTGCCGGGGGCCAGGGTCGGCAAACCCCGGTCAGTGCGGCAGGTGGCGGCTCACGTACTCGGGGACGGTGTGCATCGGGGGCCGTTCCAGGCCGGTGACCGGGTGGGTGTGGGCGGTGAAGGCACGGGTTTCCGGGTCGCGGGTGAACTGGGTGAGCAGCGGGTGCACCAGGTCGGCGGAGGCCTTGAGGCGGTGGGTGCGGTCGAGGCGTTCCAGGGCCGTGCGGTAGATGGTGGCGGCCATCCGGCCGAGCGCCTGGCCGTCCTGGTGGCGGTGGTGGCGCACGCCCACGTCCACCTGGGCCAGGGCGTCCAGACCGGCGGTCTCCAGGGCGTCGACCAGCAGGCCGAGCTCGACGCCGTAGCCGGTCGGGAACGGCAGCCGTTCGAGGAGCGAGCGGCGGGCCGCGTACTCGCCGCCGAGGGGCTGGACGAAGCCGGCCAGCTCCGGCCAGTGCAGGTTGAGCAGCGGGCGGGCGACCAGCTCGGTGACCCGGCCGCCGCCGGAGGGGACGACCGCGCCGCCCGCGTCGGACGGGCCGCTCGACGGCACTTCGAGCGGCCGGTCGTACATGGCCTTGACCAGCTGGATGTCGGGTTCGGTGAGCAGCGGGCCGATGATGCCGGAGACGAAGGCCGGGTCGAACTCGCGCAGGTCGGCGTCGACGAAGCAGACGATCTCGCCGCTGGTGACCAGCAGGGAGCGCCAGAGCACCTCGCCCTTGCCGGGGGCGGCGGGCAGCCGGGGCAGGATGTCGTCACGGTGCACCACCCGGGCGCCGGCCCCGGCGGCGACCGCGGCGGTGGCGTCGGTGGAGCCGGAGTCGACCACGACGAGTTCGTCGACCAGCGGGAGGCGCTCCATCAGCTCGCGGCGGACGGTGCGGACGATGTCGCCGACGGTGGCCTCCTCGTCCAGCGCGGGCAGGACCACGCTGACGGTGCCCGCCCGGCCCGCCGCCCGTTTGGCGTCCAGCAGCGTGCCGACCGGGCGGTCGGCCGCGCTCCAGGAGCGGCGGCGCAGCCAGGACGCCGCCTGCGGAAGGAGCGCGGGGGTCGGTTCGGCGGGCACGGGTCTCTCCTCGGCGGGTTCGGGTGGGACGGGGCATCTCGCGTGGCGGACGGTCCCGTTCGGGGTTGACGCCTTCGGATACAGTCTTCGTACAGCGATCGGACCTTCGCACGCCGGGGTCACCGCTGAGCAGGACCACAACTTCACAGAGCTCATCCAGAGGGACTGAGGGAACGGCCCGTTGACGTCCCGGCAACCTTCTCGCGCGGCTGTCGTACAGGCCCGGCGGGACAGGTGCCAATTCCGGCCTGTGGCGCGACCGCGTCACGGGGAAGATGAGGAGAGAGGCCTCCGCCATCATGGCTATCGACACCGCCGCACCCGCATCCCTCACCGTTGACCTCGGCCCCGCCGCCGCGCTGTCCTGTCGGGAGTGCGGCACCCGCTTTCCGCTCGGTCCGAGCTTCGCCTGCCTGGAGTGCTTCGGGCCGCTGGAGATCGCGTACGACTTCGGCGGCGAGGCCGCCGAGGACCTGCGCAAGCGGATCGAGGCCGGCCCGGCGTCGATCTGGCGCTACGCCCCGCTGCTGCCCGTTCCGGCCGATGTCGCCGGGAAGCCCAACCTGAACCCGGGCTGGACCCCGCTGGTGAAGGCCGACAACCTGGGCCGTGAGCTGGGCTTCACCGCTCAGCTGCACATCAAGGACGACTCGGGCAACCCCACCCACTCGTTCAAGGACCGCGTGGTGGCCTGCGCCATCGAGGCGGCCCGCGCGTTCGGCTTCACCACGCTGTCCTGCTCGTCCACCGGCAACCTGGCCGGTGCGGTCGGTGCGGCGGCGGCCCGGGCCGGATTCAAGTCCTGCGTGTTCATCCCGCACGACCTGGAGCAGGGCAAGGTCGTGATGGCCGGGGTCTACGGCGGCGAGCTGGTCGGCATCGAGGGCAACTACGACGACGTCAACCGCTTCTGTTCGGAGCTGATCGGCGACCCGGCCGGCGAGGGCTGGGGCTTCGTGAACGTCAACCTCCGCCCGTACTACGGTGAGGGCTCCAAGACGCTGGCGTACGAGATCTGCGAGCAGCTCGGCTGGCGGCTGCCGGAGCAGATCGTCATCCCGATCGCCTCGGGCTCCCAGCTCACCAAGATCGACAAGGGGCTGCAGGAGCTGATCAGGCTCGGTCTGGTCGAGGACCGGCCGTACCGGATCTTCGGGGCGCAGGCGGCCGGCTGCTCGCCGGTGTCGGCCGCGTTCAAGGCCGGCCGGGACGTGATCCGCCCGGTCAAGCCGGACACCATCGCCAAGTCGCTGGCGATCGGCAACCCGGCCGACGGCCCGTACGTGCTGGACATCGCCCGCCGCACCGGCGGCGCGGTCGAGGACGTCACCGACGCCGAGGTGGTGGCCGCGATCAAGCTGCTGGCCCGCACCGAGGGCATCTTCGCCGAGACCGCGGGCGGGGTGACCGTCGGCGTGCTGAAGAAGCTCGTCGAGACCGGGCAGCTGGACCCGGCCAAGGAGACCGTCGCGATCAACACCGGCGACGGCCTGAAGACCCTGGACGCCGTCTCCGACTCCGGCATGACCACCGTCATCCGCCCGACGCTGGAGTCCTTCCGCGACGCCGGCCTCGCCTCCGCCTGACCACCACCCCGCTAGGAGAGCCCCCGCCATGAGCGCCAACGTCCGCATTCCCACCATCCTGCGCACCTACACCGGCGGCTCCGCCGAGGTCGCCGCCGAGGGTGCCACCCTGGGCGATGTCATCGCCGACCTCGACAAGAACCACCCGGGCATCGCCGCCCGCGTCCTGGACGACGCCGGCAAGCTGCGCCGCTTCGTGAACGTCTACGTCAACGACGACGACGTGCGGTTCGCGGAGGGGCTGGCGACCGAGATCAAGGACGGCGCGAGCGTGTCGATCATCCCGGCGGTGGCCGGCGGCTGCTGAGCCCGTCCGCCGCTCTTCCCGGCCGGCCGTTCCCGCGTACGGAATTCCGAATTCCGTACGCGGGGGCGGCCGGCCGCATTTCGGCGGGAATATTTCCGGGTCCAGTCGGAGTAGAGTGTCGCTCGGCTGGGAACAGGGCTCCCCTTCCCCTTTCACCGGCGCCCGAATCCGGCTGAACCCGTATCGCCGGTGACCGTCCGGCCGCTGAGACCGGCGCCGCGCGCACGGCCGTGAAACATGTCAGGCAGATGTCAGAATTCTCAAGGGGATTTGAGTAATTCGTCCGCTATGTCCGGCGTGAAATGCCGATTTCCTCCTGATTTCACCTGAGGTGTCCCCTGGCGGGCCCGGGGAATTCCCTGCGGCTGACCCTGTTGCAGAGGGCGTCGATCCGGATACATTCAGCCGCGATCGACGCGATCGCCCGCCCATCGGATGCCGTCCGGTGGCTCGGCGGGGGACCGCGGCGTGCACGGCTGCGTCCAGGGGGGGTTCCCCGGGCCGGCCTCGAAACCAGACCCGGGCCCGCGACCTGCGGGCGCGTGAAGGGCCAGCACAGCACTAGGGGAGTTCGGAATGGCTCAGGGCACCGTCAAGTGGTTCAACGCGGAGAAGGGCTACGGCTTCATCGCGGTCGACGGTGGTGCGGACGTCTTCGTCCACTACAGCGCGATCCAGATGGACGGCTACCGCACCCTTGAGGAGGGCCAGCGGGTCGAGTTCGAGATCTCTCAGGGGCAGAAGGGCCCGCAGGCGGACATGGTCCGCGCCGCGGTCTGACCTTTCCGACCCCAGGAGTTCGGCTCGGCCCATCGGCTGGTGCGCCTCTTGCTTCGCGACGGGCCCGTACGACACACGTCGTACGGGCCCGTCGCCACGTGCGGCGGCGGGCGCCGCCGCACGTGGCGCCCGGGGCCCGCCGCACGTCCGCCCGCGGGTGGCCGGTGCGGCTCGCGGGTTGCCGATTGGGCTTGCACTCGCCCTGCCAGAGTGCTAATCATTGGCGTTAGCACTCACAGCGTGAGAGTGACAGCGGACCGGGTCGGTGAGGCCCCCGGGAGCGGTAGGGGAAAGGACCCCCGCACACCAGGGCCGTCCGTCGCGGGCACCCCTTGGTCCGAGCAGTCGACCGTGTCCCGGAGGACCACTTCAGATGGCCAAGATCATCGCCTTTGATGAGGAAGCTCGCCGCGGCCTTGAGCGTGGCATGAACCAGCTCGCCGACGCAGTGAAGGTCACGCTCGGCCCCAAGGGTCGCAACGTCGTTCTGGAGAAGAAGTGGGGCGCCCCCACGATCACCAACGACGGTGTCTCCATCGCCAAGGAGATCGAGCTCGAGGACCCGTACGAGAAGATCGGCGCGGAGCTCGTCAAGGAGGTCGCCAAGAAGACCGACGACGTCGCGGGTGACGGCACCACCACCGCCACCGTGCTGGCCCAGGCGCTCGTCCGCGAGGGTCTGCGCAACGTCGCCGCCGGCGCCAACCCGATGGCCCTGAAGCGCGGTATCGAGAAGGCCGTCGCCGCCGTCTCGGACCAGCTGCTGGCCCAGGCCAAGGACGTGGAGACCAAGGAGCAGATCGCCTCCACCGCCTCCATCTCGGCCGCCGACACCCAGATCGGCGAGCTCATCGCCGAGGCCATGGACAAGGTCGGCAAGGAAGGCGTCATCACCGTCGAGGAGAGCAACACCTTCGGTCTGGAGCTTGAGCTCACCGAGGGCATGCGCTTCGACAAGGGCTACATCTCCGCCTACTTCGCCACCGACCTGGAGCGTATGGAGGCGAGCTTCGAGGACCCGTACATCCTCATCGCCAACTCCAAGATCGGCTCGGTCAAGGACCTGCTCCCGCTGCTGGAGAAGGTCATGCAGAGCGGCAAGCCGCTGGTCATCATCGCCGAGGACGTCGAGGGCGAGGCCCTGTCGACCCTGGTCGTGAACAAGATCCGCGGCACCTTCAAGTCCGTCGCCGTCAAGGCCCCGGGCTTCGGCGACCGCCGCAAGGCCATGCTCGGCGACATCGCCATCCTCACCGGTGGCACCGTGATCTCCGAGGAGGTCGGCCTCAAGCTCGAGAACGCCGGCATCGACCTGCTGGGCACCGCCCGCAAGGTGGTCATCACCAAGGACGAGACCACCATCGTCGACGGTGGCGGTGACAGCGAGCAGGTCGCCGGCCGCGTGAACCAGATCCGCGCCGAGATCGAGAACAGCGACTCGGACTACGACCGCGAGAAGCTCCAGGAGCGCCTCGCCAAGCTGGCCGGCGGCGTGGCCGTCATCAAGGCCGGCGCGGCCACGGAGGTGGAGCTCAAGGAGCGCAAGCACCGCATCGAGGACGCCGTCCGCAACGCCAAGGCCGCCGTCGAGGAGGGCATCGTCGCCGGTGGTGGCGTCGCCCTGCTGCAGGCCTCGGTCGCGTTCGACAAGCTGGAGCTCGAGGGCGACGAGGCCACCGGTGCCAACATCGTCAAGGTCGCGCTGGAGGCCCCGATCAAGCAGATCGCGACCAACGCCGGCCTGGAGGGTGGCGTCGTGGTGGAGAAGGTGCGCAACCTTCCCGCCGGTCACGGCCTGAACGCCGCCACCAACGAGTACGTCGACCTGGTCGCCGCGGGCATCATCGACCCGGCCAAGGTCACCCGCTCCGCGCTGCAGAACGCCGCCTCCATCGCGGCGCTCTTCCTCACCACCGAGGCCGTCATCGCCGACAAGCCGGAGAAGGCCGCCGCGGCCGCCGGCGGCGGCATGCCGGGCGGTGACATGGACTTCTGATCCGACTCGATCGGATCGGGCAGTTCCTCGCTCGCATGGGCGGTTCCCTCCGGGGAGCCGCCCATGCGGCGTTCTGCGGGAGAATGGACGGATGGCTTCCACCGGTGACACCGCTGACATCGAGACCGCCCTGCACAACGCGCGGGCGCTGATCCTCGCCGACCTCTCCGCCCGGGACGTGGCGGACGCCGCCGTGGTGTCGCTGGTGGAGAACGCCGTGACACACCGGCGCTGGTGGCTGGAGCAGTGGCCGGACGGCGCCGAGTACGTGCTCGGGCTGGTCGCCCAGGACGTCCAGGACGCGCTGCTGGAGGAGTACGGGCGGTGGCCGCTGTGCACCGCGTGCGCGGCGGACGGGGACCCGCACGCGCTCGGCGTGGAGCCGGAGCTCGGGCCCGAGCCGCACTGGGTGTGCGGCAAGGAGGGGGCGGTGGTGTCGCCCGTCGGCCGGCTGTCGTAGACCGCGCCCGGCCGGGACCGCTTTCGGCCGCCGTCGCGCTCCGGGGCGCGACGGCGGCCCTTGTGCCGCCCGGGGCGTTCGCGGTCCGCGGCGTCCTACTCGGAGCCCTCCAGGAGGCCGAGTTCGGCGGCCAGGTTGGCTCGGGCGGGGGCGTCGAAGCGTTCGCGGGCGGCTGGGGTGCGGTAGAGCGCGGGGAGCGCGAGGAGCCGGCGCAGGACCGCCGCGCGCCCGGCCCGGAAGTCCGGCTCGGGGACGAAGGCGTACTCCGCGCGTACGGCGGCCGCGTACGCCGCGTACGCCTCGGGGGTGCCGCCGAGGACGGCGAGGTCCGCGTCACAGAGCACCTCGCCGTCCCGGTCGCCGGGGGCGGGGCGGTGGGTGGTGGTCAGCCGGACCAGCCGCGCGACCTCGGCCACCCGGGCGGCCGGCAGAGCGGCTTCGGTGAGCGCCCGGACGGTGAGGGCCGCGCTGCGCTCCTCGTTCTCGGAGCGGTCGGGGCGGTAGACGGCGTCGTGGAACCAGGCGGCCAGCCGGACGGTGTCCGGTGCGTCGGCGTGTCCGGCGAGCGTGTCGACGTGGCCCAGCACCGCCCGCAGGTGATCGGTGGCGTGGTAGCGGCGCTGCGGCTCGGCCCAGCGGCGCAGCAGCTCGCGCCCGTACGGTTCGGGGTCGGTGCCGGTGCCGCAGCGGTGCAGCAGGGCGGTCCAGTCGGCGAGCAGATCGGCGGCGGCGGGCGGGCCGGCGGCGGCGGACGTGTTCGGCATGGGGTTCATTGTGCTGGCCCGGGCGGACGGTGTGGCCGGGGCGTCGGGATCGGTCGGGTCGTCCTGATCAGTCTGGGCGTCCGGGTCGGGCGGGTCGGCCGGTGGGAGTTCCACTGGACCTATATGTAGGTTAGCGATATATGTAGTCCTATGACAGAACGTGCGATGCAGGAGCCCACGCTGCTTCTGCTCACGGCATTGGCCGACGCCCCACGGCACGGCTACGCGCTCATCCAGGAGGTCGCCGCGATCTCCGGCGGCCGGGTCACGATGCGGACGGGCACGCTCTACGGCGCCCTCGACCGGTTGCTGCAGCAGGGGCTGATCGAGGTCGCGGCCGAGGAGGTGGTGGACGGCCGGGCCCGGCGCTCGTACGCGCTGACCGGGGCCGGCCGCGCCGCCCTGGCCGGTGAGGCCGAACGGCTGCGTGCCGTCGCCACCGAGGCCGAGCGGCGCCTCGCCGTTGTCCGACCGAGGGTCAGGGGGACCTTCACATGACCACACCCACCGTCATGACCACACAGACGGTCGTCCTGCGGGTCGCGCTCCAGCTCTACCCGGCCTGCTACCGCCGCGAGCGCGGCGACGAACTGGCCGCGGTCTTCGCCGACACCACGGCCGAGGCGGGCAGGCAGGCGCTGGCCCGGGAGGCGCTCGACCTCGCCGCGTACGGCCTGCGGGTGCGGACCAGGCTGACCTCCAGCTCCCTCGGCGGGCGGCTGCTCGGGGCGGCCGCGCCACTGATCGCGGCCGCGGTCGCGGGGGCGAGTCTGTCGCCGTGGTTCAGCGATGTGGACGCCGTCGCCTGGAACTTCGCCGGGGAGACGAGCCTGGGCCGGGCGATCATGATCGCGCAGCCGGTGGTGGCGCTCCTGCTGGCCCTCGCCGCGATGGTGGGGAGCTGGACGGTGGCGCGGATCTTCGCGGTGGGGGTGGTGGTCACCGGGCTGCTCGGCATGAGGGACGCGTTCGCGCCGGAGGCCATGGGCTGGTGGTGGACCCTCTACACGAGCACCTCGGTCGTGCCGTTCGTGCTCTCCGGGCTGCTGGTCATCGCCGCGCCACGGGACCTGCTGAGCCGCCCGACGGGGTGGCCGCGCGCGCTGATGGCGGCGTCGGCGGTCCTGGGCGGACTCATGGTCGCGGCCCAGGGGAACTACGACACCCGCTACCTGATGAACGCCCCGTGGTCGACCGTTCTGGTGGTCGTTCCGCTGTTCCTGGTGCTCACCGTGGTGCGCGGCTGGCTGCTGCCCGCCGCGGCGGGGCTCGCGATGCTGCCGCTGAGTGCGGCCTTCAGCGTGTTCAGCCTCTGGGAGGAGGCCGGCGGTATCTGGCGGCTGCTCCCGGTCGGTACGGCGGCGGTGGCGCTGATGCTGGCGGCGGTTCTGGTCAAGCGGCGGCGCGGCGGCGTTCCCCCGGGTACGGAGGGATGGCGCACCGCGATCTGATCGGACCGGGCCGGGCCGCCGCCGGGCGGCCCGGTCGGCCGGGTGACGACCGGAGGCGGGCCGCGACCGGAGGGCAGGTCCCGGCCAAACGGCCGCACGGGGCTCGCCGGGGGGCCGCGGGATGTGGCAGTCTACCGATATGTCTAGACCAATTCTCGAAGTCATCGCGCTGACGCCCCAGGACGCCCAGGCCGCCGAGTCGGGCGGCGCCGACCGGCTCGAACTGGTCACCGACATGGCCGCCGACGGGCTCACCCCGTCGGTCGAGGACTTCGCCAAGATCCGCGCGGCGGTGGACATCCCGCTGCGCGTGATGCTGCGGATCCGGGACGGCTTCGCGCCGGGCGACCTGGACGAGCTGCGCGCCCGCGCGGCCGCGCTCCGGGCCGAGGGCGCCGACGAGTTCGTCCTCGGCTTCCTGGACGCCGACGGCGCCGTCGACCTGGCCGCCACCGAGGCCGTCGCCGAGGCCGTGGCGGGCTGCCGCTGGACGTTCCACCGGGCGATCGACCACAGCGCCGACCGCGCCGCCGTGCGCGCCGCCGTCGGCGCGCTGCCCGGGCTGGACACCTTCCTGACGTCCGGTGCGGTCGGCGGCGTGGACGCGGGCCGGGAGGTGCTGCTGGCGGAGCTGGCCGCGGCCGGGAAGCCCGGTTACGGCCAGCGGATCCTGATCGGCGGCGGGCTGCGGGCCGAGCACCTGCCGAGCCTGCGGGCGGCCGGCTTCGACGCCTTCCACGTCGGTGGCGCGGTGCGCGTCGACGGGTGGCAGTCGCCGGTGGACGCGGGCAGGGTCGCCGAGTGGCGGGCGCTGATCGACGGCTGAGGGGTGGGTGACGAGTGACAACTGACAGATAACAGACTCTGTTATCTGTCAGTTGTCACTCGTCGTTCGTTGTCCGTCGCCCCGCTGTCGTCAGCGCAGCTGTTCGGGCAGCGGTTCGGCGTGCAGCACCGTGAGCCCCGAGACGGCGCGGGTGAGCGCCACGTACAGGCGCCGCAGGCCGGTCCGCCGGTCGGGCTCGCCGGCGATCACGGCGGCCGGCTCGTCGAGCACCACGTAGTCGTACTCCAGGCCCTTGGCCAGCGAGGCCGGGACGAGGGTCAGCCGGGCCTCCGCGCTGGTCTCGGCGCCGGGGGAGAGGTGCGGCAGACCTGCGGCGGCCAGCGCCTCGGCGAGCAGTGGGACGCGCTCGTCGGCGGCGATCAGGCCGGTCGAGCCCTCGTGCTCCAGCGCCCGGTGACAGGCCGCGATCACCGCCTCCGCCAGCACGCCCCGCTCGACCTGACGGATCGTCAGCGATCCGGGCGCCTCGCGGACCGAACTGGCCGGAGCCAGGCCCGGGGCGATCGCGGGCAGCAGCCGGGAGGCGTACGCGATGACCTCCTCCGGCACCCGGAAGCCCTTGGTCAACTCCTCGATGTGGGCGGCGGGTTTGCCCAGGTGGTGCAGGGCGTCCGGCCAACTGGCCGTCGCCCAGGGGGTGGTGCCCTGGGCGAGGTCGCCGAGGACGGTCGCCGAGCCGGTGGTGCAGCGGCGGCCGACCGCGCGGTACTGCATCGGGGAGAGGTCCTGCGCCTCGTCCAGCACCACGTGGCCCAGCGAGGGGGTGCGCTGCACCAGGTCGGTGGCCTCGTCGACCAGGACGGCGTCGGCGGCCGTCCAGCGGGCGGTCTTCACCGAGCGGCCGGGCCTGGGCCAGAGCACCGTCCGCTGCTCCTCGGGGGTGAGGACGCCGTCCGCGCACTCGGCCAGGAACTCCGGTTCGGAGAGCAGCCGCAGGACCAGCTTGGCCGGTTCGACCAGCGGCCAGCACTGCTTGACCACCGCCTTGACCGCCGGGTTGCGGGCCACCGCGTCCTGCACCCGGTCGTCGGGGGCCTCGCCGCCCTGCTCCATCTTCAGCAGCACGGTGTGCGCGATCCGCTGCGGCAGCGCGTCCCTGGCGGCACCGTAGCGGATCGCGCGGCCCTTCAACTCCTCGATGATCTCGACCAGTTCGTAGGCCGGTACGCGCCAGCGCCGGGAGCCGCGGACCACCACGCAGGGCTCGGTGGGCAGCGTGATGCCCGAGCGCACGGCCCGGCGCAGCACCTCGGCCATCCGGGCGTCGCCCTTCAGCCGGGCCGCCTCCGCGGTGTCCTCGCCCCGGACCTCGACATGCGCGACCAGCTGCTGCACGGTGGCCTGCGCCACCTCCAGCTCGCCCAGGGCGGGCAGCACCTGCTCGATGTAGGAGAGGAAGGCGTTGTTCGGGCCGATGACCAGCGTGCCGGTCCGGGCGAGGCGCTCGCGGTGCGCGTACAGGAGATAGGCGACACGGTGCAGGCCGACGGCGGTCTTCCCGGTGCCGGGGGCGCCCTGGACGCAGACCGTGCCGCTGATGTCGGCACGGACGATCTCGTCCTGCTCGGGCTGGATGGTGGCGACGATGTCGCGCATCGGCCCGACGCGGGGCTTCTCGATCTCGGCGGCGAGCAGGGCGGAGGCGGTGTCCGACTCGGCGGGGTCGGTGAGGTGCTCGTCCTCGTAGGCGGTCAGCTCGCCGCCGGTGTAGCCGAAGCGGCGGCGCCGCTCGACGTCCATCGGCGCGGTCCGGCTGGCCCGGTAGAACGGCTGGGAGACCGGCGCGCGCCAGTCGATCACCATCGGGTCGCCGTCGGCGTCGTGGACGTGCCGCCGGCCGATGTAGAAGTTCTCCCCTCCACTGCCTTCGGACAGCTCCTCGCTGATCGCGTGCAGGTAGTCGAGGCGGCCGAAGAACAGCGGGGTGTGCGAGAGGTCGGCCAGGGCGGCGATCCGGGCCTCGATCTGCTTCTGGAGGACGATGGCGGTGACCCAGGTGCCGGTCACGTCGCGGATGTCCAGCGACTGGACGTCCTCGCGCATCGCTCGCAGCGCGGCCCTGGAGGCGGCCAGATGGTCGCGTTCGCGCTGGAGGGGGTCGGTGGTGGGGGTGGCGGGCACAGCGAACCTTCCCGGCTGCCCCGGAAGCGGGCGCAGCGGATCGTTGGAGCTCACAGTGGGTACAGCCGACCGGTTGCCGAACGGTCGGCGCCTCCCCCGGCTGCCTGCGGGACTCAGCAGGTACCACGGTTCGGGAGGGGGCAGACGAACGATCCTAGACCCGGTGGCCCCACGGTTCCACCCCCGGTTTCCCCGGACGGGGCCCTCAGGGCCTCCGTACATCGGGAGGACGACCTCCGTCCTGCCGGATACGGCCTTTGGGGTGATGTGTCCGGCGCGCCCGGGTTCTACCGTTGAAGACATGAGCACCGTACACATCACGGCGCCCCGGGCAGCGGCCACGACCCCCCGGGTGCCGACCCAGAAGTCCGTCGCCCGCCCCGCCGGAGCGACCGCCGCGACCGTCCCCGGCCGCCGCCGCAACCCGCTGGCCAGGGCCGTCCGCAACGTCGGCATCGCCCTGGACACCGCCGCGCGCGTGGTCTTCCTCGGGCGCGACGGCGTCGGGTACTGATCCTCGGCGGGTACGGACCGGCGGGTACGGACCCGCTAGAGCACGTCGTCCGCGTCGATGATGCGGTAGGCGTAGCCCTGTTCGGCCAGGAAGCGCTGGCGGTGGGCGGCGAAGTCCTGGTCGACGGTGTCGCGGGCCACCACGGAGTAGAAGTGGGCCGCGTGGCCGTCGGCCTTGGGGCGCAGGACGCGGCCGAGGCGCTGGGCCTCCTCCTGGCGGGAGCCGAAGGTGCCGGAGACCTGGATGGCGACGGTCGCCTCGGGCAGGTCGATGGAGAAGTTGGCGACCTTGGAGACCACCAGGACGCTGATCTCCTTGTTCCGGAAGGCCTCGAAGAGCTTTTCCCGCTGGGCGTTGCTGGTCTCGCCCTTGATCACCGGGGCGTCCAGGACCTCGCCGAGCTCGTCGAGCTGGTCGATGTACTGGCCGATGATCAGCGTCTGGTCCTTCTCGTGCTTCTTGACCAGGGCCTCCACCACCCGACGCTTGGTCGCCGTGGTGGCGCAGAAGCGGTAGCGCTCCTCGGGCTCGGCGGTGGCGTAGGCGAGCCGCTCGGTGTCGGTCAGGGTGACGCGGACCTCGCAGCAGTCGGCGGGCGCGATGTAGCCCTGCGCCTCGATCTCCTTCCAGGGCGCGTCGAAGCGCTTGGGGCCGATGAGCGAGAAGACGTCCCCCTCGCGGCCGTCCTCGCGGACCAGGGTGGCGGTCAGACCGAGGCGGCGACGGGCCTGGAGGTCGGCGGTGAACTTGAAGACGGGCGCGGGCAGCAGGTGCACCTCGTCGTAGACCACCAGGCCCCAGTTGCGGGCGTCGAAGAGCTCCAGGTGGGCGTAGACGCCCTTCCGCTTGGTGGTCATCACCTGGTACGTGGCGATGGTGACCGGGCGGATCTCCTTCTTCGTCCCGCTGTACTCGCCGATCTCGTCCTCGGTGAGCGAGGTGCGCTTGACCAGTTCGTGCTTCCACTGCCGGGCCGAGACGGTGTTGGTGACCAGGATCAGGGTGGTCGACTTGGCCTCGGCCATGGCCGCCGCGCCGACCAGCGTCTTGCCGGCGCCGCAGGGCAGGACGACGACGCCGGAGCCGCCGTGCCAGAAGCCCTCGACGGCCTGGGCCTGGTACGGGCGCAGCTGCCAGCCGTTCTGGTCGAGCTCGATGGGGTGCGCCTCGCCGTCCACGTACCCGGCGAAGTCCTCGGCGGGCCAGCCGAGTTTGAGTAGCACCTGCTTGATCTGGCCGCGCTCGGACGGGTGGACGACGACGGTGTCGGGGTCGATCCGGGCGCCGACCAGCGGGGCGATCTTCTTGGAGCGCAGCACCTCCTCCAGCACCGGCCGGTCGGTGCTGGTGAGCACCAGGCCGTGGGTCGGGTGCTTGGAGAGCCGGAGCCGTCCGTAGCGGGCCATGGTGTCGGCCACGTCCACGAGCAGCGCGTGCGGTACCGGGTAGCGCGAGTACGTCACCAGGGCGTCGACCACCTGCTCGGCGTCGTGCCCGGCCGCGCGGGCGTTCCAGAGCCCGAGCGGGGTGATCCGGTAGGTGTGCACGTGCTCGGGGGCGCGTTCGAGTTCGGCGAACGGCGCGATGGTGCGGCGGCAGTCGGCGGCCTTGGGGTGGTCGATCTCCAGGAGAAGAGTTTTGTCGCTCTGGACGATGAGCGGTCCGTCGTTCACGCGGGGAAGCCCTCCACTGGCTGACACTGACAGGCTGGACTGATGACCGGCCGACCGGCCGGGTCGACCGGTTGGTCTGACCGGCTGGTCCGACGCAGACCCTCCAGTGTCGCGCATTTCGTGGCGGACGCGGGCGGCCACCGTGGTTCGGCCGCCTTCGAGGGGCCGGAGCCGCTGTCCGCCGCCCGGGCGGTCGGTGGGCCGGGCGGTGACCGGGGGGCCGCTCCGTCGTTGAGCCGGGCATGAACAAGTCGAAGCGCGTCCTCACAGCCCTCGCCCTCGCCGGTACGGCCTTCGCCGCCACCGCCTCCTCCGCCGGTTCCGCCCACGCCCTCGCGGGCCTCGGCGAGACCGGCGGCCCGTTCGCGGCCGGCGGGTTCCTGCTCGCCGATCTGGTCAGCGGCGGCAGCCTGCCGGTCGGCCAGAGCGAGATCGGCACGCTGGCCGATCAGGCGATCAAGGAGAAGACGCAGCAGGGGCAGGCGCACTGACCCGCTGCGGTGAGCAGGGCCCGCCCCGGGGAGCGGGCTCCGTCCCGGCGGCCGGGCTCCGTTCCGGCGGTCAGGCGGAGTCCTCCAGTTCGGCCACGCCGGTGATCCGGTGGAGGGCGAAGGTGCGGAGTTCGTCGGCGTGGTGGTCGAAGGCGGTGACGTAGCCGCCTTCGACCTTCACCGGGTCGATGATGCGCTGGCTGGCGAGGCCCTCGGCGTTGAGGTAGCCGATCCACATCCGCTCGCCGAGCAGGACGGCGGTCTGCAGGGCGGCGAGGGTCTCGGCCGCGGCGGTGCGCGGCAGCTGCCGCGGGTCGGGGGTGGGCTCGCGGCGGATGGCGGTGGCGGCGCGGTCGCCGGCCCGGATGGCCTTGATGGCGGCCGCGAGGAGAGTGTCGTCGGGCGTGGGCGGGCCGTCGGGGACGGGGACGGGGGCCGCGCGCGGCGGGGTGCGGTGGCGGTCCGGGCGGGTGATCAGGACATCGCCCTCGGCCGACTCGGCGGCGGGCGCGTAGCCCATGGTGCGCAGGGCGGCGAGCAGGACGTCGGGGGCGGCCTGGGAGGCCAGGACGGTGGGGGCGAGCAGGCGCAGCCGCAGATCGACGGAGCGCCGGTCGGCCAGCACCTCGGCGAGCAGCGCCGGGTCGTCGCAGCGCAGGTACGAGGAAGCGGCGCCGACCCGCAGCACGCCGTGTCGGCGGGCGACGTCGTCGATCAGATAGGTGAGCGGCTGGGGTACGGGCGTGCGGGAGTGCTGCTCCAGGAAGACCTGCAGGTCGGCGGCGGTGCGGCCGGCGTCGAGCGCGCGGCGGACGGACTCCGGGGTGAACCGGTAGACGGTGGCGCCGCCCTTGGACTCGATGTCGGCGCAGAGCGCGAGGGCCTGGCCGAGCGGGGCGAGCAGCGGGCCGGGGGCGATCGCGGTGAGGTCCGGCTGGAGGATGACGTGGTCCAGCGGGCGCGGCAGCAGCGGGGCGAGCACCTCGGCCGGGTCGGCCTCGGCGGTCAGCAGGGCGCGGGCGGGGGCGGCGAGGGCGCCGCGGCCGGTGACACCGAGGAGTTCGGCCTCGGCGAGGGTCCAGGCGGTGAGGTCGTCGCGCAGATCGCGGCCCTCGCCGGTGGCCGGGCCGCCGCGCAGCGGGCGCTGCCAGCGCAGGGTGGGCAGCAGTTCGTCGGCGGTGGCAGGGGTGCCGGGCGGCAGTTCGGCGAGCAGGGCGAGAGTGGCCCGGCGGACGGACGGGGCCAGGGTGCGGTCGAGTTCGGGGCCGAGCGCGGCCCGCGGCTTGCCCTTGCCGTCCGGGCTGCCGGTGAGGGCGGCGACGCGGGTGGCGGTGAGCCAGCAGCCGGCCAGCCGGGCCCAGCGTCCGGCGGTGTCCTGCTGGAGCCAGGCGTCGTACCCGGGGGTGGGGGCCCAGCGTTCGTCGGCCTCACCGTCGGGGGCCAGCAGGCCCGCGGTGTAGGCGAGTTCGAGCCAGAAGGCGGCCTGGCGCTCGGTGGTTTCGAGGGCCTGGGCGGTGCGCTTGAGGTCGCGGACGCCGACGCCGCCGGCCCGCAGGGTGGCGGGCGGGGTGAGGCCCCAGAGGTCGAGCAGTTCCTCGACGATCCGGACGGCGGTGTGGGCCTGGCCGGCGGCGGCACTGTCCACAGCCTGTGGATCGCGCGGTGGAGCGTCGGGTACGGGCTCGGGCTGGACCGGTTCGGTCATGCGGTGGGTGCGGCCGCCGCGCAGGTGCAGAGCGAGTTCGCGGGGCAGCACGACGCTGCCGGGGCTGGTGGGCAGCAGCAGACCGCGGGCGAGCAGCCACTCGACCGGGCTCTGCGCGTCCTCGGCGGTGACCGGGCGGGTGGCGTCCGGGACGGTCCCGGTGGGCGGGCCCCAGACCAGGCGGTCCAGCAGGCGCAGGGCCGGTTCGGGGGCGCCGGCGAGCAGGGCGTCGCAGCGGGCGCGGTCGGTGAGCAGCGCGGTGAGCGCGGCGACGGCGGTGACCGGGTCGGGGGTCGCGGGCAGGCCGGCGGAGGCGAGCAGTTGCTGCAGCCGGGCCGGGGACATTCCGGGCGTGGCCTCGGCGAGGGTCGGGCCGAGGCCGGTGCGGCCGGGGTTGGCGGCGGTCGGGGTGAGGGCCTCGCGGACCGCGATGACCAGGCGCAGTCCGTTGTCGGGGCCCCAGAGCAGGGCGCGGTCGCGCAGTGTGGCGAGGGCCCGGGGGAGGGCGGCGGCGACGGCGGCGCGGTCGGCGGTGGTGAGCGGGGTGGCGCCGGGGTGCGGCTTCACCTTGGCGGGGCCGGCCAGCAGGGTCCGGACGGTGGCGAGCGACGCGCCGTCGGGGGCGGCGGCCAGGGCCTCGGCGACCTGGAGGGTGAACCGGTCGAGGCGTTCCAGGGCGCGCAGCGCGGAAGCACGGGAGGAGAGCCGGGCGGCGAGCTGGGTGAGGTCGCCGGGGACGGGATTGAGCAGGTCGGGGCGGGACCGGAGCAGGGCGGCGAGGTCGTCGTCGGGGCGGGTGCGGAGCTCCTCGGCGAGGGTGCGGGGGCCGGCGGCGGACTTCCCGGGGCGTTGGGGGCCCTGCGATGTGGTCATTCGACCTAGGTTAGTCGCGTCGGGTGGCGGTGCGGGATGAGTCGCGGGCGGCTGTCGATCATCCGGGCGGCCCGGGCTCGCGTGGGCGGGGGCCGGATGGGTAGCGTCACGATCGGCGGGGACGGGCTCGGGCAAGGCGGGGTGTTGGGTGATGTCGGACGGCGAGTGGTGGCGTAAGCGCGGGCCGTGGAGCGAGCCGCCGGGCGGCGGCGGGCCGGCGGACGGGGACAGTGTGTACGCGGCCGGGCCGCCCGGTGTGCCGGGGATGCCGTCCGTCCCGCCGGCCCCCGCGGCTCCGCCCAGGGTGTCGGAACCGTTCGGCGAGACGTCCGAGGGGCCGCTCGCGGGGTCGTCGGCCGGTGCGGACGCTCCGCCGGCGTCGCAGCTGTACTCGGCGGACCCGGGCGGCTGGGACCTCGTGATGCTCAACTTCTCGGACGCGCCGCAGGCGCCCCCCAAGCCGATCCCGGAACAGCGGACGCCCGCGGAGGACACGCCGGACCCGGCGCCGGCCGAGGAGACGGCAGCGGGGAAGGCGGCGGGGAAGGGCGGGCGCAGGAACAAGAGGAAGGCCAGGGCCAAGTCCGGGAGCGAGGGCGGCGGGGCCCCGGCGGGGGCGCCGCGGCAGAGCGTGCTGGCCGGCCGCCGCCCGTCGCCGTTGCTCCTGCTGTCCTCGGTGACGCTGGTCGGCGGTGCGGTCGTCGGGCTGGTCCCGGCGCTGCTGGTGGGCTGGGCGCTCGGCTACCTGTCCCGTCAACTGACCGACTTCACCCGTAAGTTCGCCATTCTCGGCATTCCGCTGATCACGATGAGCGCGACCACCGTCTGGTTCTGGGGCCGCGCCCAGGGCCGCTGGGGCGAGGCGCTTCAGCCGGGCGAGCAGGTCGGCCAGGTGACCTGGTCCGCGGCCCCCGGGGCGCTGCGGGTGGCGGCGGTGCTCTCGGCGCTGTTCCTGCTCGGGGTGGCCATGCGGCGGGCGGCCCGGACGGAGGGCTGAGGCCGGGGCCTCGCGTGCCGCGCCTCCCGGCTGTTCTCGCCGGTCCCCGTCCGCGCCGATCACGGGTGGAGCCGGACGGGCGGCACGCGGCCGGCCAGGCCTACGCCCCCAGAAAGCGCTGGAGCTGGGCGAGGACGAAGTTGGCGCCGGTGTAGCCGATGCCCTGGAACCAGAGCTGGTCGTCGACGGGGAAGGCCCGGTGGGCGTGGACGGCGCCGAGGGCCTGCCAGCCGGGGCTCGCCAGGGTGGCGGTGGTGCCGGCCCGGCCGGGGTTGCCGTAGGTGGCGTAGAGCAGCAGGTCGCCGTCGGCCCTGGCGATCTGGTCCAGGGGGATCTCGATGTCGGCCTGGTCGACGTTCTGGGCGTCCGGGCGGCCGAGTTGGACGTCGGTGAGCAGGGTGCCGGGGAAGCTCTGTTTGCCGTACAGCCGGATGCCGCCGCCCTCGACGAAGCGGACGAGGCTGATCTTCCGGCCGGACGCCTTGGCGCCGGCCAGCGCCTGGATCACCTGGGAGACGTGCCGCTGGTAGGCGCCGGCGAAGGCGGTGGCCGCGTTCTGACGGCTGAGCGCCTGGGCGTGCAACTGGACGTTGGCCTTCCACGGGGCGCCGGTGGTCTGGGTGAGGACGGTGGGGGCGATCTGCCGCAGCGTGTCGTAGCGGTCGCCGTCCCGGGCCTGGTTGGAGAGGATCAGGTCGGGACGCACGGCGCGGATCGCGTCGAGGTCCGGGGCGCCGGGAGCGCCGACCGGGGTGATCCCGGCGACCCGGGAGGCGGGCCAGTAGTCGGGGAACGTGGGGTCGACGGCTGCCCGGGCCGCGCCTACCGGGGTGATGCCGAGGGTCAGCGCGGAGTCGAGTTCGGCGGTGTCCAGGGTGACGACACGCATCGGCGCGCCCGGTACCGTCACCGGGCCCATCGCGGTGTTGACGGTGACGGCGGGCAGCGGGGTGGGGGAGAGGACACCGGCGGCGTTGTCGGCGAGCGGGGTGCCGCGCCGCGCGGTGCACCCGGTGAGGGCGGCGCCGCCGAGCCCGGTGAGCAGGGTACGGCGGGTGATCGGGGGCATCGGCGGTCCTCGGACGGGGGCGAACGGGCGGCGGCGCGTCGATTATGTCTGAAATGATGCTATGCGTCCTCGTCTGCGGCCTGTGGCGCGCCCCCCGCCGGTCGTGCCGTGGTCGTGCCGTGGCCGTCAGGCGTCCGCCTTCACCGCCCACGGCGAGCCTGGGACGACCAGGGGTGTGCCGGTGACCGGGTCCGGCACGACCACCGAGTCCAGCCCGAAGACCTCCCGCACCAGCTCCGCCGTGACGACCTCGCCCGGCGTGCCCTGGGCGACGATCCGCCCGTCCCGCATCGCGACCAGGTGGTCGGCGTACCGGGCGGCCTGGTTGAGGTCGTGCAGCACGGCGACCACCGTCCGGCCGCGTTCGACGTTGAGGCGTCGTACCAGGTCCAGGACCTCGACCTGGTGGGCGATGTCCAGGAAGGTGGTCGGCTCGTCCAGCAGCAGGATGTCGGTGCCCTGGGCGAGCGCCATCGCGATCCAGGCCCGCTGGCGCTGGCCCCCGGAGAGCTCGTCCACACTGCGTTCGGCCAGCTCGGCGGTCGACGTCCGCTCCAGTGCCTCGGCCACCGCCTCCTCGTCCTCCGCCGACCACTGCTGCCACCAGCTCTGGTGCGGCTGGCGGCCGCGCGAGACCAGGTCGGCCACCGAGATGCCCTCGGGCGCGGTCGGGGACTGCGGCAGCAGCCCGATCCGCTGGGCGATCCGCTTGGTGGGGATCCGGGCCAGCTCGGCGCCGTCCAGCAGCACCGCGCCCCGGACGGGCTTCAGCAGCCGGCCGAGCGCGCGCAGCAGGGTGGACTTGCCGCAGGCGTTCGGGCCGACGATCACCGTCACCCTGCCGTCGGGAATCCGCAGGTCCAGCCCCTCGGCGACGGTACGCGCCTCGTAGGCGAGGGTCAGGCCCCGGGCTTCGAGGCGGTGGTCGGGCGCCGGGCCGGCGGGCGCCGGGGCGGCGGGCACCAGGTGATCGGGCATCAGGAACCTCCACGGCGGGATCGGACGAGCAGCCACATCAGGTACGGCGCGCCGACCAGGCCGGTCACCACGCCGACCGGCAGTTCGGTGGGCGCGAGCAGCCGTCGGGCCAGCAGGTCGGCCAGGACGACCACCAGCGCGCCGGTCAGCGCCGAGCAGAGCAGCGGGATCTGCGCCGAGCGGGCCAGCCGCAGGGCGATCTGCGGGGCCATCAGCGCGACGAAGTCCACCGGCCCGGCCGCGCCCGCCGCGCACGAGGCCAGCACGATGCCGAGCAGCGCCATGCCGAGCCGGATCCGGTCCAGCCGCAGGCCGAGCCCGACGGCGGTGGTGTCGTCGAAGGAGATCGAGCGCTGTGCCCGCGCCGCCCAGAGCGCCACCGGGACGGCGGCCAGCAGCACCTGGGCCAGCCAGCCGGCCTGGTCGTAGCCGGAGCCGTTGAGGCTGCCGGTCATCCAGACCTTGGCGGCCTGCGCCTGGAAGCCGTCGCCCTTGGTGAGGAAGACCGAGGTGAGCGAGGAGAGCGCGACGCTGATGCCGATGCCGATCAGTACGAAGCGCTGGGCGTGCAGGCCGCGCCGCCAGGCCAGCGCGTACACCAGCAGGCCGGCCACCAGCCCGCCGGCCACCGCCGCGTAGGGCACCTGGCCGGTGGAGCCGACCACGCCGTACGCCATCAGGCCGACCACCGTGGCGGTGGCGCCCCAGGAGACGCCGACCACGTCTGGGCTGGCCAGCGGGTTGCGGGCGACGGTCTGGATCAGCGCGCCGGCCAGCCCGAGGGCGGTGCCGACCAGCAGACCGACCACCACCCGGGGCAGCCGGAACTCGCCGACCACCAACTGGTGCGCGCTCGGCTGCCCGAGCACCACCTTCACCACCTCGGCGGGCGAGACGGTGGACTCGCCGAGGCAGAGCGAGGCGACGACGGTGACGGCCAGCGCCAGCAGCAGACCGGTGGCCACGAACGCGGAGCGGCGGTGCAGCAGGAAGGAGGCGCGGCCGG
The DNA here is from genome assembly GCF_044744345.1 of Kitasatospora sp. NPDC087315. Classification (NCBI taxonomy): domain Bacteria; kingdom Bacillati; phylum Actinomycetota; class Actinomycetes; order Kitasatosporales; family Streptomycetaceae; genus Kitasatospora; species Kitasatospora sp. NPDC087315. The sequence continues at coordinate 282,153 of NZ_JBIUYD010000004.1, read as the reverse complement.
CCCGCAGCACGGTGTACCCCCGCAGCGCGACGGAACTCATGCCGCCACCACCTTCCGGCGGCGGACCAGGGCGACCAGCACCGGCACCCCGACCAGTGCGGTCATCACACCGGCAGGCACCTCGGAGGGCGGGAAGAGCACCCGGCCGAGCGCGTCGGCGAGCAGCAGCAGCGCCGGGCCGAGCACGGCGGAGAAGGCGAGTACCCAGCGGTGGTCGGCGCCGGCCACCGCGCGGGCGGCGTGCGGGACGGCGAGGCCGACGAAGGCGATCGGGCCGGCCGCGGCGACCGCCGAACCGGTCAGCACGGTGGCGCCGAGCGCGCCGACCGCCCGGACCAGCCCGGTCTTCGCGCCGAGCCCCCTGGCGGTGTCGTCGCCGAGCGCCAGCGCGTCCAGCCCGCGCGCCACCGCGAACACCAGCACCGTGCCGACCAGCAGGAACGGCATCAGCTGCCAGGCCACGTCGGCGGTGCGCCCGGAGAGCGAACCGACGTGCCAGAAGCGGAACCGGTCCATGGTGGCCGCGTCGGTGGTGAGCACCAGGGTGTTGAGCGAGGCGATGAACGCGGACATCGCGGAGCCGGCCAGCGCCAGCTTGATCGGGGTCGCCCCACCCCGCCCGCGCCCCGCCAGCCCGTACACCAGCACGGTGGCGATCACCGCCCCGGCGAAGCCGAACCAGACGTAGCCGGTCAGGGAGGAGATCCCGAACCCGGAGATCGCCACCACTACGCCGGCCGCCGCGCCCTGGCTGACGCCGAGAATGCCCGGGTCGGCGATCGGGTTGCGGGTGATGCCCTGCATGACGGCGCCGGCCAGGCCGAGCGCGGCGCCGACCGCGAGGCCGACCACCGTCCGCGGCACCCGCAGCTCGCGGACGACCACGGCGTTGGTGCTGTCCCCGCCGTGCAGCAGGGCGTCGACGGTCTCACTGAACGGGATGGTGCGGCTGCCGACCGCCAGGCTCAGCAGCACCGCGGCGACCAGCACGGTCAGCGCGGCGGCGAGCCACAGTGCGCGGCGGCGCAGCAGGCGCCGTTTGCCGGGCGCGGTGGTGTCGGTCATGGCTCTCTCTCGCAGATAACTGAGGCAAACCTAAGTTCCGCGGAGAAGCCGGGGCAAATCACCCCCGTGTCCATGGTGGACGGGTTGGATAACCTGGCGGTATGCCCTCGACCCCGCCTGCCGCCCCGCTCACCGTCGGCTTCGACCTCGACATGACGCTGCTCGACACCAGGCTCGGCATCCGGGCCACCTATCTCGCGCTCTCGGCCGAGACCGGCACGTACATCGACGCCGACCTGGTGGTCACCCGGCTCGGCCCGCCGCTCCTGGACGAACTGGGCAACTGGTTCCCGGCCGACCGGCTGCCCGGCATCGCCGACCGCTACCGCACGCTCTACCAGGAGCACGCCTTCGCCCCCACCGTCGCCCTGCCCGGCGCCCACGCGGCGGTCGAGGCGGTCCGCGCGCACGGCGGCCGGGTCGCGGTGATCACGGGCAAGTACGAGCCGAACGCCCGGCTGCACCTGGAGCACGCGGGTCTGCACGCCGACGCGCTGGCCGGCGACCTGTGGGCGGAGACCAAGGGCGACGCGCTGCGCGAGCACGGTGCGACGGTCTACGTCGGCGACCACCTCGGCGACATCCGGGGCGCCCGGCACGCGGACGCGGTCGCGGTGGGCGTGGCCACTGGCCCCTACCGCGCGGACGAACTGCTGGCGGCGGGCGCGGACGCGGTGCTGGCCGACCTGACGGAGTTCCCGGCCTGGCTGGCCGGGCACCTGGCGGAGACGCTCTAGCGCCAGGGCCGGAGCGGGTGCCGCCGGGCGGTCAGGCCCCGACCCGGCGGCGCTGGGCGCGGGCCGAGAGCAGCAGGCCGGCCAGGGCGAGCAGGAAGCCCAGCGGCATCAGCATGCTCAGCCAGTACGCGGCCGTCGGCAGCGGGGTGAGGTGCAGGAACAGCGGGACGAAGGTGACCAGGGTGGCGAGCGCGCCCAGCCCGAAGACGATCGCTCCGGCCTTGACGTAGGCGTCGCCGTGGTCGGCGCTCTGGCTGCTCACTCTGGTCGCTCCTCTGCGGTCGGTCCTTCCCCCAGTCTGGCAGAGCGCCCGGACCGGTCGGTCGGAGCGTCCGGTCCGACCCGGCAGGGCGTCCGGTCCGACCGGCCCGCGGACCGCTTCGCGGACGGGCGGTCCGGTCACGTTGTGCAGTTTCCCGGCAGCTGGGAGTTTTGATCCCTGTTGAGCGGGGGTATGCAGGCTGTGCCGAGGGGTGCGACAAGTGCGCCCCGTCTCCTCAGACCGGGGGTGTGAGCCAGTGGACTGCGCCGCGTCGCGCCCCGGCCATGCCAGTACCGGGTCACCCGTGGCCGTCAGAGCCCCGCACGGATCTTTCGCGGAACGCGGATGAGGCAGTGACGGACCGTTAGTCTGCTTTCTACAGCGTGCTGACCACGAGCGCCTACCGGGCGTGCACGGAAGGTCGGCCCGCCCTCCCACCACCCAGTGATCCCCGGCCAGGGCCGGGATCCCTCACACCCACATCGAGGACTGTTCGAGATGCCCACCGGCCAGGTCAAGTGGTTCAACGAGACGAAGGGCTTCGGCTTCCTGTCGCGCGACGACGGCGGCGACGTCTTCGTCCACACCAAGGCGCTGCCCGCCGGTGTCACCGCGCTGAAGCCGGGCCAGCGGGTCGAGTTCGGCGTGGTCGCGGGCCACCGGGGCGACCAGGCGATGGCCGTGCAGCTGCTGGACGCACTGCCGTCGGTGGCCGCCGCCCAGCGCAAGAGCGCCGACGACATGGCGCCGATCGTCCAGGACCTGATCACCACGCTGGACGCGGTGCTGCCAGGCCTCCAGCACGGCCGTTACCCGGCCAAGCCGACCGGCCAGAAGCTGGCCGGCCTGCTGCGCGCGGTGGCGGACCAGTTCGACGTGTAGCCCCGCCCGGGCGCCCGGCTGGTCGGGCGCCCGGTCCGTCGGGCGTCGGACCGGTCGGGCGTCGGACCGCTCAGAAGTCGAGCGCGCCCGGGGCGAGCGGGGGCACCAGCCCCTCGGCGGCGGCCCGGGTGAGCAGTGCGCGCACGGCCGCGTAACCCTCCTCGCCGAGGTCCGCGGTGAACTCGTTCACGTACAGCCCGATGTGCTGCTCCGCGACGGCCGGGTCCATCTCCTGCGCGTGCGCCAGCACGTACTCCCGGCCGGCCCGCGGGTCCGCCCAGGCCTGCCGGACGGAGGCGCGGATCGCCTCGCCGATCGCCCGCAGCCGCTCGGCGCCGAGCGAGCGCCGGGCGATGATCGCGCCGAGCGGGATCGGCAGGCCGGTCTCCCGCTCCCAGGCCTCGCCCATGTCGGCGAGGCTGTGCAACCCGTACTGCCGGTACGTGAAGCGGGCCTCGTGGATCACCAGGCCGGCGTCCACCCGGCCGTCCCGGACGGCGGGCATGATCTCGTGGAACGGCAGGACGACGATCTTCCCGAGCCCGCCGGGCACCGCCCTGGCCGCCCAGAGCCGGAACAGCAGGTAGGCGGTGGAGCGTTCGGAGGGCACCGCGACGGTCCGGCCGCTGAGGTCCGCCGGCTCCGGGGTCTCGCCGGCGGGGCCGGGGCGGGTGAGCACCAGGGGCCCGCAGCCCCGGCCGAGCGCGCCGCCGCAGGGCAGCAGGGTGTACTCGTCCAGCACCCAGGGCAGCGCGCCGTAGCTGATCTTGAGGACGTCCAGCTCGCCGCGTTCGGCGAGGCCGTTGGTGATGTCGATGTCCGCGAAGGTGACCTCGGGGGCCTCCGCGCCCGGCACCAGGCCGTGGGCCCAGGCGTGGAAGACGAAGGTGTCGTTCGGGCAGGGCGAGTAGGCGATGCTCAGCCGTTCAGCCACGGCCGGCCTCCTTGAGCAGCTCGGGGTACGGGAGTTCGGCGAAGGCCCGTTCCAGCGCGGCCAGCGCCTCGCCGATCCGCCAGGCGGCCCGGTCGCGCGGGCCCACCGGGTTGGAGACGGTGCGCAGTTCGAACACCGGCACCCCGTGCCGGGCGGCCGCCTCGGCCACCCCGAAGCCCTCCATCGCCTCGGCCACCGCGCGGGGGTGGCGGGCGGTCAGGGCCGCGGCGCGGTCGGCGCCGCCGGTCACCGTGGAGACGGTGAGCACGGTGCCGGTGACGGCCCCCAGTGCCTCGGCGGCGCGGGCCACGGCGGCGGCGGGCGGGGTGTGCCGGACGGTGCCGAAGCCCAGTTCGGTGACGTCGGCGAAGCCCTCGGGGGTCTCGGCGCCCAGGTCGGCGGCGACGATCGCGTCGGCGACCACGGTGGCGCCCACCGGCGCGTGCGGGGCGAAACCGCCGCCGATGCCGGCCGAGACGGCCAGCCCGTAGCGGCGGGCGCCGAGCGCGGCGGACGCGGCCGAGGCGGCGGCGGCCGGTCCGACCCCGCCCGCCAGGACGTCCACCGTCACGCCCGAGGAGTGCTCGGCGCGGTGCAGTTCACCGCCCGGTACCGGCAGCGGGCGGGCGGTACCGGCCAGGCCGCGCAGCACCGCCTCCGCCTCGGCCGGCACCGCGACGACGACGAGCAGCCGGGCCCGCTCGGGGCTCGACCGCTCGTCGGGGAAGGCGTGTGCGGTCATCGGGTGACCGTCAGGCGTCCTTGGTGTTCAGCTGGAAGTACCAGACGCCGTAGATGGCATCGGGCTGCTTCGGGTCGGCCTCGACCACGGTGATCAGGGTCTTGCCGGAGGCGTTCAGCGCCTTGGAGGCCGGCACCATGCCCGAGAAGGTCGAGTTCTTGGCCGAGGAGGCCAGGATGAAGCGGCCGCCCTGGCTCGTCTGGCCGCCGTTGGTGTTCGCCCACCAGCCGCGGTCGGAGACGGTCGGGGTCACGCCGACGCCGATCCGGTCGCTGGCGACCACGTCGGACTTGGGGAGCCTGCCCTCGTCCAGGGCCTTGCTCGCCTTGTCCTGGCAGTCCTCCTGCTGCTGGTCCGTGAGCGGCTTGCCGTCGTTGAAGCAGAACGGCTCCGCCTCGGTCGAGGAGGTACCGACGGTGAGGGTCGCGCGGTGGTCGCTGGGCGCGGTCTGGCCCGTCGCGTAGGCGATGGACCCGCCGACCGTGCCGGCGCCGATCACGACGACGGCGCCGACGGCGGCGATGACACGGGTGCTGAGGCTCATGCGTCAGAGGCTACCGGGCTTTGCCGGTCACGCTACGCGGGGGTCGGCAACCGCGTGTTGTACCCGGGCGGGGGAGCCCCGCTCAGGCGACCCGGGGCGTGGCCGCCCGGTGGCGCAGCCCCACCTTGAACAGGCTGCGGACCGTCCAGAGCAGCACCACGCCGACCACCCCGGCGGCCACCGAGAGCCCCAGCGCGCCGTCCAGCGGCAGCAGGATGCCGACCGCGCCGCCGGCCACCCAGGACAGCTGGAGCAGCGTCTCCGAGCGGGCGAAGGCCGAGGTCCGCACCGCCTCCGGGACGTCCCGCTGGATCAGCGCGTCCAGCGCCAGCTTGCCCAGCGAGGCCGCCACCCCGGCCGCCCCGGCGACCACCACCACCGTCACCACGCCGTACCAGAGCGCGGCCGCGGCCGTCGCGCAGGTCGCCAGCAGGATCATCGCGGTGATCGTCGCCTCGGTGCCCCGGGTGCGCAGCCACGAACCCAGCACCGAGCCCAGCGCGTTGCCCGTCCCGGCGGCCAGCGCCACCAGGCCGAGCGCCAGGGTCGGCCGCAGGCCGCCGACCGGATCGTCACGGAGCAGGAACGCCAGGAACATCACCAGGAAGCCGACCAGCCAGCGCAGCGCCGACATCGCCCGCAGCGCGAGGATCACCGACGGGCCGACCGTGCGCAGGGTGGCCTTCGGCGGCTGTACGGCGGCGGCCCCGCCGTCGGCGGGCGGCAGGGTGCCCCCGGGTGCCTCGGCGTGCAGGACGGCGCGCTGCTCGCCCTTGGCGGAGTCCACCGCGTGCGGCAGGTGGAAGGCCATCAGGGTGCCGATCACGAAGACCAGGAAGGCGCCGCGCAGCGGCCAGCCCGGGCCGATCAGATGAAGCAGCCCGCCCACCCCCGCCGCGACGCCGGTGGCCAGCAGCCCGGCCAGGGTGACCCGGGAGTTGGCCTTCACGAGCGACAGCCGGCTCGGCAGCAGCCGGGGCACCACGACGCTGCGCACCACCCCGTACGCCTTGGACGCCACCAGGACGCCCAGCGCCTCCGGGTAGAGGGCCAGCCCACCGCCCGCCATCGTGCTCGCCATCGTCCACGCCAGCACCGCGCGGGCCAGCATCGACATCGCCATCGCGGCCCGGCGGCCGTGCGGCAGCCGGTCCAGCAGCGGGCCGATCACCGGGGCCAGGACGGCGAACGGCGCCATGGTGATCAGGAGGTAGAGCGCCACCCGGCCACGGGCCTCGCCGGTCGGCACGGAGAAGAAGATGGTGGACGCCAGCGCGACGGTGATCAGCATGTCGCCGAAGGAGTTCAGCGCGTGCAGTTCGATCAGTTTGGCCAGGCCCGACTCGCCGGCGCCCTCGGCGGAGGTCGCCTTGCGGATCCGGCGGCCGGTGCCGTGCACCACCCGCCCGGTCTGGACGCCGGCGGCGGAGGCGGAGCGGACCAGGAAGCTGCGGCGGGGTCCCTCGGTCGCGTCGGCCCCGTCGGCCTCGTCGGTCCCGTCCGGCGCGGCGGGATCCGCCGGATCCGCGGGAGAGCCCGCAGGGCGCCGGCCGGGTGCGGGCGCCCCGGATGCGCCCACTGGCGGCGGTTCACCCGCGCCGAGGGCCGAAGACTGCTGTCGCGGCACGGCGTCCGCCTCGTCGGGGCTGCCTGCCTGCGAGGGGCGCAGTGCGTGCTGCGACGGGTGTTCGTCCGCCACAAGCCCATCCTGCCCCAGAATCGGGAACGCAACGCGGGATTCCGCTCCGCTCGGCGCGGCCCGATCGGCCCCGGCGGACGCCCCGGACTGTGCCGGGTGGCCGCCCGGCGGGTAGCCTGCCCAAGGTCCGCCCGAAGGCCCCGCCGGTGCCGGCCGGACGGACGGGCGGCGCGGCCGGTACCCGCAGCGGCCCGTGGTCGCGCAGAATGGACGAGGGACACCAAGCCGCGACGGACCATGCAACACGCCGTGGGCAACAGAAGAACTGGGAGAGAATCGACGCCGTGAGTGCTGCGATGCGAAGCCGTACCCCCGATCGGCTCTGTGCCGAGGCCGTCGAACTCGCCCGGCAGGCAGCGGACGAGGCCGTCGGACCGGAAACCGTAGGGGCGCACCTCGGTGTCCAGGCGGACGCCGACCGCGTCGTCACCCACACCTTCGAGTGCCTCGACGCCGCCTACCGAGGCTGGCACTGGGCCGTCACCGTGGCCCGCGCCCCGCGCGCCAAGAACGTCACCCTGGACGAGGTCGTGCTGCTGCCCGGTCCGGACGCCGTCCTCGCACCGCAGTGGGTGCCGTGGAGCGAGCGGCTGCGCCCCGGCGACATGGGCCCGGGCGACCTGCTCCCCACCGACGCCGACGACCTGCGCCTGGAGCCGGGCTGGACCGGCGAGGACGAACTGGCGCCGAACTCCGCGGTCGCGCTGGCGGCCGAGGAGGACGTGGTCGTCACCGACCCGCACATCCAGCCCGCCCCGGCCCGCGCCCAGATCAGCGCCGTCGCCGAGGAGCTCGGCCTGGGCCGCAGCCGGGTGCTCTCCCGGCTCGGCCTGCACCTCGCCGCCGACCGCTGGGAGAAGACGCACGGCGCGCAGACCCCGATGGCACAGGCCGCCCCCGCCTCCTGCAACAGCTGCGGCTTCCTGATCCCGATCGGCGGCTCGCTCGGCCAGGCCTTCGGCGTCTGCGGCAACGAGTTCGGCCCGGCCGACGGCCAGATCGTCTCCTTCGCGTACGGCTGCGGCGGGCACTCCGAGGCCGCCGTCATCCCGGCCCCGCCGGCGCCGTCCGAGCTGATCCTGGACGAGCTGGTGGTCGAGCCGCTGCAGCTCCACCCGGACCGCCTGTCGGGCTCGGTCGAGCCGGACGCCCCCGCCGAGGAGCTCGGTCACTCCTGAGCCCGTACCGCCCGCGGCCCGCCCACCCCCGAGGTGCGGCGGGCCGCGGCGTGTCCGGCCCGGCGGGTGCGGCCCGCGGGGGCGCGGCCGGTGTGCCGGAGCCCGTCGCGGTCGGGAGCACTGCCCGGGGCAGGGAAGAATGCCCCCGTACGAAGTACAGGGCGGCGGAAGGTGGCAGGTCCAGTGGAACCTCGGATCATCGGCAGCGGCACGGGCGGACACCTCGCGGACCTCTTCGGCAGTGCCGGGCTGCGCCGCCGGGTGCTGGACGCCTGGGCCGCCTCCCCGGCCCGGTTCCGGGAGGACGCCAACGCCGAGGAGGAGCTCGCCCTCGGCGGTTACCGCGACCGGCTGGTCGTCGAGTTGGCGCAGAACGCCGCCGACGCCGCCGTCCGGGCCGGCGGCGGTCCCGGCCGGCTGCGGCTCACCTTCGCCGGTGGTGTGCTCGCCGCGGCCAACACCGGCGCCCCGCTGGACGCCGCCGCCGTCGAGTCGCTGTCCACCCTGCGCGCCTCGTCCAAGCGGGACGCGGCCGGCCCCGAGGCGCCCACCGTCGGCCGGTTCGGCGTCGGCTTCGCCGCCGTCCTCGCCGTGACCGACGAGCCCGCCGTGCTCGGCGCCGCAGGCGGGGTGCGCTGGTCGCTGGGCGAGGCCCGCGCGCTGGCCGAGGAGCAGCCCGCGCTGGCCGAGGAGCTGCGCCGCCGGGACGGCCATGTGCCGCTGCTGCGGCTGCCGTTCGCGGCCGAGGGCCCGGCCCCCGACGGATACGACACCGTGGTCGTCCTGCCGCTGCGCGACGCCGCCGCCGAGGACCTCACCCGCCGGCTGCTGGCCGGTATCGACGACGCCCTGCTGCTCACCCTCCCCGGCCTCGCCGAGGTCGTGGTGGAGACCCCGGACGGCACCCGCACGCTCACCCGCTCCGCCGCCGAGCCGCGCCCGGACGGGGTCGTCGAGGTCACCGTCACCGACGACGCCGGCGGGCGGTCCCGGCGGACCGTCTGGCAGACCGCCGGAGCCTCCGGCCCGCTGGACGCCGCGCTGCTCGCCGACCGCCCCACCGAGGAACGCGCCCGCCCGCACTGGACGGTGACCTGGGCCGTCCCGGTCGCCGCCGACGGCACCCCGCAGCCGACCGGCATCGAACCGGTGCTGCACGCCCCCACCCCCAGCGACGAGCCGCTCGGTCTGCCCGCGCTGCTGATCGCCTCCTACCCGCTGGACTCCACCCGTCGGCACGTCGCCCCCGGCCCGCTCGCCGACTTCCTCACCGAGCGCGCCGCCGACTGCTACGCCGACCTGCTGCGCGCCCGTGGCGGCGACCTGGGCTCGCTCGGCCTCGTCCCCGGCCCGCTGGGCCAGGGCGCGCTGGACAACGCGCTGCGGGCCGCCGTCCTCGGCCGGCTGCCCGGCACGCCGTTCCTGCCGCACCCGACGCCCGTCGAGGAGGGCACGCCCGCGCTGCGCCCCCGGGACGCCACGCTGCTGGAGGGCGCGGACGGTTCGGTGGTCGAGGCGCTGGCGCCGATCTTCCCCGGGCTGCTGCCGGCCGGCCTGGAGCGCCGCAGCGAGCTGCGGGTGCTGAACGTGCGCCGGGTCCCGCTCGCCGAGGTGGTCGACCAGCTCGGCGGTCTGGACCGCGAGCCCGCCTGGTGGCGCAACCTGTACGCGGCGCTCGGCGCGGCCGACCCGGAGGCGCTCGGCGCGCTGCCCGTCCCGCTCGCCGACGGGCGGACGGTCACCGGTCCGCGCCGCGTCCTGCTGCCCTCCGAGGACGCCGACTGGGCCGCCTACCCCGGCTACCCCGAGTCGCTGGCCGGCGCGCTCGCCCTGCTCGACCTGCGGCTCGCCCACCCCGAGGCGGCCCACCCGCTGCTCGCCAGGCTCGGTGCGGCCACCGCCACCCCGGCCGGCGTCCTGGACACCCCCGAGGTGCGGGCCGCCGTCGCCCGCTCCTACGAGCTGGCCGAGGACGACCTGGACGCCGCCGTGGACCTCGCCGACTCGGTGCTCGCCCTGGTCAGGGCGGCCGCCCCGGCGGCCGGGGAACACCCGTGGCTGGCCCGGCTGGCGCTGCTGGACGACGAGGGCGAGCCGGCCCGCGCGGGCGAGCTGATCCTGCCCGACAGCCCGTTCGCGGCCCTCGCCCGGGAGGACGAGGCCGGGTGGGTGGACGACGAGCTGCTGGACCGCTGGGGCCCCGAAGTCCTCACCGCCGTCGGCGTGCTGGCCGACTTCGTCCTGGTCAGGGCCGAGGACGTGGTGCTCGACCCGGACGACCTGGAGCGGCTCGACCCGACCGTCCCCGCCGACCGCGCCGCCGGCGGCCACCCCACCGGGCTGCTCGACGAGGCGCCCGACGGGCTGGCCGAATGGGCCGAGGACGCCCTGGAGGCGCTGCACGCCGACGACGCCGACACCGCGGGCGTCCCGCCGGTCGCCGCCGAACTGCTGGCCGTCCGCGACCTCGACCTGGTGGACGACGACGCCTGGCCGCAGGCGCTGGCCGCGCTCGCCCGGCCGCCGTACCGGGACGCGGTGGTCAACCCCGTCCGCACCCTGCTGCCGGACGGCTCCTACACCGACCTGCCGCCGTACACGGCCTGGTGGCTGCGCGACCACCCGGTGCTGGACGGCCGGGAGCCGGCCGGTCTGCGCGCGGCCGGGGCCGACCCGCTGCTGCGCGGCCTCTACGAGGAGGCCAGGACCAGCCTGGACGAGCAGTTCCTGCACGCGCTCGGCGTGCGCACCACGCTGACCGCGCTGCTGGCCGAACCGCACGGCCCGGACGAGGTGCTGGACCGGCTCGTCGACCCGGCGTCCGAGATCGGCCACCGCCAACTGCACGGTATCCACAGCGCGTTGGCCCGTGTGCCGGTCGAGCGGATCGACCCGCTGGACGTGGTGCGGGCGTTGCCGCCACTGGATCCGGACACCGGCCGCCGCCCGGCGCACACGGTGATCGTCGACGCCACCGAGGCGGTCGTCGCCGACGCCCCCGACCTGGTCCAACTGCTGCACCCGTACCCGCTGTTGCCGGTGGCCCCGGCACTCGCGGCCGACCTCGCCGAGCGGCTGCACGTCTCGCTCGCCAGCGAGGTGGCCGGCGGCCGGGTGCTCTCCGAGGGCCGGCTGCACCGCGTTCCGGCCGTGGTCCGCGAGCTGCTGCCCGGCTGCCCGGTCGCCTACGAGGAGCACGACGAGCTGCTGGTGGTCGGCCCGGACGGCAACGAGGCGGCCGTGGACTGGCGTTGGGACACCTCGGCGGACACCCCCGAGGCGCCGTACGACCCGGACGAGGCCGAAGCGGCGGACGAGGACGACGAGTTCGAGCTGCCGCCGGTGCCCGGGCTGCTGCACGCCGCCACTCCGGAGGGGCTGGCGGCCGGTCTGGCCTGGTCGGTCGGTCAGTGGCACCGCCGGTTCGAGGTGCTGGCCGCGCTCACCGAGCCCGACCGGGCCTACGAGCTGTCCGCCGCCCGGGACTTCGAGGGCTGACGCGGGCTCCTGGCGGTTCCTGGCGCACCGGGCCGGTCAACTGCCGCGCCGGTCGGCCTCGGTGCCCTGGCCCTACGGCCGGTCGTCTCCCGGCCCGGGGCGGCGCCGGCCGGCCCGGGGCAGCAGCCGGCGGTAGATCCCGACCGTGCTGCTCAGCCAGGCCGTCACCATCAGCACCTTGGCCGCGTCCCGCTGCCAGGGGGCCGGCTCGATCAGCGCGCCGATCCCCGCCAGCGCCAGGGCCAGCAGCCCGACCGTCAGCACTCCGCCGAGGAAGGCGGTGAACGCCTCCAGCTCCCTGCCACCGCGCGCCATTCGGCCCCCTTCCCGGGGCCATCATCCGCTATTCGGCCGACTTCCGCCGCATGATCCGCCAGACCACTTCCAGCATCAGACCGGCCGTCACGGCGATGCCGACACCGACCAGCGGGTCGCGGGTGCCGACCAGCGAGAGCTGGAAGAAGTCCGACAGCCAGGGCACCAGCAGCACCAGGGCGAACGCCCCGCCCATCGTCCCGATCAGCAGCAGCCGCCACCAGTTGTACGGGCGGGCCACGATCGCCAGCACCCAGATCGCGACCAGGAACAGCGTCAGGGTGGCGACGCTGCTGTCGGCCTTGAGGTCGGTGGCGTGGTCGGACCGGGCCAGCGCGTACGCCGTGAAGGTCGCGGTACCGGCGATGATCCCGCCCGGGACGGCCAGCCGCAGCACCCGCTTCACAAAGCCGGTCCTGGCCCGCTCACTGTTGGGCGCGAGCGCCAGGAAGAAGGCCGGCACGCCGATGGTGAGGGTGGAGAGCACGGTGGAGTGGCGGGGGAGGAACGGGTACGGCGAGTGGGCGCAGATCACCAGCAGGGCGAGCAGCACCGAGTACACCGTCTTCACCAGGAAGAGGCCGGCCACCCGCTCGATGTTGCCGATCACCCGGCGGCCCTCGGCGACCACCGAGGGGAGGGTGGCGAAGGAGTCGTCGAGCAGCACGATCTGGGCGACGGCCTTGGTCGCGTCGCTGCCGGTGCCCATGGCCACGCCGATGTCGGCGTCCTTGAGCGCCAGCACGTCGTTGACGCCGTCGCCGGTCATCGCCACGGTGTGCCCGCGCGACTGCAGGGCGCCGACCAGCTCGCGCTTCTGCTGCGGGGTGACCCGGCCGAAGACGGTGGTCCGCTCGGCGGCGTCGGCGAACTCCTCCGGCTCGGCGGGCAGCGTCCGGGCGTCCATCGGGTGGTCGGCGCCGGGCAGGCCGAGGTGGGAGGCGACCGCGCCGACCGAGACGGCGGCGTCGCCGGAGATCACCTTGGCCTGGACCTGCTGCCCCTCGAAGTAGCGCAGGGTGTCGGCGGCGTCCTCGCGCAGCCGCTGCTGGAGCACCACCAGGGCGAGCGGCCGGAGGTCGGCGGCCGGGTCCGGGGCGTCCAGCGGGACGGTGGTGCGGCCGAGCAGCAGCACCCGCAGGCCCTTGGCGCCCAGCTCGTCCACCTCGGCGAGGGCGGGGTGCCCGGCGGGCAGCAGGACGTCGGGCGCGCCGAGCAGCCAGCTGGCCTCGCCGCCCTGCGGCTCCAGCAGCTGTACGCCGCTCCACTTGCGGGCGGAGGAGAACGGCATCGCCTCGATCACGCGCCAGCCGCCGGCCGCGGTGTTGCCGCCGGTGCCGTTTCCGTCGCCGCTGCCGGCGCCGTCACCGCTGCCGTAGGCGTCGATGACGGCCTGCATGGACGGGTTGGGCCGGGCGTCGGCGCCGGCCATCACCGCGAGCGCCCGTTTGATCGTCTCCGCCTCGTCCGGGCGGCCCTGGCCGCTCCGGCCGGCCTGGTCCTCCTGCTCGTCCTGGCCGCCCTGGCCGTCGGCCAGGACGCGCAGGTCGATGACGTCCATGCCGCCCTCGGTGAGGGTGCCGGTCTTGTCCAGACAGACGGTGTCCACCCGGGCCAGCCCCTCGATCGCGGGCAGCTCCTGCACCAGGCACTGCTTGCGGCCGAGCCGGACGACCCCGATCGCGAAGGCGACGGAGGTCAGCAGGACCAGCCCCTCGGGCACCATCGGCACGATGCCGGCCACCATCCGGCGAACGGCCTCCCGCCAGTCGCGCCCCTCGACCGCCAGCTGGCTGATGATCAGCCCGATCGCGGTCGGCACCAGCAGCCAGGTGATGAACCGCAGGATGCTGTTGATACCGCTGCGCAGCTCCGACTTCACCAGGGTGAACCGGCTGGCCTCCTCGGCCAGCTGCGCCGCGTACGCCGCGCGGCCGACCTTGGTGGCGGTGAAGGCGCCCGCGCCGGCCACCACGAAGCTGCCGGACATCACCTGGTCGCCGGGCTGCTTGAGGACGGAGTCGGGCTCGCCGGTGAGCAGGGACTCGTCGATCTCCAGGCCGTCGGCCTCGGTGACCTCGCCGTCGACGATCACCTTGTCGCCGATGCCGAGCAGCACGGTGTCGTCCAGCACGATCCCGCCGACGGCGATCTGCTGGACCGTGCCGTCCCGGCGGACCTGCGGTCTGGCCTCGCCGATCAGCGCGAGGCTGTCCAGGGTCTTCTTGGCGCGCAGTTCCTGGATGATCCCGATCGCCGTGTTGGCCACGATCACCAGGCCGAACAGGCCGTCCTGGAGCGGTCCGACGATCAGGATGATCCCGAACATGACGCCGATGAGCGCGTTGAACCGGGTGAAGACGTTGGCCCGGACGATCTCCCGGGTGGAACGGCTGGACCGGACGGGCACGTCGTTGACGTCCCCCCGCGCGACCCGTTCGGCGACCTCGGCGGAGGTCAGCCCGCCTCGCCGACCGGGCAGCAGCCCGAGTGGGTGGGCGCCGTCGGGCCGGTCTCCGGGCGTCTCTTCCTCGGGATGCGCTGGGTGCGTCATGGCACCGACTCTACGGGCGCCTTATGTCCGGTGCGTGCTACTAAAGGACTATTCAGTCCGACCGGGTGGCCGGGTTCTGGCCGTTCTCCCCGTCGGCCTGTCCGGCCTCCGCCCCGGCCGCGGCGGCGCGGTCGCGGGCGATCGCGGCCCGGCGGGCGCGGCAGTACCAGAGGCCGATCAGGCCGAGGACGGCGCCGGACAGGCAGATCCACGGCCAGTTGCCGTGGCCCTGCTCGGAGAGGGTGCCCTGGAAGGGGAGCAGCACCAGGAAGGCGACGAACCACAGCACCGTGCCGCCGCCGACGATGGCGACGTCGTTGGCCTCCAGCGGCGGGGGAGAGGGGTGCAGTGGCGTCTTGGGCATGGGGCCTAGCGTACGGGGCGGCGCCCGGTTGTCCGAGACCCCGCCGGGCCCCGTCGTTCTACGCGCGAAGATAGCGCGTGTGCGATCGGGGAATTCATACTTGAGGTTCCGGTTGGCCGTGCCATGCTCAGCGCGACTGTGTCTGCGTCCGCCCCGCCGGGCCGCCCGGCCACCGTCGCTCCGGGTGTCTCCCCTCTCCTCAGCCCCCACAAGAGGACGCACGCCCATGTCAACGGCCCAGCCGACCACCGAGTCGCCCGAGCCTGCCCCCACGGTGCCCACTCCCCCGAACGGCACCCTGGACCGCTTCTTCCGCATCTCCGAGCGCGGCTCCAGCCTGCCGCGCGAGATCCGGGGCGGTGTCGCCACCTTCTTCACGATGGCGTACATCCTGGTGCTCAACCCGATCATCCTGGCGAGCGCCACGGACATGACCGGGGCCCACCTGGACAGCGCCCAGCTGGTCACCGCCACCGCGCTCACCGCCGGCCTCACCACCCTGCTGATGGGTGTGATCGGCAACGTCCCGATCGGTCTGGCGGCCGGCCTCGGCGTCAACACCATCGTGGCCCTCCAGCTCGCCCCCAAGATGACCTGGCCGGACGCCATGGGCATGGTGGTCCTGGCCGGCTTCGCGATCATGCTGCTGGTCGCCACCGGTCTGCGCGAGCGGGTCATGAACGCCGTGCCGCTCGGCCTGCGCAAGGCCATCGCGATCGGTATCGGTCTGTTCATCAGCTTGGTCGGGCTGGTCGACTCCGGCTTCGTCAGCCGCATCCCGGACGCCGCCCACACCACCGTCCCGCTCCAGCTCGGCGCCAACGGGCACCTCCTCGGCTGGCCCGTGCTGATCTTCGTGCTGGGCCTGCTGCTGACCCTGGTCCTGCTGGTCCGCAAGGTGCCCGGCGCGATCCTGATCAGCATCGTGGCGATGACCGGCCTCGCCGTGGTCATCGACAAGATCGCCGACGTCCCCGCCCTGAAGTGGGGCCTCACCGTCCCGTCCTGGCCCGGCAACCCGGTCGCCGCGCCCGACTTCGGCCTGGTCGGCAAGGTGAGCCTGTTCGGCGGCTTCGAGAAGGTCGGGGTCCTGACCGGGATCCTGTTCGTCTTCACCGTCCTGATGTCCTGCTTCTTCGACGCGATGGGCACCATCCTCGGCGTCGCCGACGAGGCCCACCTGCTGGACGAGAAGGGCGACCTGCCCGGCATCAACAAGATCCTGATGGTGGACGGCATCGCCACCGCCGCCGGCGGCGCGACCTCCTCCTCCGCCAACACCTGCTTCGTCGAGTCGACGGCGGGCGTCGGTGAGGGCGCGCGCACCGGGTTCGCGTCCATCGTCACCGGCGCGCTCTTCCTGGTCGCGCTCTTCCTCACCCCGCTCGCCACCATGGTCCCCGCCCAGGCCGCCACCCCGGCCCTGGTCACGGTCGGCTTCCTGATCCTGGCCAACTCGATCAAGGAGATCGACTGGGCCGACTACACGATCGCGATCCCGGCCTTCGTCACCATCGTGATGATGCCCTTCACCTACTCGATCACCAACGGCATCGGCTTCGGCTTCATCACCTTCTGCGTGCTGCGCCTCGCCGCCGGCCGCGGCCGGAGCGTCCCGGTGCCGCTCTACGGGGTGGCGGCGGTCTTCGCCTTCTACTACCTGATGCCGGCCCTCGGCCTGCTCTGACGCCTACGTCCTTCGTGAGCCCTCCCGCGCGTCGCGCGGGAGGGCTCACGGCGTTCGCGGTCGGCCCGAGTAGCGGTTTCCGGCGGCGGGTCGCGTCACATGTTCCAGAGGACGGTGGCCGGCCGGGGCGTGGGCTCGACGTCGACGGGCGGGTGCCAGCCGCCGGTCTTGAAGAACTCCTCGATGGTGGGGACCCAGGGCTTGTAGTCGATCCCCTTCTCCTTCAGCCAGGCGTCGTCGTAGTACTCCTTCTGGTAGCGGTCGGCGGAGTCGCACATCAGGGTGGCGACCTTTCCGCTCCGGCCGCTCTCCTGCATCGTGAGCAGGATCCGGATCGCCCCGAACAGGCCGGTGCCGGTCGACGGCCCGGCCTTGATGCCCCACCCGGCGTCGGCGGCCACCCGCATGGTCGCCACGGACGCCGCGTCGTGCACCTGGATCATCCGGTTGACCAGGGGGAACAGGAACGACGGCTCGACCTCCGGCCGGCCGATCCCTTCGATCCGCGAACCCTGGTCCTTCACCGTGCGGTCGTCGTCGCGCCAGCCGCGGAAGTACGCCGAGTGGTCCGGGTCCGTGACGCACACCCGCAGCCTGGTCTGGGCGTACCTGGCGTAGCGGCCCACCGAGGTCGCCGTGCCGCCGGTGCCCGCGCCCATGACGAACCAGTCCAGTTCCGGCACCGCGCCGAGCAGTTCCGGCGCGAGGCCGTGCGCGCCGCGCCAGTCGTAGGCCCGCTCGGCATAGGTGAACTGGTCCAGGAAGTAGCCCTTCTTCGTCACCGCCAACGCCCGGGCCTGGGCGACGATGTCGCCCTTCACCGGGACCGGGGTGCCGCCGTACTGCTTGATCAGCTCCAGCTTCTCCTTCGAGGTGCTCTCCGGCACCACCGCGTAGAACTCGATGCCGAGCTGCTGGCAGTACCACGCCTCGGAGACGGCGGTCGAGCCGCTGGACGCCTCGATCGCGGGCGTCTTGGCGGTCAGCTGCCCGCTGGCGAGGGCGTTGGTGAGCAGCGCCTCGGCGAGGCGGTGCTTGTGGCTGCCGGAGGGCTGCTCGGACTCCTTCTTGATGTGCAGCTCCAGTCCCGCGAGCTTCGGTGGCAGCGGGATCCGCTGCACCGGCGTCTTCAGGGGCTGAAGCTTCTCCCGGATCAGCTGGATGCGGGTGTCGACCCACTGGCGGTCGTCCGGGTAGACGTCCGAGATGTCGTCGTCATCGTTCTGGTCCCCCGGGGTCCCGCCCGTTGTCACGCGCTGTGCCACGCTCATCTGCGTCCTCCACCGGTCCGGCATCCACCGCCCACGGGAGAGGGCGGAATGACGCCATCCCTAGCAGTCCGGGCGTCCGTCGGGTGGGACGCGCGGGGCGGAGCCGTGCGCACATCACCTGTGCGGTGGAACGCCGGCCCGGTTCGGCGGCAACCGCGTTGACGGCCAAGGCGGTTGTCCGCCGGGCGGACCTGCCCCCGGGCAGGCGCCCTGGTGGGCCGACGCGATCGGTGGCTACATTCGGCCGTGGCAGTGCCGAAGCGGATGCTTCTTGCCCGGGGAGGCCTGATGGTGCGTGGGTGGATCCGGCGGGCGCGGCGGACGGTTGCCGTCCTCGCAGTGTTGTGCGGGGTGCCGGCGGGCTCGCCGGGGGCAGGCGAGGCGGCCGAACAGGGCGTCTTGCCCGGCCAGTTGACGGTGAGTGCAGCCCGCACCAGCCCCGGGTCGGTCGACGCGGGAGGCGTCTACAACTACGTTCCCTCGGTGATGCGGGACGGGCTGTACCGGATGTGGTGGTGCGGGTCGGACGCGGCCCACCCGGGCGACCACATCTTCTACGCCGAGTCGTCCTCGCTGGACGGCCCGTTCCACGCCCGCGGCAGCAACGCCCCCTACCAGGTGGTCTTCTCGCCCACCGGCGGGGCGACCTTCGACGGGCAGCACACCTGCGATCCGTCGGTGCTGAGGGTCAACGGCATCTACTACCTGTACTGCGGCGGCCTGCGCGGGCCGGGGGCGTCCACCGGGATCGGGGTCGCCACCAGCGCCGACGGCATCAACTGGACCAGGGCCAACGGGGGGGCGCCGATCGTCACCCCGGCCTACCGGCAGGACACCGGAAACGGCTATGGCGCCGGCCAGCCGGCCGTCTCGTACCTGGACGGGCGCTTCTACCTCATGTACACCGACACCACCGGGGCGGCCTCCTCGCCGAAGAACGGCCAGGGCTTCCCCGAAGGCGCGGGCCAGTACCTCCTGCGGTCCGCCGATCCGGGCTTCCAGTCCGGGGTGGAGGAGCTGACCGCCGACGGATTCCAGCCCCGGACGGCGGCCAACCACACGGCGTACAACGGCATCGGCAACTACTACAGCGTCGACCTGCAGTACAGCGACGCCCTGGACTCGTGGATCGTGGCGCACTCCGACGGCCCCGACTCCAGGCTGACCTTCCTCTCGCCCGACTTCTCGTCCCGGACCTTCGCCGATGTCGCCATGCCGCGGTCCGTGGTCGAAGGGCCGGGGCTGGTCTCGCGGCCGGACCGGCACGCGGTCGCTCCGGTCGGCGGCCGATGCGGCGTCGTCCCGGTCGACATCGTCAACGCGGCCGCCAGCCCCGTCGCTCCGACCGGCCTCGCGCATGCGGGTGTGGACGTGTCGGCGGGTCGGTCCTGCGCATCGATGGCTCCCGGCCAGGTCGCCCGGGTGTTCGAAGGCTCTGGCATCCAGGTGCCCGGTCTGCCGCCGGCGTTCATCGACGGAGGCCTGCGGCTGCAGTCCGCCGGTCTCCCGCCGATCCAGGACGTGACCAGGAACTTCGTCGTCACCACCCCCGAGGTCTCCTACAGCATCCCCTACGGGGACTCGCTGTTCGTCGGGCAGACGGTGGTGGGTGCGCCGGGCCGGCCGGCGGCCTTCCTGCTGGACAACTCCACCAAGTGGCCGATCAGCGCCCTGAAGATCATCACCGACAACGGCTCGACGATCACCATGGTCGGTACGGCGCAGTACGACGCCTACCCGAGTGGGCCCGCCCTCTACCTGGTGCAGTAGTGGTCGCCGGGCGGGTGGACAACCGCCGGTCGACGGGGAGTGCCAAAAAGGTCCCTGTGTAGGGAAGTTGACGGCGGGCATACTGCCTGGACGGGAGACGTGGAGGGGGCGCGGCCGATGGTGCAACAGGATCCGCCCGGGGGAGACGAGGCGAAGCTGCTGCCTGAGCTGTTCTGGACGGCCGACAAGGCGTCCCTGGACGGCCAGCGCGAGACGCTGCGCTGGTACCGGGGGCTGATCGCGATGCTGGTGGTCGCGGCGGTGGTGGGCTCGCTGCCGGGGCCCGAGCACCGGGGGGACAGCGACATCACGCCGCTCTTCTCGGTGGTGGCGTTCCTCGTCGCGGGCTACTTCTGGTCCCGGCTGCGGCGCGGCAACCCGCAGGGGCGCTGGTACGAGGCCAGGGCGGCGGCCGAGTCGGTGAAGACGCTGGCCTGGAAGTACTCGATGCGGGCGCGGCCGTTCGACGGCGAGGCGGAGTCGGCGGAGGTGGACCGCGGCTACCTGCTCCAACTGGAGGACGTGCTAAGGGCCTTCGAGGACCCGGAGATCGTGCCGCCGGGCACCGTTCCGGAGATCACCGCGGAGATGCGCCGGGTCCGGTCCGACAGCCTGATCGCACGCCGAACGCTCTATCTGCGCACCCGGGTCGAGGGCCAGCGCACCTGGTACCGCTCGCGGGCCGAGGCGTGCGAGTCGCAGGCGGTGTCCTGGGGGCTGGGCATCGCCACGCTGATCATCGTCGGTGCGGCGGCGGCGATCGCGCAGGCGGTCGGCGCGCTGCCGGTGCACATCTTCGGCGCCAGCTCGGCCGCGGCCGCGGCGGTGATCGCCTGGACCCAGCTGAAGCAACTGCGTCCGCTGGCCGCCGCGTACCAACTGGCCGCGCGTGAGCTGGAGAACGTCGGCAACCAGCTCTCCGACCTCGACCTGAAGGCTCCGGACGCCGAGGCGCGCTGGGGCCGGCTGGCCGCGGAGGCGGAGGACGCGGTCTCACGCGAGCACACCACCTGGCGGGCCCGCCGCGCCTTTCCGCGCTGAGACGGGGCGCGCGGGGCGCTTTGCGGGAACAGGGGGTCGTGAGGAGTTCAAGCAGGGTTCGCGGGCTGCCGAAAACAAGGTATGCGCGGTTCGCGAAAACCGGGCCGGACAGCGCCGACCGTAGTCGTCGGGTGTTTCCGGATCCTGGTCGCATCGCCTCCGCGCACTGACATCCGTCACTGCCTGGAGGCACCCTTGCGCATTCTCCTGATCGCCGACGCGTTCAACAGCCTGACCCAGCGGATCCACACCGAGCTCCGCGAGCGGGGCCATAAGGTCGGCGTCCAACTCGCCCTCGGTGACGATCAGATGAGGGCCTCCGTCACCTGGACCGACCCCGAGCTGATCGTCTGCCCGATGCTCACCAGGGCGATCCCGGAGGACATCTGGTCCACCCGGACCGTCCTGATCGTGCACCCCGGTCCCAAGGGCGACCGCGGTCCGTCCTCGCTCGACTGGGCGATCATCGGGGGCGCGGAGCGCTGGGGCGTGACCGTCCTCCAGGCGGTGGGGGAGATGGACGCCGGGGACATCTGGGCGTCCGTCAACTTCCAGGTACCGGAGTGCGGAAAGAGTGAGCTGTACCGGTGCGAGGTTGCCGACGCGGCCGTGGAGGCCGTGCTGCTGGCGGTGCGGCGGTTCGAGGGCGGCCTCTTCACCCCCGAGCCGCTGGACTACGACCGGCCGGACATCCGCGGCCGGCAGCGGCCCTTCCTCACGCAGGAGATCCGCCGGATCGACTGGGCCGTCGACGACACCGACACCGTGCTGCGCAAGCTGCGTGCGGGCGACTCGCAGCCGGGCGTGCTGGACGAGCTCTACGGGCGCGAGTACTTCCTGCACGGCGGCCACCCCGAGGACCAGCTGCGCGGCAGCAGGCCCGGCGCGGTGATCGCCGTCCGGGACGGCGCGATCTGCCGCGCCACCGTGGACGGCGCGGTCTGGATCCCGCAGCTGCGTCCGCGCCGCACCCCGGGCGGGCCGGCGACCTTCACGCGGCCGGCCGCGGCCGTGCTGGCCGAGAAGCTGTACGGGGTCCGGGAGGTGCCGGTCAGCCCGGTCGACGCGGCCCGCCGGGAGACCTGGTCGGAGATCCGGTACCACGAGCAGGACGAGGTCGGGTTCCTCGAATTCTCCTTCCCCGGCGGGGCGATGAGCACCGACCAGTGCCGTCGGCTGCTCGCCGCCTACCAGGCGGCGGTGGACCGGCCGACCGCGGCGCTGGTGCTCGGTGCGGCCCGGGACTTCTTCTCCAACGGCATCCACCTCAATGTGATCGAGGGGGGCTCGTACCCGGCGCTGGAGTCCTGGGAGAACATCATCGCGATGGACGACCTGGTCGAGGCCGTGCTCACCACCACCGACAAGCTGACCGTCTCGGCGCTGTCCGGGAACGCGGCCGCGGGCGGGGCGATGCTGGCCATCGCCGCCGACGAGGTCTGGTGCCGCGAGTCGGTGGTGCTCAACCCGCACTACCGGCTGCTCGGCCTGCACGGCTCCGAGTACTGGACGTACACGCTGCCACGCCGGGTCGGCGCCGAACAGGCGGAGCGGCTGACCTCGGCCGCCCTGCCGGTCGGCGCGGTGCGGGCGAGAAGGCTGGGACTGGTGGACCGGACCTTCGGCGGTGACGCGGCGGAGTTCCGCCGCTGGGTGACCCGGGAGGCGTCCCGGCTGGCCGGTGCGCCGGAACTGGCCGGCCGGCTGCTGGAGAAGAAGCGCCGCCGGACCGAGGACGAGGACGTCAAGCCGCTGGCCCAGTACCGGGCGGAGGAGCTCCGGCGGATGCACCGCAATTTCTTCCGGGACGGGGAGCCGTACCACGAGCTGCGACGCGGCTTCGTGCACAAGGTCACCCCGCTCCGGACGCCGGAGCGCCTGGTGGGGCTGT
This sequence comes from Kitasatospora sp. NPDC087315, assembly GCF_044744345.1. Classification (NCBI taxonomy): domain Bacteria; kingdom Bacillati; phylum Actinomycetota; class Actinomycetes; order Kitasatosporales; family Streptomycetaceae; genus Kitasatospora; species Kitasatospora sp. NPDC087315. The sequence continues at coordinate 259,719 of NZ_JBIUYD010000004.1, read as the reverse complement.
TGGGACGCGCGGACTGACCGGGCGGCGAGGGCGCCGCACCGTGGGCCGACGGTGCGGCGCCCTCACCGTCGGCGCGCCACGCAGCGCGGCACATGGCGCGCCACGCGGGGATGGGGCGCCCGCGTCGTGGCGTCACTCCAATGGCGCTAGGCCGAACGGGTGGCCGGCCGGATCGATCAGCACCTTCAGCGTGCGGCCGTGCTGGTACCGCGGCTCGGTCGCGCCGAGGGCGAGCGCGCGGACGGTGGCCTGCTCCAGGTCGTCGACGTAGAAGTCCAGATGGAAGTGCTTGCCGCCGTCCGGCTCGGTCCACTGCTCCGGCCGGTACCCCCGCACCCGGCCGAACCCCAGCGGACTGCCGCCCTCGGGGTTGTCCAGGATGGCGAAGTTCTCGTCCACGTGCCGGGTCTCCCACCCGAGCAGCTCGCCGTAGAACGCGGCCAGCGCGACCGGGTCGGCGCAGTCGATGGTGACCATGGCGAGGCGGGCGAAGCCGGTGTCGTTCTGCTCGGCGGCGGCGTCGGACATTTCTGGTCGGCCCTTCTGCTGAGGGGTGGTGCAGATCGGATCACGACCAGCATCGCGCTCACGGTGCCGCTCGGCGCGGTCAGGAGGTGGGGATGGTGCCGCGCGGGGGAACGCATTTTCCTTAGCGAGAGTAATGACGTAGGCTAAAGAACATGCCCGAGATGTCCGAGCAGGACCTCGCAGCGATCAGTCAGCTGCGATCGTCCACCATGCGCCTCTCCCGTCGTCTGCGTCACCAGCGTGTCGAGGAGTCGCTCAGCCCTACCGAGATGGGGGTGCTGGGCACCCTCGCGCGATGCGGCAAGGCCACGCCGGGTGAGCTCGCCCGGAAGGAGCACGTGCAGCCGCCCTCGATGACCAGGATCGTCGCGATGCTGGAGGAGAAGGGCCTGGTGCGGCGGGAGCCGCACCCCGAGGACCGCCGGCAGGTGGTCGTCAGCAGCACCGAGCAGGCCGAGGTGATCCTGGCGGAGAGCCGCCGGCGTCGCAACGCCTGGCTCGCCGAGCTCGCCGAGGGGCTCGACGAGGACGAGTGGGCCGCCCTCCGGCAGGCCGCGCCCGTGCTCTACAAGCTCGCACACCTGTAGGCATATCCGTTCCGGTCAGCCGCCGGAGGGCAAAGGAGTACCGCATCACCGCAGGACCGATCACTGACACCAGGAGCGCGACGACCACCCCACGGGTCGTCGCGCCGCGAGGGGAGACCAACGTGACACCGCCGGCCGCAGCCAGCGCCGCCGCCATCCGCACCGACGACCCGACCACCGACCCCGCCGCGGCCACCGCCGCGGCCGCCGATTCCCAGGCACCCGCCCCGACGGGGCTGCCTGGCAACGGCGACGACGACCCCGACGAACGCACCGCGGCGGCCACCCCCGCCGCTTCCGTCCCGCCCGCCGCCCGCTTCACCCGGCCCGGGGGGATGTTCTCCTCGCTGCGCGTCCGCAACTACCGCTACTACTTCGCCGGCCAGGTGGTCTCCAACACCGGGACCTGGATGCAGCGGATCGCCCAGGACTGGCTGGTCCTCAGCCTCACCGGCAGCCCGTTCGCCGTCGGTATCACCACCGCCATGCAGTTCCTGCCGATGCTGCTGCTCGGCCTCTTCGGCGGTGTGCTCGCCGACCGGATGCCCAAGCGCCGGCTGCTGATCTGCACCCAGGGCGCGATGGGCCTGCTCGCCGCGGGCCTCGCCGTCCTGACCATCGGCGGCGTGGTGACGCCGTACTACGTGTACGTGTTCGCGCTGCTGCTCGGCCTGGTCACGGTGGTGGACAACCCGACCCGGCAGGCCTTCGTCTCCGAGATGGTCGGTCCGAAGGACCTCGCCAACGCGGTCAGCCTGAACGCCGCCAACTTCCAGACCGCCCGGCTGGTCGGCCCCGCCGTCGCGGGCCTGCTGATCGCCGCGGTCGGCAGCGGCTGGGCGTTCGCGGTGAACGCGCTCTCGTTCGCCGCCGTGATCGGCGGGCTGCTCGCGATGCGGCAGAGCGAACTGCGCCCGATCGAGCCGATCGCCCGCCAGAAGGGGCAGTTGCGCGAAGGGCTGCGCTATGTGAAGGAGCGGCCCGAACTGCTCTGGCCGATGGTGCTGGCCGGGTTCATCGGCACCTTCGGGTTCAACTTCCCGACGCTGCTCTCCGGTTTCGCCTACGACACCTTCAAGGTGGGTGCCGGGCAGTACGGCCTGCTGAACACCGCGATGGCGGTCGGCTCGCTGGCCGGCGCGCTGCTGGCGGCCCGCCGGGGCGTGCCGCGGCTGCGCCGGCTGGTGGCCGCGGCGCTGGCCTTCGGGATGCTGGAGGTGGTGGCCGCCTTCGCGCCCGGCTACTGGACCTTCGCGGTGCTGCTGACCCTGATCGGGGTGTTCGGCCTGAGCTTCAACACCTCGGTCAACGCCACGCTGCAGCTGGCCACCGATCCCGAGATGCGGGGCCGGGTGATGGGTCTGCTGGTGCTGGTGTTCACCGGCGGCACCCCGATCGGCGCGCCGGTCGTCGGCTGGGTGACGGCCTCGTACGGGCCCCGGCTCGGGCTGCTGGCCTGTGGCGCGGTCTCGGCGCTGGCGGCCGTCACGGTCGGCCTGGTGCTGGCCCGTAGTGCGGACCTGAGGGTGCGGGTGGACCTGCACCCGGGACGCGGTGGCCGGGTGGTCGCCTTCGTGCCGCGGACCACCGCGCCCGCCAGGTCGGAGCTCGCCGCCGCCTGCTGATGACGCGTCAGTCGCCGGATGCGCCTCGCGCGCCCGGTAGCTGACTCGACGTCAGATCCGGATCGCCAGGATCTGGCCGTGCCAGGTCCCGTTCGGCTGGTCGACCTCGAAGGTCTCCGTCTCGGTGAAGCCGAGCGCCAGGTACTGGCCGACCAGCCGGCGGTCGCCGCCCGCGTAGCAGTCCACCCGGAGCAGCCCGATGCCCCGGGCTCGGGCCTCCTCGACGGCGTCGGCGACCAGCGCGGCGCCGATGCCCGAGCCCGAGCGGGCCCGGTCGGTCACCAGGCTGCGGACGTACAGCTCGCGCTCGCCGGCGGGGGTGGCGTACTCGGGCGCCTGTTCGGACAGGACGCAGGATCCGACGGCCCGCCCGTCGCCGTCCACCGCGAGCCGGATCAGGAACGGCTCCCGGCCGTACTGCTCGACGCGCTCGACGGCGGCCGGCCGGCTGCTCCAGGGCTGGTCGCCCCACTGGCCGGTGCGTCCGCGGGCGACGAGCCAGGCGACGGCGCCGTCGAGGAGGGCGAGGACTTCGGCGATGTCGTCGGGGCCGCCGGTGCGGATCTTCAGGTTGCTCGTGTTGTTCACGACAGCCGTTCTAGCCCAGACCGGCTCGCGCGGGAAGATGGCTTCATGAGGCTTTTTGTGGCGGTGCTGCCACCGGTCGAGGCGCTGCAGGGGCTTGCCGACGCGGTCGCCCCGGTACGCGAGCTGCCGGGGGCGGACCGGCTGCGCTGGACGGCCGTCGAGGGCTGGCACCTGACGCTGGCCTTCCTCGGCGGGGTGGCGGCCGAGCGGCTGCCGGAGCTGGAGGCGGGCCTGGCCGCCGTGGCGGAGCTGCACCCGGCGCACCGGCTGCGGCTGTCCGGCGCCGGGCGGTTCGGCGACCGGGTGCTCTGGGCCGGGGTGGAGGGGCAGACCTGGGCGCTGCGGCGGCTCGCCGAGGCGGTGAACGAGGCCACCGCGGAGCTGGTCGGCGAGGTGGACGCGTTCCGTTTCCACGCGCATCTGACCCTGGCCAGGGCCGGCTCCTCCCGGGGCCACCGGCGGGCCGTACAGCGGGTCGCGGCGGCCGAGCTGGAGGGCATGGCCGAGGCGCTCGGCGCGTACCGGGGGCCGGAGTGGGAGGCCGCCGGGCTGCACCTGATGAAGAGCGACCTGGACGGCGGCTTCGCGCACTACGAGACCGTCCGCCGCTGGCCACTGGCCCGCTGGAGCTGAGCCGCCGCGGGCCGCTCCCGGACCTCGGCGTCCGGCCGGGGGAGGGCCGGGGGTACGCTCGTTGACCGTGGATCCCAAGACTCGTATGCGTATCGTGACCGGCGCCCTGGTGCTGCTGCTGGCCGTCGTGGTGATCAGCTCGCTGATCGGGAAGTGACGCGCCGGCCGGAGTGACGCGTCCCGGCGCCGTGCGCGGCCCCGGGCGGAACGCGAAAGGGCCACCGCCCGCAGGCGGTGGCCCTCACGTGTGCGCGGGTGTCAGAGCTGCTCGACCACGTAGTCGACGCAGGCGGTGAGCGCCTCGACGTCCGCCGGGTCGATGGCCGGGAACATCGCGATGCGCAGCTGGTTGCGGCCCAGCTTGCGGTACGGCTCGGTGTCGACGATGCCGTTGGCACGCAGTGCCTTGGCGACGGCGGCCGCGTCCACCGCGTCGTCGAAGTCGATCGTGCCGACGACCTGCGAGCGCTCGGCCGGGTTCGCCACGAAGGGGCTGGCGAAGGAGGACTTCTCGGCCCAGCCGTACAGCCGGCTCGCGGAGTCGGCCGTCCGGGCGACGGCCCAGTCGAGGCCGCCGTTGCCGTTCAGCCACTCCAGCTGGTCGGCCAGCAGGAACAGGGTGGCGATCGACGGGGTGTTGTACGTCTGGTCCTTCGACGAGTTGTCGATGGCCGTCGGCAGGTCGAAGAAGGGCGGGATGTAGCGGCCGGAGGCGGCGATCTCGGCGGCGCGCTCCAGGGCGGCCGGGGAGAAGGACGCCAGCCAGAGGCCGCCCTCGGAGGCGAAGGACTTCTGCGGGGCGAAGTAGTAGACGTCGGTCTCGGTGATGTCCACCGGCAGACCGCCGGCGCCCGAGGTGGCGTCCACCAGGACGAGCGAGCCCTCGTCGCCGCCGGCCGGGCGGTTGATCGGCATCGCGACGCCGGTGGAGGTCTCGTTGTGGGTGAGCGCGTAGACGTCCACGCCGGCCTCGGCGACCGGCAGCGGGTGGGTGCCCGGGGCGGTCTTGATCACGGTCGGCTCGGCCAGCCAGGGCGCGGCCTTGACCGAGGAGGCGAACTTGGACGAGAACTCGCCGAAGTCGAGGTGCTGGGACTTCTCCCGCACCAGGCCGAAGGCCGCGATGTCCCAGAAAGCGGTGGAACCGCCGTTGCCGAGCACCACCTGGTAACCCTCGGGGAGGGAGAAGAGGCTGCTCACGCCCTCGCGTACGCGCTTGACCAGGTTCTTGACCGGGGCCTGGCGGTGCGAGGTGCCGAGCAGGGAGGTCTCGGTGGCGGCGAGGGCACTCAGGGCCTCGGGGCGCACCTTGGACGGGCCGCAGCCGAAACGGCCGTCTGCGGGCTTGATGTCAGCGGGGATCTGGATCTGAGCCACGGGCGCAGCCTACCGGCCGCGGTTGCGCGGGTGGAACGGCAGTCCGCCCGCTGAGATGTGATCTTCACGGCCACGAGCTGCGGGAACAGCGGGTCCGGGGACGGCCGGACCCGCTGCTCAGCGGGGGTTTCGGTCAGTGCGCGATGGCGTCGTAACCCGCGATCTCGCGGGGGCTGCGCGGGCCCGGGCCGATGTAGCGCGCGGCGGGGCGCACGAGCCGGCCCGTGCGCTTCTGCTCCAGGATGTGCGCCGACCAGCCGGCCGTCCGGGCACAGGTGAACATCGAGGTGAACATGTGTGCGGGGACCTCGGCGAAGTCCAGCATGATGGCGGCCCAGAACTCGACGTTGGTGGCCAGCACGCGGTCGGGGCGGCGGTTGTGCAGCTCCTCCAGCGCGGCCTTCTCCAGCGCCTCGGCGACCTCGAAGCGCGGCGCGCCGAGCTCCTTGGCGGTGCGGCGCAGCACCCGGGCGCGCGGGTCCTCGGCGCGGTAGACGCGGTGGCCGAAGCCCATCAGCCGCTCGCCCTTGTCCAGCGCGTTCTTCACCCAGGCGGTCGCGTCGCCGGTGCGCTCGATCTCCTCGATCATGCCGAGGACGCGGGACGGCGCGCCGCCGTGCAGCGGGCCGGACATCGCGCCGACCGCGCCGGAGAGCGCGGCCGCGACGTCGGCGCCGGTGGAGGCGATGACGCGGGCGGTGAACGTGGAGGCGTTCATGCCGTGCTCGGCGGCGGAGGTCCAGTAGGCGTCGATGGCCTTGACGTGCTTCGGGTCGGGCTCGCCCCGCCAGCGGATCATGAAGCGCTCGACGACCGTCCCGGCCTTGTCGATCTCGCTCTGCGGAACCATCGGCAGGCCCTGGCCGCGGGCCGACTGTGCCACGTAGGAGAGCGCCATCACGGCGGCGCGGGCGAGGTCGTCGCGGGCCTGCTCGGCGGAGATGTCCAGCAGCGGCCTGAGCCCCCAGACCGGGGCGAGCATGGCGAGGGCGGACTGCACGTCCACCCGGATGTCGCCGGAGTGCACCGGGATCGGGAACGGCTCGGCGGCCGGCAGTCCGGGGTTGAACTCGCCGTCCACCAGCAGGCCCCAGACGTGGCCGAAGGAGACGTGGCCCACCAGGTCGTCGATGTCGACTCCGCGGTACCGCAGGGCGCCGCCTTCACGGTCGGGTTCGGCGATCTCACTCTCGAACGCGACGACTCCCTCAAGCCCGGGTACGAAGTCGGACATGCGACGGCTCCTTCAGTTCTGTGATCGGCGGGCCGCCGTGGTGGGACGGTACGCCAGTGACCGATGGGTGGTTGGCACTCGGTGCCAGAGTGACAGGCACGGGGTGCATTGCGCCATACACCACCGTGATGATGTTTTCCGTTGGCCCGGTTGACTTTGCGCCGGGGTTCCGGGCCGTCCGGGGAAATCCGTGGAACCAAACGCCAGGTTACGGACAAATCGCCATATGGCGGGCGGCCAAGCAGTGGCGAGTCACCTTATCTCCCACCGGGGTTTGTCCTGAGGTAGCGGTGCCGGTTGCTTGTCGTACGGGATGATGTTGGCGTGCAGACCCCGGAACGCGCCCAGTCGACGCCCCCGAGCCCCGCCACCCGGATCCTGGCCGACGAGGCCCGGCCCGGGCCGGACCTCACCGTGATGCGCAAGCACTACAGCCATGAGGGCCTGGTCGAGGAGCAGCTCGCCGCCGAGCCGATCGCCCAGTTCACCCGCTGGTTCCACGAGGCGGACGACGCCGGGGTGGTCGAGCCCAACGCGATGGTGCTCTCCACCGCCGACGCCGAGGGGCGGCCCAGCTCGCGCACCGTCCTGCTGAAGGGCTTCGACCCGCGCGGTTTCGTCTTCTTCACCAACTACGGCTCCCGCAAGGGCGCCGAGCTCGCCGTCAACCCGCACGCCGCGCTGCTCTTCCCGTGGATCGCGCTGGCCCGCCAGGTGATCGTCCAGGGCCGGGTGGAGAAGGTCGGCCGGGACGAGACCGCCGCCTACTTCCGCACCCGCCCGCACGGCTCCCAGCTCGGTGCCTGGGCCAGCGAGCAGTCCAGCCCGGTGGGCGGACGCGAGGTGCTGGAGCGGCGCTACGCCGAGCTGGAGCGCCGCTACCCCGAGGGGGAGGGTGTCCCCGTCCCGCCGTTCTGGGGCGGTTACCGGGTGGTCCCGGCCAGCGTCGAGTTCTGGCAGGGCCGCGAGAACCGGCTGCACGACCGCCTCCGGTACCTCGCCGACCCGTCCGTTCCGACGGGCTGGCGGGTGGAGCGGCTCTGCCCGTGAACCCCGCCGCTCCGGTCGTGAACCCCCGCCGCTCCGGCCGTGATCCGGCCGGCCGGGCCGGTGATTCGCACGGCCGGACGGATGACAGCGGCGCGGCACGGCAGCCGTGCTGAGAAACAGTCAGGTGTAGGATGCCCGTCGCGGACCGGGTCCGATTGCGAACCGAGCCCGCTCCGCCGCGAGACCGAGTGAGGGACTGATGGGCGTCACCGATGCGGAAATCGGCTCCGGAGCCGGCTCTGTGCTCGGCTCCGATCTGGTCGATGTCACCGCGCTGCCGCCCGGTGAGCTGGAGGGGCTGCCCGACACCGTCCTCGGCGACCTGCTCCGCCGGGTGGTCGGCGACGCCCTCACCCCCGGCGCCGAACCCGTCGCCGCCTTCCAGTCCGCCCTGTAGACCCGCCCCGCGGGCCCGGCCGGGGGCGGCTCTCCGGAGCCCTCGCCGAGGCCTGCCGGCGCCCCCTCCGCGCCCCGCGAGCTTCGCCAACTCCCGCGCGCGACCGGCTCGGTTCACGACATGCTGGGTATGACAGCAGCGCAGTTGTGAACGGGTCCGGGGGGTGCAGTGCGGCCGTACTTCTTCTTCAGTTACGCGCGGCGTGACTACCAGGCGGGGGACGCCTTCGTCGACCAGTTCTTCAACGACCTCAGGGACGAACTGGGCCGGATCGAACCCGCCGCCGGCGCCGGGCAACTCGCCTACCGCGACACCGAACAGCTGCGCCTGGGCGACAACTGGGAGCAGCAGCTGGCCCTGATGCTGGCCCGCTGCCGCACCATGGTCGCGCTCTACTCCCCGGCCTACTTCGCCAGCCTGTACTGCGGCAAGGAGTGGACGGCCTTCCGCGGCCGGGTCCGCCGCCACCAGGAGCTGGCCGGCGACATCGTCCCGGCGCTGATACCGGTGCTCTGGGAGACCCTGCCCGGCGGCCTCCCCGACGAGGTCAGGAAGATCCAGTACGTCCAGGAGGACATGGGCGACGCCTACGCCCGCTCGGGCCTGCGCGACCTGCTGCGCACCGACCCGCTCGGCGCCGACTACCGGCAGGTCGTCCGGGTGGTCGCCGAGCGGGTCCGGGACGCCGCCGCCCGGCGGCTCGGCGAACTGCCCGAGTTCGACCTCGGCGCCGTCCGCGGCTACTTCCCGGTGGCGCCGTCGGTGCGGCCCGCGCCCACCGCCGGAATGGTCCGGCTGTTCGTCGCGGCCGGGCGCGCCGCCGACGCGGTGCCGCCGTCCGCCGGGCCCGGCGACGTCCGCGGCGGCGGCTGGTACGGCACCAAACCCTGGCACTGGGCGCCCTACCACCCGCCGACCCAGCCCTCGCTGGTGGTCCGCGCCCAGCAGGTGATCACCTCCGCCGGGCACACCACCACGCTGGACGAGATCGGCGCGGGCCTCGGCGAGAAGCTGGACCAGGCCCGTGAGGACAACCAGGTCAGCGTGCTGCTGGTGGACCCGTGGGTGGCCGGCAGCGAGCTCTACCGGTCCGCGCTGCGCGAGTACGACGACCAGAACCACCCCGTCACCGGGGTGATGGTCCCGGCCGGCACCGACGACCCGACCACCGGGCCGGAGCGCGACGCGCTGTGGGCGGGCGTGCGCGGCGTGTTCCGCCGCAACTGGTTGCGCCGGAGCGATCCGGAGCACTTGTTCCGCGTGGCGGTACCCAGGGAGAGCTTCGACGACCAGCTCACCATCATGGTGACGGTCGCTCAGAACAAGCTGATGGACGCCAACTTCGATTGGGGGGACGATGTCGACGGTGCCGCCTTCGGCTTCGGCCCCGGTGGCGAGGAGGCCGGACCGGCGATGCCCGGTCTGGCCATTCCGGCGGGGCCGCCAGGGCCGCGCCGCAGCCCGGACGGGGCGGCAGTGCCGCTGAAGGGGGAACAGGACGATGTTCGCTGAGACCGGCGCGGAGCTGGAGCGGACCGGCCCAGGTTCGGTCGTCACCTTCTACTCCTTCAAGGGCGGCACCGGCCGGACGATGGCGCTCGCCAACGTCGGCTGGATCCTCGCCAGCCGAGGCCTGCGCGTCCTGGTGGTCGACTGGGACCTGGAGGCGCCCGGCCTGCACCGCTACTACCACCCGCTGCTGGTCGACCCCGAACTCCACGCCACCGACGGCCTGATCGACCTGCTGCGCTCCTACGTCAAGCAGGCGCTGCCCTCCGCCGCCGGGCCGTCCGGCCTCACCCCCGGCGCCTGGCTGGACGAGCCGGGGCGGCTGGACGGCTACATCTGCGGCCTGGCCCTCGACCTGCCGCCCGGCGGCCGGCTCGACTTCCTGCCCGCCGGGCGGCAGAACGCCGCCTACTCCGCCGCCGTCACCAGCTTCAACTGGCGCAGCTTCTACCACGGCCGGGACATCCGGGGCGGGGAGTTCCTGCGCGAGCTGCGCGAACGCTGGGCCCGCGGCTACGACTACGTGCTGATCGACAGCCGCACCGGCGTCAGCGACACCTCCGGCATCTGCACCGTCCTGATGCCCGACACCGTCGTCGACTGCTTCACCTTCAGCGCCCAGAACATCCGCGGCGGCGTGGACGCGGCCCGCACCATCGCCGAGGCCGAGGAGCGGGCCATCCGCGTCCTGCCGGTCCCCATGCGGGTCGAGGACGCGGAGCAGGAACGGCTGGAAGCCGGACGGGACTTCGCCCGCGACGCGTTCGCGCCCTACCTCGGCCGCTGGCTGCCCGCCGAGCGCCGGGCCGCCTACTGGAGCGACGTCGAGGTCCCCTACAAGCCGTTCTACGCCTACGAGGAGGTGCCCGCCACCGTCGCCGACCGGCCGCAGGAGGCCCGCAGCCTGCTCAACGCCTTCGAACGGCTGGCCGGCTGGATCACCGACGGAAGGGTCCGCGCGCTGCGCCCGCTCAGTGGCGAGGCCCGCCGCCGGCTGTACGGCGCCTACCTGCGCTCGACCCGCGCGGTGCCCCGCCAGGTGTTCGTCAGCTACGCCCCCGAGGACCGGATGTGGGCCGAGTGGGCGGCCGCCACCCTCACCGGCTTCGGCTACCAGACCTCGCTGCACAACGCCGCCGATCCGTACCCCGGCGGCCGGCCGCCGGAGGCCGCCGGGCCGCTCGACGGACAGGGCCGGCTGCTGGCCCTGCTCTCGCCCGAGTACACCGCGCTGCCCCGCGCCGCCGACGCCTGGCAGCTCCTGAGCGGGCGCGAAATCGGCACCGGCGCACCGTCGTTGGTGGCCTTCCGGCTCCAGGACTCGGACGAACCGGTGCCCCGCCCGTTCGTCGGCCAGGCCGTCCCCGACCTGGTCCGCTCCTCCGCCGTGCTCGCCGAGTCACAGCTGTACGGCGAGTTCGGCCCGCCGCCCAACAGCACCCGCCAACCGGACGGTGACAGCGGTGAGTTCGCCGCCCCGGCCCGGTTCCCCGGGATCGCCCCGCAGGTCCAGGAGGCGCCCTCGCGCAACGCCTCCTTCACCGGCCGCGGCCGGCTGCTCGAACTGCTCCGCAACCGCTTCACCGGCGGGCCCGCCGCCGTCCTCAGCCAGGTCCTCTACGGCTTCGGCGGCGCCGGCAAGTCACAGATCGCCGCCGAGTACGCGCACCGCTTCAAGGCCGCCTACGACGTGGTCTGGTGGGTACCCGCCGAGGAACCCGCCAACATCCCGCAGAAGCTCGCCGAACTCGCCCCCCGGATCGGCGTCCAGAGCAGCGACGACGTCGCGCACACCGCCGCCGCCGTGCTCGACGCGCTGCGCCGCGGCCACCCGTACCGCCGCTGGCTGCTGGTGTACGACAACGCCGGCACCCCGGACGAACTGGCGCCCTGGCTGCCGGCCGGCTCCTCCGGCGGCCATGTGCTGATCACCTCCCGCAACCAGGGCTGGTCCAAGCACGCCGGCCTGGTCGAGGTCGACGTCTTCACCCGCGAGGAGAGCATCCGGCTGCTGCGCCGCTTCAACAGCGGCCTCGGCCCCGACGACGCCCACCAGGTCGCCGCCCTGCTCGGCGACCTGCCGCTCGCCGTCGGACAGGCCGCGGTCTGGCTCCAGGAGACGTCGATGCCGATCGCCACCTATCTCGAACTGCTCGACGAGGCGCTCACCGAGATGCTGGAGCGCACGCGGCTGCGCACCGCCGACTACCCGCACTCCGCCGCCGCGACCTGGCGGATCTCGGTCGAGGAACTGCGCGGTCTCAACGCCCCCGCCGCCCAGATCCTGGAGATCTGCGCCTTCTTCGGCCCGGACGCCATCCCCATGCGGCTGCTCTACAGCCGGGCCGTCACCCACGCGCTGCGGCTGCCCCCGCGCACCCCCCGCGACAAGCTGGCGATCGGCGAATTCCTGCGCGCCATCAACCGGTTCGGCCTGGCCCGCACCGACCAGGGCAGCGAGACCATCACCGTGCACCGGCTGGTCCAGGCGGTGCTCCGGGACCAGGTCGCCGAGGCGGAGCGGCCCGCCCTGCGGGCGGTCGTGCACGCCGCGCTGGCCACCGCCAACCCGGGCGACCCCGACATCCCCGCCAACTGGCCCCAGTACGCCGAACTCCTGCCCCACCTCTGGCCGTCCGGCGCCGTGGGCAGCGCCGACGAGGACGTCCGGCAGTGGATCATCGACTCGGTCCGCTACCAGTGGAAGCGCAGCCTGCACGACGCCGGCCGGGAGCTCGCCGAACGCACCCTGGAGCACTGGCGCCAGGACGGCTACGGCGGCCCCGGCTTCGACGCCGAGAACGACGCCCTGACCCTGATGCTGCGCACCCAGCTCAGCAACATCCGCCGCTCCCAGGGCGCCCTCCAGGAGGCGTACGAGATGGACAAGGACATCCTGGAGCGCTTCACCGCCACCCTCGGCCCCGAGCACTCGCACACCCTCGCCGTCGCCAACAGCCTTGGTGCCGACCTGCGCTTCCTCGGCCGCTACGGCGAGGCCAGGGCGCTGGACCGCAGGACCCTGGACGCCGCCCGGCGCACCCTCGGCCCGGACCACCCGCGCACCCTGATGATCACCAACAACCTGGCCGTCTCCGACTACCTCGCCGGCGACCGCCGGGCCGCCCTGGAACGCCACCGCAGCAACTACCTCCAGCAGCGCGACGCGCTCGGCGCGCACAGCCTCTACGCGCTCTCCTCGGCCAGCAACTACGCCCGCGACCTGCGGGAGACCGGCCGGCTGCGGGAGGCCCTGGACCTGCTGGAGGAGACCGTCCGGATCTACCAGCAGACCATCGGCGACGGCCACACCGACACCCTGCGGGCGCGCAAGAACCTCGCCGTGGCGCTGCGCCGGGCTGGCCGGTACAACGAGGCGCTGGAGATCGACGAGGACATCTACCAGCGCTACCTGGACATCAACGGCCCGGAGCACCCCGACACGCTCGCCTCCGCCACCAACCTGGCCAGCGACCTCAACGCGCTCGGCGACACCGACCGGGCCATCCAGCTCGCCGAGCGGGCCCTCGCCCGCTACCGCGACTACCTGGGCGAGAACCACCCCGTCACGCTGGCCGGTGCCAACAACCTCTCCGTCTACCTGCGGCTGGCCGGCCGGATCGTGGAGGCCAGGGAGCTGTCCGCGCGCACCCTGAACCAGTTCCGGGCCGTCCTCGGCGACCACCACCTCTACATCCCGATCGCGATGATGAACCACGCCAACGACCTCGTCCTGGCCGGGGAGGGGGCCGCCGCCCTGGCGCTGGAGGAGGAGGCCGCGCCGCTGATGAGCGACACCCTCGGGCTCGACCACTACGACGCCATCGGCATCAACTCCAACCTCGCGCTCTCCCTCGCCGCCGACGGCCAGGCCGAACGTGCCGCCCGGCTGCGGGCCGACTGCGTCCACCGGGCCCGGCACACGCTCGGCGAGGAGCACCCGACCACGGTGGCGGTCAAGGCCGGGCTCCGGCTGGACTCCGACATCGAGCCGCCGGCGGTGTGACGGGGGCGGCTGGCGTGACGGGTGGTGTCAGGGCGACGGGTGGTGTCGGCGTGGTGGGTGGTGCGGCCGGAGTGACAGGGCCGTCCGTGTGACGGCGACCGGACGCCCCGTCAGGCCCGGTGGGGTGGCGCTAGGCTCGCGGGCATGGTGCCGTTCCGGCAGTATCTGCTGAAGATCCACAGTCGGTGCAACCTGGCCTGCGACTACTGCTACATGTACGAGTCGGCGGACCAGAGCTGGCGCCGGCGGCCCCGGCGGATGGAGCTGGCGACCGCCCGGCGGACCGCCCGGCGGATCGCCGAGCACGCGGACGAGTGCGGGCTGGACGAGGTCGGGGTGATCCTGCACGGCGGTGAACCGCTGCTCGTCGGAGCGGATCATCTGGACGCGCTGCTGGGGGAGTTGACGGCGATCGGGCCACGCGTCCGGTTCAGCCTGCAGACCAACGGGCTGCGGCTGCTGGACGAACCGGCGCTGCTGGAGGTGCTGCACCGGTACCGGGTCGCGGTCGGGGTCTCGCTGGACGGGACGGCGGCGGACCACGACCGGCACCGGCTGCTGCCGTCCGGCGCGGGCAGCTGGGCGCGGACGGCGGAGGCGGTGCGGCTGCTGGGGACGGCCGAGCACCGGGAGCTGTTCGCCGGACTGCTCTGCGTGGTCGACCTCGCCGCCGACCCGGTGGCCTGCTACGAGGCGCTGCTGGAGTTCGCCCCGCCCCGGATCGACCTGCTGCTGCCGCACGGCACCTGGGAGGCCCAGCCGCCCGGCGTACGGCGCTCCGTGCCCGTCGCGCCGCCCGGGGGCGGGGCGGCGGCGCCGTACGGGGAGTGGCTGATCGCCGTGTTCGACCGCTGGTACGACGCACCGCGCCGGGAGACCGGGGTGCGGCTCTTCGAGGAGCTGGCCGTGCTGCTGCTCGGCGGCCGGGCGGCGAGCGAGGCGGTCGGGCTGGCGCCGGTGGACCTCGTGGTGGTCGAGGCCGACGGCACCATCGAGCAGGCCGACAGTCTCAAGGCCGCGTACGACGGAGCGGCGGCGACGGGGCTGGACGTCCGGCGGCACGGCTTCGCCGAGGCCGCCGCGCACCCGGCCTTCCGGGCCCGCCAGCGCGGTCGCGCCGGGCTCGGGCCGGTCTGTGCCGGCTGCCCGCTGGCGGCGGTCTGCGGCGGTGGGCTCTACGCCCACCGCTATGCGGCGGGGGGCTTCGGGCACCCCTCGGTGTACTGCGCCGATCTGGACCGGCTGATCCGCCATATCGCGGGCCGGCTGCGGGGGGACGTGGCGGGGCTGGCGGCGGGTGCGCCGGCCGTGGCAGGTGCGGGACCGACAGGGTGAGGAGCGTGGGCGATGGGTGCCAGTGCGGGCGTGGGTGCGGGGCCGGGTCCGGGCGTTGACCCGGGTGCGGGTGCGGGTGCGGGTGCGGGGGTGGCGGCCGGGGTGCCCGGTGCCAGGGTCGCGGCGGAGCTGCCCCGGCACGGGCTGGACCGGGCCGTCTTCATGGCGATCGCGGCCGCTCGCGGTGGGCCGGAGGCCGTACGGGCGCTCCGGGCCGGGCAGGTGAGCAAGCGGGCCCTGCTGCTGCTCGCACTGGAGCGGGCGCTGCCGGACGGGCCCGGGCGGGCGGACTTCGAGCAGGCGTACGCCGAACTCCGCGCACTGCGGGCGACGGACCCGCCGCGCTGGGAAGAGATCCTGCTGCGGCCCGAGTTGGACGCCTGGACGGCCGACTGCCTGCGTGGGCTCACGGCCGGTGAGGCGGTGGCACCGGGCGTCCTCGGGGAGTTCGTGCGGGCCGGGCGGCGGGGGGAGCCGGTGCCGCTGGAGTGCGACGGGCTGCGCTGGACGCCGGTGATCGACCATCTGGGCCCGTACCGGGCGAGCTACGGGCGGCCGACCTCAGGCCCCCTCGAAGCGGCCGAACTCGCGGCCTGGCGTGACGCGTTGGCGCAAGCCTGGCGGATCCTGGCCACTCGCCACCACCGGCACGCACAGGCCGTCGCGGCCTGCGTGACCACCCTGGTGCCGCTGCGTCCGGCGCCCGGAGGGGAGGCGGTCAGCGCCGCCGCCCGGCGGGCGTACGGCTCGGTGGCGGCCTCCCGGCCGGACGATCCGGTGCTGCTGGCGCTGGCCCTGGTGCACGAGTTCCTGCACATCCAACTCGGCGCCCTGCTGGACCTCGTGCCCCTCCACCGGCCCAACGGCGCCGCCGTCTACCACGCCCCCTGGCGCCCCGACCCCCGCCCGGTCGGCGCGCTGCTCCAGGGCGCCTACGCCCACCTCGGCGTCGCCGGCTTCTGGCACGCCGAGCTGGTCGCCGGAGCCTCGGACCAGGACCGCGCCGAGCGTGAGTCCAGTCGGTGGCGGGCCCATACGGCCGCGGCGGTCGGTACCTTGCTGGACAGCGGTGAACTCACGACCCATGGCCGGGACTTCGTCTCCGAGCTGGGGCGTGCGGTGCGCCGCCTCGGCTGATCGGCGGCCGCGCGGCGATCGCGGTCCGGGCTGTGGGGGCGGGTCGTCGCCCGCCGGGCGGGAACACCGGCCCGTCGGTCGAACGCATGACTGGAGATGGCCGATGCGGCGCGTACGACGGCGAGTGCGCGACCGCTGAACGGGTGAAATATCGCGGCCCCGGGCCTCCATTCAGGGCCCAGGCGGCCGCGGAGGCCGGATCGGGACCGCAGGGTGCCGCGCCGGTGCGCCGCTGCCACTACATTGGTAGCCGAGTGGGATACCCACCCCCGGCAGGTCCTAACCGCGCCAAAAGGAACGAACATGACACCGGTAACCAGCACCAGGCCAGCCAGCGAACTGACGGACACTCAGGACACGCTGGACCGCCCCTCCCTCTCCGACCTGGCCGCGCTCGGCGCGGAGGAACTGGCCGCCCGACTGCACCGCGCCCTCCCCGGCTCGGAATCCGGCCTGGTGCCGGTCGCGGCGTTCAACTCCTCGATCTGACCGACCCGCCCTTTCCCCGGCCGAGGTCCGGTCCGACCGAATCCACCTGAAGCAGATCTGTGATGACGCGAATTCCGCTTCCCCTGACGCAATTCGTGGTCAAGATGCACAGCCGTTGCGATCTCGCCTGCGACCACTGCTATGTCTACGAGCACGCGGACACCAGTTGGCGCGGACGCCCGAAGGTCATCGGCGAAGAGATCCTGGCCAAGGCCGCCGAACGCATCGGCGACCATGCGGCCGCGCACCGGCTGTCCGCCGTCCGGGTCGTCCTGCACGGGGGAGAACCCCTGCTGGCCGGCCCGGAACGGCTGCGCCGCGCGGCCGAGTTCCTCCGGTCCGCGCTCCCGCCCGGCTGCGCCCTCGACCTGCGGATCCACACCAACGGAGTGCTGCTGAGCCGCGAATTCTGCGCGCTCTTCGACGAGTTGGGGATCAAGGTCGGCGTCTCGCTCGACGGCGACCGCGCCGCCAACGACCGCCACCGCCGCTACGCCGACGGGCGCAGCAGCCACCCGCAGGTCCTGCGGGCGGTGGCGCTGCTGCGCGAGCCCGCGCACCGGCACCTCTTCGCCGGCCTGCTCTGCACCATCGACGTGGAGAACGACCCGGCGGCGGTCTACCAAGCGCTGGCCGAACTCCAGCCCCCCGCCGTCGACTTCCTGCTGCCGCACGCCACCTGGGACGATCCGCCGAAACGTCCCGCCGGCCAGGGCGAGAACCCCTACGCCGACTGGCTGCTGACCGTCTACGAGCGCTGGGAGGCGGACGGGCGGCCGTTCGCCGTGCGCACCTTCGAGTCGGTGCACCGCACCCTGCGCGGGCTGTCCAGCCTCACCGAGTCGCTCGGCCTGGAACCGTCCGACCTGGTGGTGCTGGAGACCGACGGCACCTTCGAGCAGGCCGACAGCCTCAAGACCGCCTTCGACGGGGCTCCCGCCACCGGTCTCGACGTCTTCCGCCACTCCCTCGACGAGGTGGCCCGCCACCCGGGCATCGGCGTCCGGCAGGCCGGCCTGGCCGGTCTGAGCGCCGTCTGCCGCGCCTGTCCCGTCGTCCGCTCCTGCGGAGGCGGTCTGTACGCCCACCGCTACCGGGGCGACGATGAGGGTGGCGGCTTCGACAATCCCTCCGTCTACTGCGGGGACCTCATGACGCTCATCAACGGCATCGCGGACCGCGGCAACCCGGTGGGCCGCCCGGTGGTTCGCCCGGTGCCCGCCCAGGCGGCCGAACCGGTGGTGCCGACGGCCCTCACCGACCGGCAGCTCGACGAACTCGCCCGGGGCCACGGCGGCGCGGACACCGTCCGGGCGCTGGCCCGCTCCCAGCTCGCGCTGACCCGGGCCATGCTGGCCGCCGCCTGGGGGGCCTCCGGGCAGCGGCGGTCGGCGGCCTGGGACCTGCTCTCCGCCCTCGACCGCACCGCGCCCGCCGCGCTGGACGCCGTCCTCGGCCACCCGTACGCGCGGGCCTGGGCGGCCCGCCGGCTCGCCGGGGACCTCGGCGCCGGGCTGGGCCCGCTGGCCGCGCTGGCCGCCGCGGCGGCGGTGCGGGCCGGGCGGGGGGACGCGCTGGCCGTCACCGTCCGGGGCGGTGTGCTGCATCTGCCGACGCTGGGGAGCCTGGCGGTGCCGGACGGGGAGACGGTGGTCACCGGGTCGGCCGGTGGATTCCGTGTGCGGACCGCCGACGGTGAACTGATCACCGGTACCGACCCGCGCTGGCAGCCGGTGCGCCGGGTCCGGCTGGCCGGCGGCTGGACGGTGGCGCTGGAGGACCTCGATCCGCAGCGCGACAGCCATGACCACCCGGTCGAGGGCCGGCTGTCCGACACCGAACTGCTCGACTGGACCGGCGCGTTGCGCGAGGCCTGGGAGCTGCTCGGGCACGACCTGCCCGGGTACGCCGAGGGCGTCCGGGCCGGTCTGACCACCGTCACCCCGCTGCGGCCCGGACCGCCGGGGCGGGATGTCAGCGCGGCGGCCCGGCAGGCCTTCGGCGCGGTCGGGATCGCCCGGCCGGCCACCGCGCCGATCCTCGGGCTGCTGCTCGCGCACGAGTTCCAGCACGTCAAACTGGGCGCCGTACTCGACCTGCTGGACCTCTACGACCCCGCCGACACCGCGCTGTACTTCGCCCCCTGGCGGCCGGATCCACGCCCCCTCGAAGGGCTGCTCCAGGGCACCTACGCGCATCTGGCGGTCACCGAGTTCTGGGGCACCAGGAGCCTGGCGTACGACGGGCTGCCGGGGGAGGCCGCCGACCGGGCGCGCACCCGGTTCGCGCTCTGGCGGCAGTACACGGCGGAGGCCGTCGACCGGCTCGCCGGGTCGGGCTCCCTGACCCCGCTCGGCCTGCGGTTCACCGACGGCATGCGTGCGACGGTGGCTCCGTGGCTCGCCGTACCGCTCCCGGTCGCCGCCGAACGGGCGGCCGGGCGGGCCCGACAGGAGAGATCACCGGTCGGCGGCTGAACCCCGCCCCGCTCCCCGCCCTCCCCCCCCGTCCCGCCCCGGGCGCCCTCACCCGGGGCCCTCACCCTGAGGAACCGTCATCCTCACCGAACCCCGCGCTCCCAGCCTCCTGCCGGCGCTCGACCGGACCCTTCTGGCCGGGCACTTCACCGAACTCGGCGTCCGCCCGGGCATGGTCCTGCATGTCCAGGCCTCCCTGCGCGCCCTCGGCCCGGTGGCCGGCGGCGCCGCCACCGTGGTCGAGGCGCTGCTCGACGCCCTCGGCGGCCCGCGGCGCGGCACCCTGGTCGCGTACACCGCCACACCCGAGAACTCGGCCACCTCCCGTCTCCACACCACCGCCACGGCCGGCCTCTCCCCGGAGCAGGTCGCCGCCTACCGTGCCCGGATGCCCCCCTTCGACCCGGCCACCACCCCCTGCTCCCCGACGATGGGCGCCCTCTCCGAACAGATCCGCACCCACCCCGGCGCCCTGCGCAGCCCGCACCCCCAGACCTCCTTCGCCGCCCTCGGTCCGCTCGCCCGCGAGATCACCGAACGGCACCCCCGCGAAAGCCACTTGGGACCGGACTCCCCTCTCGGCCGCCTCTACGACCTCGACGCCCGGGTGCTGATGATCGGCGTCCCGATGTCCCGCTTCACCGCCTTCCACCTGGCGGACCTGCGCCTGCCCGACGTCCCCCTGCGCGAGTACCGCTGCCTGGGCCCGTCCGGCTGGATCTCCTTCAGGGCACCGGACTTGGACGACCTCCACTTCGACGCCCTCGGCAGGGAGGTCCTGCGCGAGGCCCGGGGCGTCACCGAACGGCACGTGGGCGGCGCGGACTGCCGCCTGGTCCCGATGCGGGAGGCGGTGGACCTGGCCGTACAGGTGCTGCGGCGCTCCCGGCAGCCGGCTTGAGGGCCCTTCCCGCGACTCCGGCGCGTGCCGAGATGAGCGAAATCGAACACGGGTGACCATGCAGGTCATACGATCTGAGTATCCGTATGGATGCGTAGCGCATTGTGGTGGGCGTACGTCTCGTGCCCCGATGAGTGCGGTTCGCACACGCTTGCATGGTGTCTCCGGGGGGAGATCGCATTGGCTGACATCAAGGTCGGTCCGGAACTGCGGCAGTCGGCAGGGGTCGCGCGGGCCCTCGGGGAGGAACTGGCCGAGCCGGTGAGGGCGGCGCTCACCTCGGCGGCGACGGCCTCGGGCCAGTTGGCCGGCTGGTCGGTGGCCGGCGCGCTGGAACAACTGGGGAAGGGCTGGGCCACGCCGCTCGGCCAGGTGCGGCAGAGACTCGCCGCAACGGCCGGCAAGCTGGAGACCAACGCCGAATCGCACCAGCAGAACGAGCGGGCGATAGCCGGCGGCTGGAAAGAGGGCGTGGAGTGAGCGGCCTCTACGAGCTGCTGCTGACCTTCGACCCGCACGGGCTGCGCGACGCGGCGAAGAGCTGGAAGGCGCTCGCCCACGCTGCGGACGGCGTGGACTCCCGTCACCGCACGCAGGTCAACGGGCCGTTGCGGCTGCACTGGCAGGGTGGCGATGCGACTGCCGCGTTCGCGTACATGGAGCGCACCGAACAGCAGTTGGACATCGTTCGGGTCGAGGCCGAGACGGTGGCACTGACGCTGAACACCGTCGCGGACCGGATGTACCAGGCGCAGACGAACCTGACCAACGCCGTCCACCGCGCGCAGGAGGCCGGGCTGACGGTGTCGGTGGAGGGCGTCGTCGATCTGCCGGCCCAGACCTGGGACGACCGCCACGACCAGGACACCCAGGACGCGCGCCGTGCTCTCGCCTCGGCCAGGAGTACCTACCAGGACCGGATCAACACCGCCGTGAAGGCTGCCCAGGATGCCAGCGACCAGGGCAGGACCGCCCTCGGGCGCCTGGCGGGGGACATCCTGGGAGAGAAACGGGGAAACGGCGGTATGGCGGAGACCGGAGTCGACGCCGCGGCCGTGATGAGCGACCTCGGCCTGGCCGGCGACCATCTGCCGGACGGCAAGGACCCGAAGAAGTCCGCAGACTGGTGGAAGGGGCTGACCCCGGAGCAGCAGGAGTCCTTCCTCGCGCTCCGTCCGGCCGAGCTGGGCCGCATGGACGGCCTGCCGTCGACGGTCCGGGACAAGGCCAACCGGCTCGTCCTCGACCAGAAGCTCGACGCCCTCCAGGCGGGGAGCGCCGCCGATGCCGGCCTCGATCAGGAGACGTACCAGAAGCGGCGGGACGCGCTGGAGACGATCAAGAGGAAGCTCGACGAGAAGGACGGCAACGACGAGGCGCACCAGCTGTTCCTTCTCGCCGTCGATCCTGAGGCCTATGACTCCGACGGGCGCGCGATCGTCGCCACCGGTAGTCCCGACAAGGCTCAGCACACGGCCGTGTTCGTGCCCGGTACGAACACGGACTTCACCGGAGTCCCGGGCCAGATCGAGCGGATTCAGCAGTTGCAGGGCAAGGCCGAGAGGTATGCCGGGGCGGGGGAGAGCGTCTCGGTGGTGTCCTATCTCGGTTATGACGCGCCTGAGAGCATTCCGGAGGCCGCGAATCCGATGCGAGGGGAAGACGGCGCCGCCGACATGCGGCAGTTCTCCAGCGGTCTGCGGGTGGCACACGGCGAGCCGAAGAGCCATGTCACGTACGTTGCTCACAGCTATGGCAGCTATGCCGTAGGCGTCGCGGACCGGGACGGGGGCGGCCTGCACGCCGACGACATCGTTACTCTCGGCAGTCCGGGTATGGGCGTCCTCTATGCCGGCCAACTGAACGTCGACCCGGACCACTTGTGGATCGGTGAGGCCAGCGACGACCCAACCCGCCTTGCCGGTGGCCTCACGCTGGGGCCCAGCCCTCATATCGTGGGATTCGGTGGCACCAATATCCACATCGACACCTCGGGACACGGCGGGTACTGGGACGACCCGAGCGACAGCCTGAACAACCAAGCGAAGATCATGGTCGGGGCGAAGCCGACGACTCTCCCGAAGGAAGACCCGCTCTGGGGCCAGATCCCCCATTGAGGCCCCGACACAGCCGAAAGAGCTTCACCATGGCCACCCTGCTCATTCGCCCGCACCCCGTCATCTGCGCGCGCCGTCTCGTGGCCGCCGCGTTGATGGCCGTGACTCTCGGAGCCTGTATGTCCAACCCTGACACCGGTAAGGACGCCCCTCTGCCGGTGAAGTCCCGTGAGGATGCCCAGAGCTGGGCCCGTCAGCTCACCGAGCACCTGGCCCAGGCCGCCGGAATTCAGATCAACGACGAACCCGTTAGGCCGGTCTTCACCTCCTGTGTCGGAAAGAACGGCGAACTCGCGCCCGACGACCGGTTCAACCTTGGCTACGCGGTGCACAGTAACGTCCCGAACGCCCAACACAACGAGGCGATTCGCAAGATTCGGGACCTGCTCAAGAACGAGGGTCTAAAGATCATCGACTACCGGGAGACCGCCGGGGGCCAGCCCTCGGCCACCGTCGTCGCCCGCCACCCCAGCAGCAACTACCTCGTTGACGTATCCAGCACTGCGGGCAACGATCGCATGGTTCTCGGCGTTGACACTCCCTGTCTCAAGCCCCCGCCGCAGTGACGGGGGAGGGCAGCGGCCCGTGCTTCGTGCAGTGCTGCTTTGCGGCACACCGCGTGGAACGGGATGCGTTCTCGTGCTCGGCACCCGTGCCCCGAGCCGAGGCCGGCCATCACCACCGTCGCCTCTTCGGCCTGCCGAAGAGGCGACGGCTCCAGGCCGGTGGCCCTTGACCGGTCGGTCAGCCGGGCGGCGCGGAATCGAGGTAGGCCCGCACCGGCTCGAAGAGTCCGTACGGCACGCACCCGGGGATCTCCGCGTGTGCGACCCAGGCCGGCGCGTCCAGCTCTTCGGCGTCCACCACCCGGGCGGTTCCGCTCACGGTCTCGCAGGCCGTGTACGACATGAGCCGCCCGGCCTTCGGGTGAACGCGCTCGCCGAGGAACTTGACCGCGGCCATGCCGAGTCCGGTCTGCTCCCCCGCGACCAGGAGCGCGAAGCGCTGCCGGGCTGCGTTCGACGTCCTCTCGTACAGCACATCCAGGAACTGCTGTATCTCGGCCCTCGGAACCACGGCGGGATCGGCGCACCACGTGGCCACCGTGTCTACAGAGAAACCGAGTTGGTCAAGGAGGGCTCACTGCGGCGAGGCGGTGTTTCGTCAACACGCGCTTGAGCTGCCCTTGTTGAACGGTAGTTTCCCTTCTGAGCCCTATGTTCCGCAAATGTGTCGCTCAGTTTGGACGAGATCCGGAGGCAAGCCGTGTTCGAGAGCGTAGTAGCCGTGATGGCGTTCGCCGACTCGCCCGATGAGGCTGCTGCCTGGTACAGCAGCCTGCTGGGGGTGCCGGTCCATCGCGAGGTGAGCGAGAGCGGGGCGGTCTTCGCGTGGGTGGAGCACGCCGGCGTCGAGATCGGGTTCCACCCGGCGGATGATGAGCGCAACCCGCGCGGTGGCAGCCCCGTGGTCTACTGGCGGGTCGCCGACGTGGATAAGGCCCTGGCGTGGTTGTTGGAGGCGGGCTGCACGCATCACCGCGGCCCGCTGCGACTGTCCCCCCAGCGCCAGATTGCGCAGGTCATTGACCCCTTCGGGGTGGTGCTGGGGGTTGACGACGGCCGCTGAGCGGTGCGGCGGTCAGGCCAGGCCGTGCAGATCGTGCCGTCCTGGCGCGCACCGACGGCGGCGAGCCCGTCGGTATGGCCTATGGTTACCCGCTGCCCGCTTCCGCCGGGTGGTGGGACACCCTGATCATGCCTGTACCGGATCGGGTGAGTCGCGAGGACGGCCACCGGACCTTCGGTCTGTTCGAGCTCGCAGTTCGCCCCGCCTGGCGCGGGCAGCGTGTCGCCACGGCGGTGCACCACGCTCTCGTGGACGGCCTCACACAAGAGCGCGTCCTGCTCAACACTCGACCCGAAGCCGAAGCGGCCGGCCGAGCGTACCGGTCCTGGGGCTACGAGAAGGTCGGCGAGAACCGTCCCTGGACAGGTGCCGCGCTACATGACGTGCTGATCCTGGTCTTGACCGGGAAGAACCCGGCAACGCGATAGCCGCCGACGCCGCCCGCTGGCAGTGGCAGCGGCAGTGGCAGAGGTTTGGGCCAGGGTGTGCTGCGGCTCCTGCACCGTCAGCTTCCGGTTGACAGTGCGCTGGTAGGTGTTGTCGACCGGGTCGCATTCGGTGTCCCAGCTCGATCACCCGGCCGTGATCCTTGAGACAGGACCTGTCTGATCGGCAGCTATCCTCCTGAGACATTCCGGGTGGAGCTGATGCGAGCAGTTCGCGGACATGCCCGGGCTGGATGTCATCCCGATGCCCGACGGGGTGATTCCGTCCTGGTACGGGTTGACGCTCACCTACCGGCCTGCCGAGCTGGGCGGACTGGGTGCCGAGCAGTTCCATCGCGCTCTGGTGGCGGAAGGCGCCACCGAGTTCGACCGGCCCGGCTCGACGCGCCCGATGAATCAGCTCCCCCTGTACCGGCGACCCGGCCCGTTGTTCCCCGACCACCCGAACTCTCACCGGCGGTACGTGGACGGGGACTTCCCGGTCGCCGAGCACACCTACCGGCGCACGATCAAGCTGCCTGTCTGGCATCGTGAGGAGGATCTTCCGCTGGCCGAGCAGTACGTACGCGCGGCCCGTAAGGTGATCGACCACCACAAGGAGTTGTTGTGACCTCTCTCTTTGCCACGGAACCCGACTTCGTCCCCGGCCTGTTGGCCGAAGCGGTGGGCGCAGGTGTCGGGCAGTTCGTCGTCGGCGCGCTGATCACCGACGAGGCGGGCCGCGTGCTCCTGCTGCGGCGGAAGCCCGACGACTTTCTCGGCGGCTTGTGGGAGCTGCCCGGTGGCGGAGTCGAGCCGGGCGAGCACCTGGAGGCGGCCCTGGGCCGGGAGGTCATGGAGGAGACCGGTCTCACCGTCTCCGAGGTCACCGGCTACGTCGGCACCTTCGACTACACCTCCGGCGACGGCCTGCTGACACGGCAGTTCACCTTCGCGGTCGCCGTCGGGAAGTACGGGCCGATCGTTCTCACCGAGCACGACGACTCGACCTGGGCGGACCGGGGCGAGCTGCCCGAGGTGAGTGACGAGACGCGCCTGCTCCTCGCGGGCTGACATCCTGTGTGGCGGCTCGCTTCAGCCGGACTTCCGGACGGGGCTGGACCTACGTCTTTGGCGAACCCGGCCGCAGGGAAGCCGTGGGCGTGCGGCCAGGTGTGAGGGGCGCTCCTGGGCTGAACGACTGCGGCCCGTGCCCCGGGTTGTCGGGGCACGGGCCGCGAATCCAACGAAGCCCGGGTCAGGGGGTGAAGTGGTCGAACTCGCCGGCTTTCGCGCCTCGGATCCAGGCGTCGAGTTTGGCTTTGGTCGTGGTGACGACGGTGGAAGGGTTGTCCGACTCGCGAATGTGGACGAGGTCCCCGTCCGTCGCGATCTCGATGCAGTCGGCTCGGTCGTTGCTGAAGCTGGACTTCTCCCAGTTGAGCTGGGCCATGGCTGCCTTCCTCGGACCTTGTAGCGGATGTGCCGGATCAATCACCTCAAGTCCCGGGAGGCCGGCGACGGTGAGGTGGCGGCAGTGTCCAGCGGAGCGAGCGCCAGGCTGTTGAGCCGGCCGGACTTCCGCCGGTACGAGGCTACTCCTTCGGGATCGCCAGGAACGACGAACGGGTGCAGGTGACGGGCCACCGGGGGCGCCTCCCCGCGCGCCGGGACAGCGCCGGAGCAGCGCCGGAGTGCCGTTGGGGCGGAGGGCAGCGCCCGGGCGGCCCGTGTGGGGGCGATCGTTTCGGGCATGTCAATTGGTGCGGCTTGTTGTGCTATTCCATTGGGGTGTCGTTCGTTCCTACACTGAAGCCCCGCGCACGGGGGCTGCGGGATCAAGGTTGCCGACGGGCCAGGGGGAGGCGCGTGTGAACGACCGTGGCTGGGACGAGGACTCCGCCCGGCCGTACTTCTTCCTCAGCTATGCCCACACCCCGAAGTCCGGTGCCCGGGGGGCCGGTGACCCCAACCACTGGGTGCGGCAGTTGTACCGGGATCTCTGCGAGGCGGTGCTGCAGTTGACCACCGCGCCCGCCGGGGTGTCGGTGGGGTTCATGGACGAGTCCATGCACCAGGGCGAGTTGTGGGCCGAGCGGCTCTCGGAGGAGTTGGCCACCTGCCGGGTGTTCGTGCCGCTGTACTCGCCGCGGTACTTCAACAGCGTCCCGTGCGGGCAGGAGTGGTACTCGTTCACCCGGCGGCCGGTCTATCCGGCGAACATCGACTCGGAGCGGACAAGCGGTATCGTACCGGTGCTCTGGGCGCCGATGAGCCGTTACAAGCTTCCGCAGGTGGCCAGCGAACTCCAGTTCAACCACGCCAGTTTCGGCCCGGACTACGCCACCGAGGGCCTGTACGCGCTGATGAAGCTCAGCTACTTCCGGTCCGCTTACGAGCTGGCCGTGCACCGGCTGGCCCGGCGGATCGTCGAGGTGGCCGAGGAGACGGTGATTCCGGTCGGCCGCCGGCTGGAATTCCAGTCGCAGCCCAGCGCGTTCAATGTGGCCGCGCCCACCAAGCAGCTGCGGATCTCCGTACTCTCCTACCACCAGGGCGAGTTGCCGCCCGACCGGAACCCCGACTTCTACGGGCCCAAGCGCACCGACTGGCACCCGTACCGGCCGGCCGCCGGTCGGTCACTGGCCGACCACGCGGTGCGTCTGGCACGGCAGCTGGGGTTCCAGGCGACCGTGCACGAGTTCGACGACGAGGCCGAGGCGATCACCGGGGGCGGCGACCCGGCCGCGCCCGGTCTGCTGTTGCTGGACCGCTGGGCGCTGCGGGACGAGCGGCGCCGTGAGCTGGTCCGCCGCTTCGACCGCTCCGACTCGGCCTGGGTGAGTGTCCTGGAGCCGTGGAACCTGGAGGACCCGGACTGCGTCGAGCGCCACGGTGAGCTTGGCGAACTCAGTGACCAGGCACTGAAGTTCACCCATCGTTCGGCTCGTCCGAGCTTTCTCGGCGCGACCGGAGGACCGCCCGGGCTGGCCAGCCTGGAGGAGTTCGACGACGCGCTGCCCCGGGCCGCGATGAAGGCCAAGTACGCCTTCGAGGGCCGGACCAGGAACGAACCGGACGAACCGGCGGCGCCGAGGCCCAGTCTGCGGGACGCTTTCCGGTACGGGCGCGGACGGGACGGACCCGGATCCGGATCCGCACCATTCGGCCACGACCATCCAGCACGTGACGGAGGCGACCGCCCGGACGACGGGATGCCGCCCGGGGGAGGAACCCTATGAGCGACAACCGCACCAGGAACCTCCGCATCGGCGGCCTCAGCGCCGCCGACCTCGCCGCCCAGCGCGAGGCGGAGCAGGACCGGAACGGCCGGATCATCACCTTCTACTCCTACAAGGGCGGCACCGGGCGCACCATGGCGCTCGCCAACACCGCCTGGATCCTGGCGGCCAACGGCTTCCGGGTGCTCACCGTGGACTGGGACCTGGAGGCGCCTGGCCTCGCCAAGTTCTTCCACCCGTTCCTCGACCCGACGGCGCTGGCCGGCACCACCGGGATGATGGACCTGATCGCCGAGTACCGGGAGGAGGCGCTGCGGCCGGTCGAGCACGCCGAGGGCTGGCACCTCGACTTCGCCCGGGTGCACCCGCACGCCCTCTCGCTCGCCTGGCCCGGCTTCCCCGGCGGCGGCAGCCTGGACTTCCTCTCCGCCGGCCAGTTCAACCGGGACTACTCCGAGGCCGTCACCCACCTGGACTGGGACATCTTCTACGACCGCTTCGACGGCGGGCAGTTCTTCGACGCGCTCCGCGCCGACATGCGCAAGCGCTACGACTACGTGCTGATCGACTCCCGGACCGGCCTCTCCGACATCGCCGAGATCTGCACCGTGCAGATGCCCGACGACCTGGTGGTCTGCTTCACCCTGAGCGACCAGTCGATCGACGGCGCCTCCCGGATCGCCCAGCACATCCACGACCGCTACCGCGAGCGCGGCATCCGCATCCTGCCGGTGCCGATGCGCATCGACGAGGGCGAGAAGGAGAAGGCGGACGCCGGCCGGGCGCTCGCCCGGATCCGCTTCGACGGGCTGCCGGCCGGCCTGAGCGGCGATGAACTCGCGCACTACTGGGGCTCGGTGGAGATCCCGTACCGGCCGTTCTACGCCTACGAGGAGATCCTGGCGACCTTCGGCGACCAGGGCGGCACCCC
Organism: Kitasatospora sp. NPDC087315; assembly: GCF_044744345.1. Lineage (NCBI taxonomy): Bacteria > Bacillati > Actinomycetota > Actinomycetes > Kitasatosporales > Streptomycetaceae > Kitasatospora > Kitasatospora sp. NPDC087315. Next base: position 231,502 of record NZ_JBIUYD010000004.1, on the reverse strand, counting down.
GACCTCGATGCTCGCCGCCTGCGAGCGGCTGACCGGTGTGATCACCGAGGGCCGGGCCGCCTCGCTGCCGACCGTCGACGAGGAGGTCCGGCTGCGCTATGTGGACGCCTTCACCCGGCGCCGCCCGTCCGTGCCGGCCGACCTCTACCTCTCCTACGTCCCCGAGGACCGGATGTGGGCGGACTGGATCGAGTCCGTCCTGACCCGGGCCGGGTTCCGGGTGCTGCCCCGCGACCTGAGCGCGGGCTCGGACCCGCGGCAGGAGACCGAGCGCGGCATCGACGCCGCCTACCGGACGGTCGCCGTGCTCTCGCCCGCCTACCAGCGCTCGCCGCAGGCCCGCGCGCTCTGGGAGTCCGTGGTCAGCTCCGACCCGTCCGGCACCCGCCGCCAGCTGGTGCCGGTCCGGGTCGGCGACGTCCGGCTCACCGCGCCGTTCAGCAACCGCAACCCGGTCGACCTGGTGGGCCGGGACGAGGTGCAGTCCGTGCAGACCCTGCTGCGCGCGCTCGGCCGGTCCGAGGTCACGCTCGCCGACACCACCGGCACCGGGCCGCGCTTCCCCGGCAGCAAGCCGCAGGTCTGGGACGTGCCGCCGCGCAACCCGTCCTTCACCGGCCGCTCCGCGGTGCTGGAGCAGCTGCGCAACCAGCTGCGCGGCGGCATGGCGGCGGTGCTGCCCACCCCGCAGACCCTGTACGGCCTCGGCGGCGTCGGCAAGACCCAGGTGGCGCTGGAGTACGCGCACCGCTTCATGTCCGACTACGACCTGGTCTGGTGGATCGACGCCGAGCAGACCGAGCTGGTCGCCCCGGCCCTGGCCGATCTGGCCCGCCGGCTGGGCCTGCGGGTCGGCGACTCGGTCACCGAGGCCGCCGAGGCGGCCCGGGAGGCCCTGCGCCGCGGGGTGCCGACCTCCCGCTGGCTGCTGATCTTCGACAACGCCGACGAGCCGGCCGAGATCCGCCGCTTCTTCCCCGGCGGCTCCGGCCACATCCTGGTCACCTCCCGCAACCAGGCCTGGTCCGGCCACGCCGAGGCGCTGGAGGTGGACGTCTTCACCCGCGGCGAGAGCGTCGAGCACCTCTGCCGGCGCGCCCGCGGGCTCTCCCGGGCCGACGCCGACCGGGTCGCGGAGGCGGTCGGCGACCTGCCGCTGGCCGTCGAGGTCGCCGCCGCCTGGCTGGACACCACCGGCACGCCGGTCGGCACCTATGTCGCCCAGCTGCACGCCGAGGCCGCCCGCGCGCTGGCCGTCGCCCGGCCGGCCGACTACCCGACGCCGGTCGGCGCCACCTGGAACGTCTCCATCGCCCGGCTGCGCACCCAGTCGCCCGCGGCGGTACGGCTGTTGCAGCTCTGCGCGTTCTTCGCGCCGGAGCCGATCTCGATGAACCTCTTCTACAGCGACCAGATGATCCGCGCGCTGGTGAAGTACGACGAGGACCTCAACGACAAGTTCATGCTGGGCAAGGTGATCCAGGCGATCGGCCGGTACGCGCTCGCCAAGGTCGACGCCGGCAGCAACAGCTTCCAGGTGCACCGGTTGGTCCAGGCGGTGATCCGGTCCGAGATGAGCGACGAGGAGCAGGAGACCGCCGTCCACGAGGTGCACCGCATCCTCACCGGCGCCCGGCCCGTCCTCGGCGACACCGACGACCCGGCCAACTGGCCCGCGTTCGACGAGATCTGGCCGCACCTGTCGCCGTCCAAGGCGCACAACTGCGACGAGGCGGACACCCGCCAGCTGCTCATCGACCGGGTCCGCTACCTGTGGAAGCGTGGCGAGCTGGACCGCGCCCGCGACCTCGGCCACGCGCTGGACGCGGAGTGGACCCGCAAGCTCGGCACGGACGACCGGCAGACCCTGCTGCTGCGCTTCCAGCTCGCCAACGTGCTGCGCTCGCAGGGCAATTACGCCGACGCGCTGGCCCTGGACGAGTCCACCCTGGAGCGCCAGCGGGTGCTGCTGGGCGAGCACCACCCGTACACCCTGATGACCGCGGGATCGCTGGGGGCCGACCGCCGGGCGCTCGGCCGGTTCCAGTCCGCGCTCGACATGGATCGCGAAATCCTCGACCAGTTCAGGGAGTTGTTCGGGGAGGAGCACCCGCGAACGCTCTCCATGGCGAACAACCTGGCGATCGACTACCGGCTGGTCGGCGACAGCGAGGCCGCCCGCGACCTCGACCGGGAGACCCTGGACCGGCGTACCGCCGTGCTCGGCGCGCGCCACCCCTACACCCTCTCCACCAAGTCCAACCTCGCCCGGGACCTGCGCGAACTCGGCGACTACAAGGGCTCGGCCGACCTGCTCCAGGAGGTCACCAACGACTTCGGCGACGTGCTGGAACCCGACCTGCCGGAGAACCTGCGCAACGCCAAGTCGCTGGCCGTCTCGCTGCGCAAGGCCGGCCAGCTCGCCGAGGCCCGCCGGATCACCAAGGAGACCTACGAGCGCTACCTGGAGCGCTACGGCGCCGACGCGCCCGACGCCCTGGCCTGCGCGCTCAACCTGGCCGCCGACTACAGCGCCTCCGGTGACAAGGAGGCCGCCCGCGACCTGGCCATCACGGTGTTCGAGGGCCACCGGCGGCTGTTCGGCGACGAGCACCCGTTCACCCTGGCCTGTGGCAACAACCTGGGCATCTACCTGCGCGGCAGCGGGGACATCCGGGAGGCGATCGACCGCGGCCAGGCCACCGTGGAGGCGCTGCTGCGGACCGTCGGGGGGCAGCACCCGTTCACCCTGAACGCGATGATCAACCTGGCCAACGCCTACGGCGACGACGGCCAGTACACCCGGGCCGAGGAGCTGGAGCGCACCGCCTACGAGGGCCTCTGCGCGCGGTACACCCCCCGGCACCCGGACGCGGTGGCCTGTCAGGCCAACCTGGCCGTCACCCTGCGCTCGGCCGGCCGGCACACCCAGGCCGCCGAGCTGCGGGCCAAGGCCGTCGCCGAGCTGATCCGCCAGTTCGGCGAGGAGCACCCCAACACGGTCTCGGCCCGGGGCTGGAAGCGGATCAACCGCGACCTCGAACCGCAGCCGGTGTGACCGGCGGCCCGTCCGGCCGGCGTACCCTGCCGCAGGCGCCCGGCGGCCCGCGGCAGGGTACGCTGCGGGCCCTATGACCCAACTGTCCTCTTTGCCCCCGGTCCTGGTCACCCGACGGCTCGCGCCCGGGGTGGCCGAACGGCTCACCGCGCACCATGCCGCCACCTGCCACGACACGGACCTCCCGATGGCCCGCGGTGACCTGCTGGCGGCCGTGCGCGGCCGGTCCGCCGTCATCACCACCCTGGACGACGTGGTGGACGGCGAGTTCCTGGACGCGGCCGGCCCGGGGCTGCGGATCGTCGCCAACCACGCGGTCGGCCACCACAACATCGACCTCGCGGCCTGCGCCGAACGCGGGGTGCAGGTCAGCAACACGCCCGGCGTGCTCACCGCCGCCACCGCCGACATGGCCTGGGCCCTGCTGCTGGCGGCCACCCGGCGGCTCGGCGAGGGCGAGCGGTGGCTGCGTTCCGGGCGGCCGTGGGCCTGGGCGCCGAACTTCCTGCTCGGCCTGGAGCTGGCCGGCACCCCGCTCGGCATCCTCGGCATGGGCCGGATCGGGCAGGCGGTGGCCCGCCGGGCCCGGGCCTTCGACATGCCGGTCGCCTACCACAACCGCCGTGAGCTGCCGCCCGGGGAGGCGGACGGCGCCACCTGGCTGCCGCTGGACGACCTGCTCGCGCGGTCCGCCGTCCTGGTGGTCACCTGCCCGCTCAGCGCCGCCACCCGGCATCTGCTGGACGCCCGCCGGCTGGACCGGCTGCCGCCCGGCGCGGTCGTGGTGAGCATGACCGCCGGAGTGGTGGACGAGCTCGCGCTGGCCGCCGCACTGGAGTCCGGGGCGCTGTTCGCGGCCGCCGTCGACAACTTCGAACGCGAGCCCGAGGTGCCGTCGGCGCTGCTCGCCCAGGAGCGGGCGGTGCTGGCCCCGCACCTGGGCAGCGCCACCGTCCGCACCCGGCAGGCGATGGGCGGCCTCGCGGTGGACAACGTGCTGGCGGTGCTGGCCGGCGGCGCCCCGGTGACGCCGGTGACGGCGGCCCGGTAGGACCGGCAGGACCGGCCGCGGCGGCTACCCGGCCGCCCAGCTGAGCGCGGTGGTCATCATCCGGAAGGCGCCGAAGTGGGCGGCGCCGGGCTCCAGGAAGAGCGCGGCGCCGGGGATGTGGTCGGCCAGCCAGCGGGAGTGCTCGACCGGGGAGAACTGGTCGTCGGCGCCGTGCCAGAGCCAGGCGGGCACGGCGATGTCCTCGACCTTGAAACCCCAGTCGGTGGTGAACGCCAGCACGTCGTCGATCCAGCCGTCGGCGCTGTGCCGGAACGCCTCCCGGTAGTTGCTCTGCAGCATCCTCCGCAACCCGGTGTCGGCGACCACCTCCCGGTCGGTGGACGGCAGTTCGGACCGCAGGCCCTGCAGGAGACTGACCGGGTCGTCCTTGATCTGCTGGGACCGGAACTGCATGGCGTCCGCGATCCGCTCGCGGCCGCGCTCGGCCTCCTGGTACGCCCGGACGTTGGACGGGGTCATCCCGGCGTACCAGTCCAGGCCGGCCGCGTTCCGCGGCGCCAGGCTGACCAGCACGGCCACCCGGCTGACCCGCTCGGGCAGCAGTGCCGCGCAGGCCAGCGCGTGCGGGGCGCCGCCGGAGCGGCCGAGCACCGCGAACCCGGCCAACCCGAGCTCGTCGGCGATGGTCCGGACGTCCGCCGCCGCCGCGCTCACCCGGCGGCCGGGCAGCCGGGTGGAGTCGCCGTAGCCGGGCCGGTCGAAGGAGATCAGCCGCACGCCCAGCCGGTACAGCACGGTGCTGCGCGGGTGCGGGCCGACCCGGCTGCCCGGCATGCCGTGCAGCAGGAACACCGGCCGGCCGCGCGGGTCGCCCAGGGTCTCGACGGCGAGGACGCGGTTGTCCGCGGCCTTGACCATCCGTAACGACACGCGCGGCCTCCTCAGTGGTCCCGGTCGGTGGTGGCGCGGACCTCACGGCGGGCCTGCCAGGTGGTGTGCTCCCGGGAGACCGCGTCCTCGGCGTCGCGGGCCAGCCGGGCCCAGCTCTCCTCGGCGCCGGCCGCCCCGACGTCGAGCCGGGCGAGCTGGTGCCGGATCAGCTCCAGCTCGTCGGCGGCGAGGCGGTAGGCGGCGGCCAGCGGCCGGTACTGGCGCAACTGCGCCCAGGCGGTGACCGACGCGGCCACCGCCGAGACGGTGCCGAGGGCGTCGTAGCCGAACTCGCCCATCGCCCGCAGCACCGCCAGCACCAGGCCGAGCAGCGGCAGCACCACGCCCAGCACCCCGGTCCAGAAGCCCGCCCGGGCGCAGTACCGGGCCTTGGCCCGGTACCAGTCGTGCTGCACCTGGATCCGCTCCCTGAGGTACACCTCGCGGCGCACCGCCAGCGGCCGGCCGCGCAGGTCGCGCATCGCGTCGGTGATCTCCGTGCCGGTGCCCGCGCCCACCGCACGGCTGCCCCGGAAGGCGTGCAGCACCCGGCCGAGCTGGAAGCTGTACAGGCCCTCGGCGTCCGGCAGGCTGCGCGGCGGCGGCTGGTAGGCGTCGGCGCGGACGGCGTACTTCCACGCCAGCGTCTTCACCGACTCGGCGGCGGCCCGGCCCTCGTACCAGAGGCCCTGCGGGTTCTGTCGGCTGATCACCAGGGCGAGCACGATGGCGCCGAGATAGGCGAGGGCGGCCAGCCAGGCCCAGGGGTCGCCGTCGGCGGAGCCGGTCGCGGCGGCGGCGACCAGCAGGACCAGCTCCCAGGCGGAGAGCAGCACGGCCCGCCGCTGCCCCTGCTGCGAGGCCGAGTCGGCGGCCCAGAACAGCTCGGGCAGCAGCTCGTGCTCGCGCACCCACCCCATCGGACCCGCATCCGACGCCATCCTCGGCCCCCACCCGTCGCTCCGGTCGCACCGCTCTCCTGCCCCGGGCGGCGGGCCGGTACGCCTGGTGGGGCGTCCGGCCGGGCCGCAATGGCCGGGAAGCCTCCGAGGTTGTCCCATATCGCGGTGCCGGGGCGGGGACCGGCACCGGGAGCCGCGAGCGCGGCCCCGGCGCCGGATCGGAACGTGCGGACCAGAACGTGGACCGGAGCGTGCGGATCAGAACGTGTAGAAGATCCGCTCCGCGTTGTCGGCCATCTGCTTGGCGTTCCACTCCATGCCGCCCGGCACGTTGCCGGAGCGGAACAGCGGCGGGGTGGCGCCGGTGCCGGCGGCGGCCGCGTCGGCCAGCCGGCCGACCGCCGAGGCGACCACGGCCTGCATCAGCGCGCTGGCGACGATGGTGGAGACCGGGCCGAAGGTGGTCTCGGCGGCCGGATGGGTCAGCTCGCCGTCGCCGACCGCGATCTTGTTGTCCAGCACCACGTCGCAGTGGTCCTTGAGATAGGTGCCGGAGGGGTGCGCCGAGGCCACCTCGGCCGGGTACGCCAGCGAGGTCAGCCCGATCACCTTCAGACCGCGGGCACGGGCGTACTGGGCCAGTTCGACCGGCATGATCTGGCGGCCGGAGAGCGAGATGACGAACAGCAGGTCCCCGGCGGTGGCGGGAGTGAGGTCCAGGGTGGTGGTGGCCAGGCCGGAGACCCGCTCCAGCGCGCTGGAGAGCGGGGCCGGCATCACCGTCACCCCGGCCATCCCGGGGACGTCGAGCAGGTTCACCGGAACGAGTCCGCCGGCCCGGTAGACCACGTCCTGGGCGGCCAGCGAGGAGTGGCCGGAGCCGAAGGTGAAGACCCGGCGCCCCTCGGTGACAGCCTCGGCCAGCAGCGTGGCGGCCGCCTCGATGGACTCGGCCTCCTCGGTGCGGACCCGCTGAAGGTGGGCGATCGCGGCATCGAAGTACCGGTCGACCAGCTCGTTCATCGGTTGCCTTCGCTCTCTGCCGGTGGGGGCGCCGGCCGGGTGGGGCGGCCCGGACGATCCGGACCGCCGGTGGAGAAAGCTACGGCGAGCACCGTGCTGCCTGACCGGCGCCGCTGTCAACAGCCACGGGAACGGCGACGAAAACCGGGGCCCGTGTCCGTCGTGCGGGCCCGGTAGTCGGTGCGGTACGTCAGAATTGGCGGTGAGGACACCGAGGAACGGAGCCAGCGGCGATGTCTGGGCTGATCGACACCACTGAGATGTACCTTCGCACCATCCTGGAGCTGGAGGAGGAGGGCATCACCCCGATGCGCGCCCGGATCGCGGAGCGCCTGGAACAGAGCGGCCCGACGGTGAGCCAGACCGTCGGCCGGATGGAGCGGGACGGACTGCTCCAGGTCGCGGGGGACCGTCACCTCGAACTCACCGAGGAGGGCCGCAGGCTCGCGGTGCGGGTGATGCGCAAGCACCGCATCGCCGAGTGCCTGCTGGTCGACGTGATCGGCCTGGAGTGGGAGCAGGTGCACGAGGAGGCCTGCCGCTGGGAGCACGTGATGAGCGAGACGGTCGAGCGCAAGGTCCTGGCCATGCTCGGCCACCCCACCCAGTCCCCGTACGGGAACCCGATCCCGGGCCTGGACGAGCTGGGTGACACCAAGGCGGAGGGCGAGGGCTTCGACGCCGCGCTCGTCACGCTGGACGCGGTGCGGCCGGGGGACGGCGGCGCCAGCGTGGTGGTCCGCCGGATCGGGGAGCCGATCCAGACGGACGAGGAGCTGATGCGCACGCTGCGCCGGGCCGGCATCCGGCCGGGCTCGACGGTCCGGGTCTCGGCCGGGGTCGGCGGGGTGCTGGTGGGCACCGGCGAGGACGCGGCGGAGCTGGGCAAGGAGATCGCCCAGCACGTGTTCGTGGCCCAGGTCTGACGCCGGCGAGGCCGACGGCGGACCGGTGGGCGCGGGTCGACGGACCCGGGCGACGAGCCGATGAGCAGGGCCCGGTGCCCCGTGCACCGGGCCCTGCTCGCCCCCAGCCCCTCCCCGTCCCCTCCTGTTTCCGCGCCACCGGACCTCCCCGAGCTCGGCCGGTGGCGCGGCCCCTCCGTCCCCTCCCGGTCCCTCCCGTTCCCCTCCGTCCCTCCCGACCGCCTCGCCCGGCTTCCCCGTCCGAGCGACCCTTCCGGCGTCCCCTCTCGGTGAAATTTCTCCCCTCGGCAGATCATGGCAATCCTTGAGCGCTGTCACTCGTACGAGGGGCTTCCGCCGTTGATCAGCGGGTACACGGAAGCCTTATCCGCACAGGCGTGTGACGGACCCCGTCTCCGGTGGGAGACAAGGCCCGTCAGCCGTGCGCGGGGTGTCGCGCATCGCACGCCCTCACCCGATAGGCGTAGGGCGGCCGTTCACGGGACGGTGAATCAGTGGGCCGGCCGGCCTCAGCGCACCGCCGCCGGCTGGGCCGGCCGGGCGTCGGCCGCGGGGGCCTCGCGCCCGCACGCGTACGCCAGCGGGCTGATCAGCTCGGCGCCGTCCGGCAGCCAGCGGTTCGCCGCGGAGGGCGGGCGGGCCCACTGGGCGAAACCGGCGGGGCCCACCCTGGACGGCGGTGCCACCGTCCAGTCGCCCTCGCCGCGGGCCACCAGGTCCAGCCGCCCCGGCGGCCAGCCGAGCCTGCGCAGCAGCTCCGGCAGCCTGGCCGCGACTCCGGGGAGCGCCAGGAAGTGCAGCCGCCGGCCCACCCGCCCGGGCGCGGCCGGCACGGCGATGACCGGGCCGAGCTGGAGGTTCATCCGCTCCATCCGGGCCAGCGCCAGACAGCCCGCCACCTCCGGCACGTCCAGGACGTCGAAGGACCGGCCGGTGGGAAGCAGGATCGAGGCCTTCGGCCGGTCGGTCCACCAGTGCCGCACCGCGCCCGGACCGGCGCTCGCTCTGCGGGCCCAGTCCGCGTCGACCGGGTGGGCGCCGGGAAGCGCGCAGCGCGGGTCACCGCACGAGCAGTCGGCCGGTCCGTCCCCGTCAACCAGCCAGGTGCCCGGGGTGATCTCCCAGTGGCGGTTCTCGGCGTGGCCGACGGCTTCGGTGAGCAGTTGGGGCGGTCCGGCGTTCAGGCCCTGGTCGGGGGAGTCTGGGATGTCTTCCACGGGCTGATCAACTACCGTGCGTGAGGCTGGTTACGGCCCGCCGGGGGACGGCGTGTCGCACGGCGGCAATGTCACCCGAACCGGTGAGGCAACCGAGTTGGGGCGGCCCGGGACGGGCGCAGTGGGGGCGCATGGGAGCATTTACCAGGGCGCGTGGGGGGTGGGGATCGTCACCGTGGGTATCCCGCTGGCGTTGCTGATCGCTAACCTGGTGTCAGATTCCTTGGACGGTCGGACAGTCGGCAACAGATCAGCAGAATCTTCGCCCACCGGCCGGGACCGGAGGGTGTGGGGAGGCGAAGCCCAATGGCCGCGAGACCACTTGTCGCACGACAGCCCAACGAGCGTCTGCAGCAGCTGATTCAGGAGGCCAGCTGCTCCAACGCGGGCCTGGCGCGGAGAGTCAACCTCTGCGGGGCCGAGCACGGCCTGGACCTGCGGTACGACAAGACCTCCGTCGCCCGCTGGCTCCGCGGCCAGCAGCCGCGTGGGCAGGCGCCGGCGGTGATCGCCGAGGCGCTCGGCCGCAAGCTCGGGCGGAGCGTGTCGGTCGAGGAGATCGGCATGGCCGACGGCAAGAACCTCAGCTCCGGGATCGGGCTGCAGTTCGCGCCGACGCTGAACGCCGCGCTGGAGCAGGTCTGCGAGCTCTGGCGCAGTGACGTCGGCCGGCGGGACTTCCTGACCGGGGCGACGGTGGCGGCCTCCGCCCTGGTCGAGCCCAGCCGGGACTGGCTGATCACCCCGCCCGACCCGGTGGTGGCGCGGACCGGCGGGACGCGGGTCGGCCCGACCGATGTCGCCGCCATCCGGGCGACCACGGCGATGCTGGTCGACCTCGACCACCGCTTCGGCAGCGGGCACGTCCGCCCGGTGGTCGTCCACTACCTCAACAGTGTGGTCTCCGGGCTGCTCGGCGGCGCCTACCGGGAGGAGACCGGGCGGCAACTGTTCGCGGCGGTCGCCCGGTTGACGGAGCTGGCCGGCTACATGGCGGTGGACACCGGGCAGCCGGGCCTGGCCCAGCGGTACTACATCCAGGCGCTGCGGCTGGCCCAGGCCGCGGACGACCGCGGGTACGGCGGCTATGTGCTGGCCGCCTCGATGAGCCATCTGGCGGCGACGCTGGGGAACCCGCGGGAGATCGCCCAACTCGCCCGCGCCGCGCAGGAGGGCACCCGCGCGGTGGCCACCCCGACGGCGATGGCGATGTTCTACGCGGCCGAGGCGCGCGGCCACGCCCTGCTCGGGGACGCCCGCTCGTGCGAGGCGGTGGCCGCCAAGGCGCTGGAGGCGATGGAGCGGCGCCGTCCGGAGGACGACCCGGACTGGATCGTCCACTTCGACGACGCCTACCTGGCGGACGAGCTGGCCCACTGCCACCGGGACTTGGAGCAGGCCGGCCAGGCCGAGCACTACGCCCGCCGGGCGCTCGACCTGCACCCGCCGACCAGGGTCCGGCGCCGCGCGGTGGACTTGGTGCTGCTGGCCACCGCGCAGTTGCAGCAGCGGGACCTGGAGCGGGCCTGCGAGACGGGCGCGCAGGCGATGCGGCTGCTGAGCGGGCTGCGGTCCAACCGGGGCGTGGAGTACCTGGACGAGTTCCGGCGCCGGCTGGAGCCCTTCCGGGAGCAGCGGGTGGTCCGCGAGTTCCAGGCCCGGGTGGAGGCGGAGGCCGCCTGACCAGGTGTCGGTACGTCGCGTGAGGGGCCGGTGAGGGATGTCCCGCCCACGTGGTCACCTGCTTCGGTGAACCGGTAGCGTGGGCGCGACGTCCAAGGAACTGTGATGCTCCCAAGAACCGACGAGATGTGGTCCGCCGTCAGCGCGCGGTCGTGCACAGGTGAGGAATCGCGTTGAGCCAGCGCCGCTCGTATCCCAACTCGGGTGACTTCAACCTGGACGATCTGTTCCGCCCCGAGCCGGGCCGGCCGCCCGGACAGCAGCCGGGCCAGCCGCAGGGTCCGGGGCCGGGGCAGCCGGGCGTCCCGCCGGTGGGGCAGCCGTCCGGACAGCCGGAGTACCTCGGCGAGGACATGCACACGCCGCCGACCCAGGCCGTCCCGCCCCAGGGCGGCGGCTCGTGGGGCGGCGCGCCGCAGCCCGGGTACGGTGCGCCGCAGGCCGATGCCGCCCAGGCGACCCAGTACCTGCCGCCGTACCCCGGCGCGGACCCGCAGGGCGGCGGCTACCCGGTCCAGCCGGGCCACCAGCAGCCCGCGCCGGGCTACCCGCAGCAGCCGGACCACGGCTACCAGGCGTACCCGCAGGCCGCCCCGTACCACCCCGCCGCCCCGGAGTACCCCGGGCAGGACTACGCCGGTCACGACTACCCCGCGCAGGACTACCCGACCGGCCAGGTCCCGACCGGCCAGGGCGGCAGCGGGCGTTCCTCCGGAAAGCTGATCATCGGCGGTGTGGTGGCCGGCTGCGTGGCGGCCGGGATCCTGGTCGCCGTCCTGATCAACGGGGACGACCCCAAGCCGGGCAAGGAGAAGCAGGCCGCCCCGGTGGCCACCGGCAGCAGCACCGGCGCCGCGACGCCGACCGCGAGCGGTTCGGCCGCCGCGGCCGTCAGCCCGGAGGTCAAGGCCCAGGCCCAGTCGCTCTCCGACCTGCTGGGCACCGCCAGCGACAGCCGCCAGGCGGTGGTCGGCGCGGTGGCCGCGGTGCAGAAGTGCGACAAGCTGCCCGAGTCCCAGCAGGCGCTGACCGAGGCCGCGGGCAAGCGCCGGGAGCTGCAGACCAAGCTCGCGGCGCTGAAGACGGACAAGCTGCAGGGCGGCCCGCAGCTGGTCGAGCAGCTCAACGCGGCCTGGCAGGCCTCGGCGACGGCCGACGACGAGTACGCCGCCTGGGCGGGGGACTCGCAGGCCCCGGGCGCCTGCGACCCGAAGAAGCTGGACAACCAGCACTACAAGAACGCGGTCCAGGCCAGCGGCAGCGCCACCACCGCGAAGAAGCAGGCCTCCGGTCTGTGGAACGCCATCGCGGCCCAGACCGGCCTGCCGACCCGGGGCGACGGGGACCTGTAGGCGGGGCCGACAGTCCAGGGGCCGGTGGCCCCCCGGGAACGGACGACGGAGGGCCGGACCGGTCGGCCGGTCCGGCCCTCCACCGTCGGGCCCGCGGCGATCACGCCGGCGGCTTGCTCCCGGTGAGCACCCAGCGGACGTCCACGAAGCCCGGCTGCTGGAGGGTCATCCGCCCGCCCTTGACCACCTGGTAGGTGACCCAGGTGTTCACCAGCCGCGGCGACTCGGTGCTGGGCAGCATGTTGGTGGTGCCCCAGTTGAGCGGCGGGGTGACCCCGACGTCGACCTGGTCGCCGCTGTCCAGCAGCGCGGTCACCGTCTTGGCGGTGACCGGCCGCCCGGCCGCGCCCAGCCGGTCGGCCACCTGCCGGAACACCTCGTACGCGACCCAGGTGCTCTGCACCCCGGGGTCGGCGACGTCGATCGTCCCGCCGACGGTGTCGCCGCGGACCACGGTGCGCAGCGGGTCCCAGATCTTGGCCGACTCCGGCGGGTACCAGCTGGTCACGTAGGCGCCGGCCAGCGGGCCGCTGTCGCCGCCGGTGGAGTCCACCACCGACTGCTGGACACTGCCGATCACCGAGGCGATCCGGGTGTTCTTCGGGCCCAGCCGGCGGTACGAGTCCAGCAGGCTGCCGGTCGGCTCGGCACCGAGCGCGCTGGTGATGCAGTTCCCGGCCTCGTCCTTGCCGAGTGCCTTGCGGGCCACCGCCGTGTAGTCGGTGGACTGCTCCGGCGCCTTGACGTCCAGCAGCTTGATCCCGGCCGGCTTGAGGGCGTTGGCCAGGTAGCCGAGCAGGTTGTCGCCGGCCGGGGTGTCCGGGCGGACCAGGGAGACGGCCCGGCACCCGGCGTCGACCAGCTGGCGGCCGCTGCCGCCGATCAGGGCCGGCATGCCGCCGCCCACCGGGTACGACAGCGGGCTGCTGAACTCGGGCTGGGACAGGCCGTACCCGCCGATCAGCGGGATCCCGGCGCGCTCCAGGATGGGCATGAAGTTGTCGCCGTACTGGCTGTACGAGCCGATCACGGCGACCGCCTTGGCGTCCACGGCCTGCTGCGCGCAGGCCGTCACACCGTCCGCGGTGTTGTGCTCGTTGCAGGTCAGGACCCGCAGCTTGCGGTTGCCGAGACCGCCCTTGGCGTTGATGTCCCGGCCGATGGCCTCGGCCAGCGCGGTCATCCCGGGCCGGTCGGTGGAGCCGGTGCCGGACGGGGCCCAGGTCATCACAGTGAGGTCGCCACTGCCGGTCGAGGCATCGGCCGGTCCGCCGCACGCGGAGGCCGAGAAGAGGGTTGGGAGCAGGGCCACGGTGGTGACCGCTGCGGCGATCGGGCGGCGGCGACGGTGCCGCGCGATCGGGTTCTGAGCCTGGAACGAGCCCCTTCGGCTGGTCATCGGTCTTCCCTCCCTGGGCGCTGTGCTGCGCACCGGCACCAGCCAAGCCCGCACGCCGCAAGGAGAGAGGGCGGAAAAGCGAAGGGACGGCGAACGAGGGCTGAAATCAGGGCGGGGACGCGTGTAGAGGAGGCGGAGAACGGGAGGAATGTGGAAGTGGAGCCCGAACGGTCGAGGAACGTACGATCGTTCTTCATGTCCGCCAGCACAGATTCTTCGCACCGGTCTGCCCGAAACCCTTCTCGTCCGGGCCACCGCTCCAGCACGATGGGCGGCATGCCGCTCAACGACCTGCCCTGGTGGCGCTGGCGAGCCCGACTGCGCTCGGCGCTGCACATGCTGTCCGATCCCGGTTTCCAGCAGGACACCTGGCTGGCCGGCCGCGAGGGCTACGGCGACGTGACCGACGCCGTCTACCGGCTGGTCGAGGACACCTGGCTGGACCGCTGGTCGGCGGAGAAGTACGTGGGCACGATCTTCCGGGACTCGGCCGAGGCCGCCGTGGTGGACGTCGCGGTGCTGCGGGTGGTCCGGATCCTGCACCAGGTCGGCGCGGACGCCCCGGCCTCCGCCTACCTCGGTCACCACGGCTGGCCGGAGGCCGTCCGGGCGGCCCGGGAGGCGCACGTCAAGCTGGCGGTGAACGACGGCGAGGACCCGGACACCCCGCCCCGGTCGCTGGACGTGCTGCGCATCCTGACCCAGGTCTGAGCCGTCCCGCAGTGCGGGCACCGGGACGGCCGCTGTCCGGAATGTGACACGCTGGACCGTCCACACGACGCAACGACCTCAGGACGGGACAACCCCACCGTGGAACAGCAGACGGCCAGCGCCCAGTACGTCCTCACGCTGTCCTGCCCCGACAAGCAGGGCATCGTCCACGCGGTCTCCAGCTATCTCTTCATGACCGGCTGCAACATCATCGACAGCCAGCAGTTCGGGGACGGGGACAGCGGGCTGTTCTTCATGCGGGTGCACTTCTCCGCCGCCGAGCCGGTCACCGCCGACAAGCTGCGGGCCAGCTTCGCCGCGATCGGCGCCTCGTTCGGGATGGACTGGCAGATCCACCCGACCGAGGAGAGGATGCGGATCGTCCTCATGGTCAGCAAGTTCGGCCACTGCCTGAACGACCTGCTGTTCCGCACCCGGATCGGCGCGTTGCCGGTGGAGATCGCCGCGGTGGTCTCCAACCACACCGACTTCCGCGACCTGACCGAGGGCTACGGCATCCCGTTCCGGCACATCCCGGTCACCCGGGACAACAAGGCCGAGGCCGAGCAGGAGCTGCTGGACCTGGTGGCCAAGGAGAACGTCGAGCTGGTCGTGCTGGCCCGCTACATGCAGGTGCTCTCGGACGGGCTCTGCACCGCGCTCTCCGGCAAGGTGATCAACATCCACCACTCCTTCCTGCCGAGCTTCAAGGGCGCCAAGCCGTACCACCAGGCGCACACCCGGGGCGTGAAGCTGATCGGTGCCACCGCGCACTACGTCACCGCCGACCTGGACGAGGGCCCGATCATCGAGCAGGAGGTGGCCCGGGTGACCCACGACATCACGCCGGACCAGCTGGTCGCGCTCGGCCGGGACGTCGAGTGCCAGGCGCTGGCCCGTGCGGTGAAGTGGCACAGCGAGCACCGGGTGCTGCTCAACGGCACCCGGACGGTCGTCTTCGGCTGAGCCCGACACGCTCCCCGGGCGGCGGCCGGTCGCGGATCAGGGCCGGGACAGCAGCGGCGCCGCCCGGAGCACCTCGCGGATCGCGGCCCGGTCCCCGTGCTCGCCCACCAGCAGCCGGTCCGGGTCGCGGTGCGCGGCGGCGAGCTGGCAGAACTCCAGCCCGTCCAGCACCATCGAGGCCACCGGCTCGCCGAGGGGCGGGCCGCTGTCCGGGCCGTCCAGGGGTATCAGCCACTCGCCGGCCGCCGGGCCGTCGATCACCAGCCGCAGCCGCCGGCCGGGGCGCCCGTCGTCTCCCGGCCAGTGGGCGGGGGCGGCGGCGGGCCCGGGCCGGGAGGCGCGGAGCCCGGCCAGCGCGGGCGGGAGCATCCGGACGGCCAGGTCCACCATCTGCCGCAGGTGCTGCGGTGCGGGCGGGGCGTACGGGTACGCGACCGCGCGTGCCACGTCCTCGCCGTGGACGTAGCACTCGAAGGCCCGGTCCACGAAGGCGTCGCGCAGCGGGACGACGGCGAAGCCGAAGTCGACGGGGGTGTTGCCCTGCGGGGCGAGGGCGGCGGAGCGGACCAGTTCACGGGTCTGCCGGCGCCAGCGGGCGCGCACCGACTGCGGTGGCCGGTCGGCCTGTTCGGCGGTCAGCCGGGCGGTGCGCCCGGTGATCCCGGCGAACGGCGGGCCGCCCTGCGCGGGCACCCGGGGGACCGGCGGGGCCAGGGTCTGCGGCGGCACCCGGCGGTCCGGTGGCGGCGGTGCGCCGCCCGGGACGGGGTCGGGCAGACCGAGGGCGAGGGCCAGATAGCCGTCCACGGCGGCGAGATGGCAGAGCACCTCGGCCGGGCGCAGGTGCTCGGTGCCGCCGTGCCAGGGGAGTTCGGCCACCTCCTGCCACTCCTCCGGGCCGAGGTCGCGCAGCAGGGCGTCGAGCTTGGCGGTCTCGGCGGTGTAGGGGGCGCCCCAGGCGGGGACGGGCAGGTCGGCCGGGCGCCGGGAGAGGCACCAGCCGAGCACCTGCTGGCGCAGTGAGCCGGGCTGGTCGAGGGGTTCGTCGGCGGCGAGCCAGTCGGCCGCGTCCCGCAGCCGGGCGGCCTCCCCGACGCACTCGGGGCAGGCCCGCAGGTGCTGTTCCCGGTCGGCGGCCTCGCGGGGCGGGCAGGCGCCGAGGGCCCAGGCGCCGGGCCGTGTCCGCAGCCGGTCCACCGCGCGGCGGTGGGTCAGGGCGCCGAGCCAGGAGCGCAGTGTGTCCTGGGCGGGGTCGAAGTCCTCGGGGTGCTCCCAGAGATGGGCGAACATCTCGCGGGTGAGCCGGTCCGTGGCGGTCTGGTCGGCCAGGATCCGCCCGGCCAGGCCGTGCACCATCGGTGCGAGCTGGTCGTAGAGTTCGCCCAGCGCCGTCTCCTCGCCGCGGGCGAGGCGCCGTTGGAGCTGTTCGTCCCAGCGCGGGGCGCTGCCGGGGGTGGTCATCGGTCACCACCCTCCTGCCGTGGGGTTTTCCGCCGTGGGGCCGCTGCCGTGGTCAACGGTATCCCGCGGTCTTCCGGGGACGGACGGATTCCGTGAAGAATGGAACCCCGGGCTTCGGATCGTCACATCGTGCGATCGACCGCCGATCCCGCTGTTCGAAGGCCGTTGGACATATGTCGCACGGGTGGTTCGCGAGTGGCGGGCACGGTGTCGGGGGCGTCCGGCGGTAGGTTCGCCACTGCGTGTCCGGTGGCTCGGTCCGGGCCGGACGGCAGCCGGCGCGGGGCTCGCGAGAGTGAACGGGACAGTATGCACTGCCCTGTCCCCCGATCGCTGGAATATGCCCGAAGCGCTTGCTGCGGTCCGCTCGCCGAACCATCCTGAGGCGTATTCGTGACGCAGCCAGTGCGCGACGGACGGGATGGCGCGGGCGAGTTGTACGGCGGCCCGGCCTTCGGTGGGCGTCAGGGCCGGCCGGCTGGACGATCCGGCCTCGATCGAGACGATGGCCGAACTGCGAGTGCGGGTGGTGGAGCGGTGCAGGTTCTTCAAGTACAGCTTGCGGTGCAGGCGGACCCCGCCGAGGTCGGCCGGGCCCGCCGGTGGGTGCGCTCACGGCTGCTGAACCACGGTGTGGACCCGGACGCGCCGATCGCCGAGACGGTGGTGCTGGTGGTCTCCGAGCTGGTGACCAACGCCGTGGTGCACACCGGTTGTCCGGCGGTGCTCCGGCTCTGCTTCCCCGTGGACGGGGAGAGTTGCGGCTCCGGTGCGGGCGGGGTGCGACAGTCGGCGACGGTGGGCCCGCTGCGGGTCGAGGTCGCGGACGCCAGCCAGGTGGCCCCCGCCCCCCGGCACGCCGGAGCGGACGCGGACGCCACCAACGGGCGCGGACTGGAGCTGGTCGAGCTGCTCTGCGACCGCTGGGGCTGGTACCCGGACGGTTCGGGCAAGCGGGTCTGGTGCGAGATCGGCGCGGACGCCCGGCCGGCGGATCCGTTGGCCGGTGCGGACTGGGCCGCGCTGGCGCCCTGAGGCCCGGACGGCTCCTCGGGCGGCTCCTTCTTCCCGGCCTGCGATCATCGGGCCGAAACCTGACGCAACCATTCCGAATTTCTGACAAACCATTGACGTGACGTATCCGACTGATCACTCTTGGGAGCAGCTCTCCGTCGCGAGGGGACGCCGAGGGAACACTTGAACGCCGCTGCGGTGCTGCTGTCCAGGGGGATCATGTCAGCAGGGGGGTCGCGGTCTGCCGGTCGTGTGGTGGCTCCTTGGCGAGTGCGGAGTGTCGGTGCGCGGGTTTAGGGCCCGTGCGTCGCGATTGGATGGCGGCCTGCCGTGCCGTGCTCGGGGTGCGTGCGGCCTGCCGCCATCCAAATCGCCCGTACCGGACACCGGCTTTCGGTCACTTGACCACTCGGCCCGCAGCCGCCCGGCTCGCCCGGTCCGGTCGGCCCGTCGTGGCTCAGGCCGGCTGCTCCACCGCCCGGAAGGCCTGCCGGTATCTGCTCGGCGCCACGTCCAGGCGTCCGCGCAGCTGGAGCCGGAGCGAGGCCGCGGTGCCGAAGCCGGACTCCCGCGCGATCTGGTCGATCGTCAGGTCCGTTCCCTCCAGCAGTTGCCGGGCCCGCTCGGTGCGCTGCACCGTCAGCCACTGGCCCGGGCTGCTGCCCGTCTCCTCGCGGAACCGCCGGGTGAAGGTCCGTACGCTCATGCCCGCACGGTCGGCGAGTTGGCGCAAAGCGAGCGGTCGGTCCAGGTGTTCCAGCGCCCAGGCGCGGGCGGACGCGGTGCCGGCGCCGCCCTCGTCGGCCGGGCCGGGCACCTCCACGTACTGCTTCTGGCCGCCCTCCCGCCACGGCGGCACCAGACAGGTGCGGGCGACGGCGTTGGCCACCGCGCTGCCGTGGTCGCGGCGCACCAGGTGCAGACAGAGGTCGACCCCGGCGGCCACCCCGCCGGAGGTGAGGACGTCGCCGTCGTCGGTGAACAGCACGTCGGGGTCGAGCCGGACCTTCGGGAACAGTGCGGCGAAGCGGTCGGTGTAGCGCCAGTGGGTGGTGGCCGGGCGGCCGTCCAGCAGGCCGGCGGCGGCCAGGACGAAGGAGGCGGTGCAGATCGACACCAGCCGGGTGCCGGGCCTGATCCGGGCCAGCGCGGCGGTCAGTTCGGGCCCGACCACGGCGTCCACCTGCATCGGGCCCGGGTCCATGGAGGCCGGGATCACCACGGTGTCGGCCTGCTCCAGCAGTTCGGGGCCGTGCTCGACGGCGATCCGGAAGTCGGTGCTGGTCTCGACCGGGCGGCCGTCCACGGTGCAGGTGGCCACCCGGTAGAGCGCTTCGCCGGCCGGGTCCTTGGCCGACTCGAAGATGCGGGAGGGGATGCCCAGTTCGAAGGCGACCACCTGGTCGAGGGCCAGTACCGCTACCCGGTGCGTCATTCCGGCGTCCTTTCGTCGGCTCTGAGCGTCGGTCCAGCGTACGCCCCGTCGGTGGCCCGATCCTTGCGAAAGCTGGCAGTCAGGCCACTCGTGGCGGTCGGGGCCGTTCGGGAGACTCGGCCTGGTGAACGAACGGAACGCCCCCACCGCCCCCAGCGCCCCCGCACCGCCCACCGCCCCCGCACTCCCCACCGCCGGGCCGACCGCCCGTTGGCGCCGGCCGCACTACGCCTGGGTGGTGACCGCCGTCGCCCTGCTGGTCCTGCTCGGCTCGGCCGGCTTCCGCTCCACGCCCAGCCTGATGATGGAAGCGCTGCACAACGAGTTCGGCTGGTCGACGGCCACGATCTCCAGCGCGACCTCCGTCAATCTCGCCCTCTACGGCCTCACCGCCCCCTTCGCCGCCGCCCTGATGGACCGTTTCGGCGTCCGGCTGGTGGTGGTCTGCGCGCTGCTGACCATCTCGGTCGGCTCCGGCCTCACCCTGCTGATGCGCGAGCCCTGGCAACTGGTGCTCTGCTGGGGCGTGCTGGTCGGCCTCGGCAGCGGTTCGATGGCCGGCGCCTTCGCCACCACCGTCACCGGCCGCTGGTTCCAGGCCCGCCAGGGGCTGGTCACCGGTGTGCTCACGGCCGCCGGCGCGGCCGGCAACCTGGTCTTCCTGCCGATCGGCGCCTGGCTGGTGGAGCAGCACGGCTGGCGCTCGGCGGTGGTCGTGGTCTCGCTGGCGGGCAGTGCGGTCGCCGTCCCGGTGCTGCTGCTGATGCGCGAGCGGCCCGCCGACCTCGGCCTCCTTCCCTACGGGGCGACCGAGGCGCCGCCCGCCCCCGCCGCCCAGGGGCGGGTGCTGACCCGCTCGCTGAGGGTGCTCCGCGACGCGGCCCGCAGCCGGGCGTTCTGGCTGCTGGCGGGTTCCTTCGCGATCTGCGGCGCGACCACCGCCGGACTGGTCGGTACCCACTTCATCCCGGCCGCCCACGACCACGGTCTGCCCGTCACCACCGCGGCGAGCCTGCTGGCCCTGATCGGCGTCTTCGACGTGATCGGCACGATAGCCAGCGGCTGGTTCACCGACCGCCTCGACTCCCGGACGCTGCTGGTCGTCTACTACGCCCTGCGCGGTTTCTCGCTGTTCCTGCTGCCGCAGCTGTTCGCGGGCTCGCTGGAGCCGCCGATCCTGGCCTTCGTGATCTTCTACGGGCTGGACTGGGTGGCCACCGTGCCGCCGACCGTCGCGCTCTGCCGCCGGCACTTCGGCGAGGACGCGCCGATCGTCTTCGGCTGGCTGCTCGCCTGCCACCAGATCGGCGCCGCCCTGGTGGCCGGGCTGGCCGGCCTCGCCCGGGACGCGCTCGGCGACTACGACCTCGCCTGGTACGGGGCCGGCGTCCTCTGCTTGGTCGCCGTGCTGCTCTGTCTGGCGCTGCGCCCGGACCGCCCGGATCGCCCGGACTGTCCGGACCGCACGGATCGCACGGACTGTCCGGACCATCCGGACCGTTCCGTTCCGGCATTGTCGTAAGGGGCGGTTAGGCTCTGCGCCCATGACGCTTTCCTTCACCCTGGACCCCGAGCTCGACCCCGACCTGCGCGCCGCCATAGTCCGGCTCTGGACGGACGTCACCAACGCCGGCGGCGCGGTCGGGTTCGTGGCACCGGTGACGGAGGGCGAGGTCCGGGACGTCGCCGAGGAGCAGTTCGCCGGGGTCGAGCCGGGGCGGCCCGACCGGCTGCTGATCGCCCACGAGGAGGGCACCGGCCGGCTCGCCGGCCTGCTGTTCTTCGAGTCCATGCGGTTCGGGCCGATGGACCACTGGCGGATGCTCAAGCGGGTCATGGTGCACCCGGACTTCCAGGGCCGCGGCTACGGCGCCGAGCTGATGGCGGAGGCCGCGCGGGTCGCCCGGGACTGGGGCCTGGACGGCCTGCGGCTCACCCTGCGCGGAGGGCTCGGCCTGGAGGCGTTCTACGCCCGCTCCGGCTATGTCGAGGTCGGCCGGGTGCCCGCGGCGATCCGGGTCGCCCCGGGGGACGACCGCGACGACGTCACCATGTGGCTCGACCTGCGCTGACACCGGGGCCGGTGGGGGGGCGGTGGAGCGAGGGGGACGGCCGACCCGTTCCCCGTGGCGCCCGTGGGGCATGCTTCACTGGGAGACCGGCCCACTCCCCGCGCAGTGAAGGATGTGTCACCCCAGTGAGCAGCAATGTGAGCACCAAGCCGCACGCCACGCTCCGCTACACCTCCCTGCGGGTCAGCATCTTCCTCGGCTGCCTGCTGGTCGCCCTGCTGCTCGGCCACTTCGGGGTGATCCCGGTCAGCGGCCAGGCCGGCGTGATCTTCCTCTTCCTGCTGGCCGCCCTGGTCTCGGCGCCGCTCAGCTACGTCCTGCTGAGCAAGCAGCGCGACGAGATGTCGGCCCAGATCTCCGACAAGGTCACCGGCATCCGCTCCCGGACGGCCGACCGGATCGCCGCCCAGAACGCCGAGGAGGACGCCGCCGACGACGCCGCCCGCGCGGCGACCGCCCTGCAGAACTGACCCCCGCCGCAACCGTGCCCGTTCCCGCCGCCGCCCCCGGGGCCGACCGTGAGCAGCCGGCCGGCCCGGCCGCCCGTGCCGGGAGCGTCGCCGGCACCTGGCCGGCCCCCGTCCGCCGGCCCACCGGGCGGGACGTGGCCCGGCTCGCCGGCGTCTCGCAGGCCACCGTCTCCCTGGTGTTCTCCGGCTCCGAGGCCGGCCGACGGGTCTCCGAGGCGACCCGTGAGCGCGTCCGGGAGGCCGCCCGCAGCCTCGGCTACCGCCCGCAGGCGGCCGGGCGCCAACTGCGCCTGGGCCGCAGCGGCATGATCCTGCTGGCGGTGCCGAACATCCTCGGACCGTTCTTCGGCCGGGTGCTGGAGGGCGTCCACGAGGAGGCGGGCCGGCACGGCCTGGCCGTGGTGGTCAGCTCCGGCTGGGGCAGCGCCACCCTCGCCGACGCCGCCACCACCAGCCGCTTCGACGGTCTGCTGATCTGCTCCCCGGACGACAGCCAGCTCGGTGAGCTGCCCGCCGACACCCCGGCCGTCTTCCTGGACGCCGACCCCGGCACCGACCGCGCCCGCCCCACCGTCGAGCTCGACGTGGCCGGCGGGATGCGGGCCGCCGTCGAGCACCTGGCCGGGCTCGGTCACCGCCGGATCGGACGGCTGCGCTCCACCCACGCCGCGTACACCTTCCGGGTCCGCCAGGCCGCGTTCGAACAGGCCGCCGCCGGGCTCGGCCTGGAGGTCGTCGAGCTCGGCGTCAGCCTGAACGAGGGCCAGCCCGCCGCCCGCGGTGCCGCCCGCCGGCTGCTGGAGCGGCCGGACCGCCCGCCCGCGGTGATCTGCGACGACGACGTGGTGGCCTCCGGCGTCTACCAGGCCGCCGCCGAGCTCGGGCTGCGGGTCCCCGCCGACCTCTCCGTGATCGGTATCGACAACATTCCGGTGGCCCAGCTCCTCACCCCGCCGCTCACCACCGTCGACCTGCCCGGTGAGGAGCTGGGCCGGGCCGGGGTCGAGGCGCTCGCCGGGCTGCTCCGCGGCGACCCGGTCGCGCCGGTCCCCCCGCTCACCACCTCGCTGGTGCTGCGCTCCTCCACCGCTCCGGCGGGCGGCCGTCGGGGCTGACCCGTACGGGTGAAATACCGTCAGCCCGCGGGCACCGCCACCGGCTCGGCGGCCGGGGTGGCCGGCAGCGGCCGGAACCAGCGGCGGGCGCCGAACAGCAGCAGGGCGCCCAGCCCGATCCCGCCCGCCGCGCAGAGCGCCACCGAGCGCAGCGAGTCCTCGGCGAGGTTGCCGGAGACGGCGTAGCCGAGCGAGTTGCCGGTCGCGAACAGCGTCACCAGCCAGGCGAACGCCTCGGTCACCGTCCCGACCGGCGCCAGCTCGGCGACCAGCACGAACGCGGCCGCCAGCAGTGGCGCCAGCCCGATCCCGGAGAGGAAGGCCAGTCCGGCCGCCGGGTAGGGCCCGGGCACCAGCACCAGCGGCAGGTAGCAGAGCGCCATCCCGACCGCCATCACCCAGGTGCGGGTCGCCGTGCTGCTGCGCCACCGCACCGCGCCGTACGCCAGCGCGCCGAGCAGGCCGCCGAGCGCCGCCAGCGCCAGCAGCGTCCCCGCGCCGCCCGGCAGCCCGCCCTCGTGCTCCTCGGCGTAGGCGATGAACAGCACGTTCTGCGCGCCGACCGCCCAGCCGGCCCCGGCCAGTCCGATCAGCAGCAGCACCAGGCCGGGGGAGCGCAGCGGCCCGAGCAGTCCGGAGGAGTGTTCGCGCGGCGGGGCCTGCCAGGCCCGGGCCGGGCCCGCGGTGGCCACGACCAGCGCACCGGCCAGCCCGAGACCGGCCGCCACCCAGAGCGCGGCGACCGGGCTGAACACGCCCGCGATGCCGGCCACCGCGAGCGGGCCGGCCACGTAGAGGATCTGCTGCGAGGCGGAGTCGAAGGCGTACGCGGTGTCGAGCTGCTTCTCCTCGACCACGTCCGGCCAGAGCGAGCGCAGGCACGGTTCGAGTGGCGGCATGGCCAGCCCGGCTATCGCGGCGCCGGCCGGCGCGGCCAGCGCCGAGCCGGGCGCGAGCGCCAGCAGCGCGTACCCGCCGCCGGCGACCGCGGCGGAGGCGAGCAGGACACGCGGCTGCCCGGTGCGGTCCACGATCCGGCCGAGGACGGGCCCGCCGACGGCGGCCGAGATCGCGTACGCGGCGGTGGCCAGTCCGATCCGGCTGTACGGTGCGCCGGCCTCGCGCAGGGCCAGGGCGATCACCAGGGCGGTCATGCCGGCGGGCAGCCGGCCGAGCAGGGTGCCGAGGAGCAGCCGGCCGACGTGCGGGGCGCGGAGCAGGGCGAGGTAGCCCATGGACGGGTCTCCGGTTCTGGGCAGGGGTGAGCGGGGCGCCGTCAAAGTTATACGTATAACTACTTGCCGGTCAATCGGCCCGGGTGGCTGATCTGATGGGGTGTCAGCGTGGTTCGTGTCCGCATCTCAAACAAACACTTTGAAGATCTCAAACCTTTACTGCTAACGTAACGGCCATGACCACCTCAGGCGCACCCCGGACGCACGGCATGGGCTCGACGCCCACGGCCGCCCGCGTGTGCCGCCTGCCGGGTGCTGTGGACAGCCCGCGCCGTTGTCGCGCCATGAGCTGTATCCCGGCGGCACGCCCCTGACGAGGGCTGAGCCCTCCCCGCTCGCCTCGTGCGCCGTGTCGCCTTCCCCGCCTCATCTCACCGTCAGCAACGCCCTTCCCGGAGCCGCACCGTCATGTCCACAGCGCCCGAGGCGACCTCGTCGCCG
Source organism: Kitasatospora sp. NPDC087315 (assembly GCF_044744345.1). NCBI lineage: Bacteria > Bacillati > Actinomycetota > Actinomycetes > Kitasatosporales > Streptomycetaceae > Kitasatospora > Kitasatospora sp. NPDC087315. The sequence continues at coordinate 207,080 of NZ_JBIUYD010000004.1, read as the reverse complement.
TCCGTGCTCGCCAGAATCCGCAAGACCCCGTTCTGGGTCCAGATCGTCGCCGGCCTCGTGTTCGGTGTCGGTCTCGGCTACCTGGCCCGCTCCGCCGACATCTCCTGGCTGGCGACCACCCTGGAGACCATCGGCAAGATCTTCGTCCAGCTGCTGAAGCTGGCCGTCCCGCCGCTGGTGTTCACCGCGATCGTGGTGAGCGTCGCCAATCTGCGCAACGTCACCAACGCGGCCCGGCTGGCCGTTCGCACACTCCTCTGGTTCCTGATCACCTCGCTGATCGCGGTCGCGATCGGCCTGGGCCTGGGCCTGCTGACCAACCCCGGCCAGGGCACCAACCTCACCACCGAGGGCCTGAAGGCACCGAAGTCGTCCGGTAGCTGGATCGACTTCCTGACCGGCATCTTCCCGACCAACATCGTCACCGCGTTCACCGAGGTGAACGTGCTGCAGATCGTCTTCATGGCGGTCGTGGTCGGCGCGGCGATCATCAAGCTCGGCGCCAAGGCCGAGCCGGTCCTCAAGCTCAGCGAGTCCGTCCTGGAGCTGACCCAGACCGCCCTGTGGTGGGTCATCCGGCTCTCCCCGCTCGGCACCCTCGGCCTGATCGGCAAGTCCGTCGCCAAGTACGGCTGGGACCTGCTGAAGCCCTTCGCGACCCTGACCGCGGACGTCTACATCGGTTGCGCGCTGGTGATGTTCGTCGCCTACTCCCTGCTGCTGAAGTTCGCCGGCGGCCTCAACCCGCTGAACTTCTTCAAGGGTGCCTGGCCCGCCATCCAGCTGGCCTTCGTCTCCCGCTCCTCGGTCGGCGCCCTGCCGGTCACCCGCCGGGTCACCGAGCGCCTCGGCGTCCCGAGCGAGTATGCGAGCTTCGCGGTTCCGTTCGGCGCCACCACCAAGATGGACGGCTGCGCCGCGATCTACCCCTCGCTGGCCGCGATCTTCGTCGCCCAGGTCTACAACATCGACCTCGGCATCAGGGACTACCTGCTGATCGCCTTCGTCTCGGTGATCGGCTCGGCCGCCACCGCGGGCCTCACCGGCGCGATCGTGATGCTGACGCTGACCCTCTCCACCCTGGGTCTCCCGCTGGAGGGCGTGGGCCTGCTCCTCGCCATCGACCCGATCCTCGACATGATGCGCACCGCGACCAACGTCGCGGGCCAGGCGCTGGTGCCGGTCCTGGTCGCGGCCCGCGAGAAGACCCTCGACCTCGTCGCCTACAACAGCCCCACCGGCGACCTCTACGGGGACGCCCCGGCCGCCGGCATCCCGGCCCAGTCCGCCAAGGGCGGTACGCCGGCGACCGCCTGACCCCGGCTCCTCAGGCCGACGCGGGCGGGCCGGGGCACAAGGCAGGGGGCCCGCCGGATCGGCGGGCCCCCTTGGGTGTTGCTCTTGTGCTCATGGTGACGGCCGTCGGGGGCCGTCGGCGGACCCGATGGGGTCCCGAGCGATCAGAACATCAGAGGATGGTCAGATAGCGGTGACGTTCTCCGCCTGCGGGCCCTTCGGGCCCTGGGTGACGTCGAAGCTGACCGCCTGGTTCTCCTCCAGCGAGCGGAAACCGTTCGCGTTGATGGCGGAGTAGTGGACGAAGACGTCGGGGCCGCCGCCCTCCTGGGCGATGAAGCCGAAGCCCTTCTCAGCGTTGAACCACTTGACGGTTCCCTGAGCCATGCCGTTCTCCTTGCGAGGCGTGTTGGGGACCACACCGTGTGGTGCCCGGTCCGCTGCGCTGATCGCCCTGCCTCCGGACGGGTCCGGAGTTTTTCGATATTGCTGAAAAACTACAAAAAGCCTGCGGTTACATGCTCCGCAGGCTTCAAGTACTGCAAGGGGAATCAAACTGCAACTGAGGGCAACGCTAGCATGCGGTCGCTGTGACGACCAGGGGTGACTTGCGGGGTGGACAGGGCGTGTCGTAAGGGCGGTGAGGGGCTTCCCGGAGGGCGGGCATACCCTGCGGGGAGGCGCACGAACAGCAAGGGAGCGGCGCAGTGTCAGCAGCGGATGCGCAATCGCGGGAGCCCCGGGAGAACACCCCGGTCAGGCCGCGGGTCGGGCATATTCAGTTCCTCAACTGCGTCCCTCTCTACTGGGGTCTGGCCAGAACCGGCAATCTGCTCGATCTCGACCTCACCAAGGACACCCCGGAGAAGCTGAGCGATCAGCTGGTCGGGGGTGCGCTGGACATCGGGCCGATCACCTGCGTGGAGTATCTGCGGCACGCCGACGAACTGCTGGTCCTGCCCGACATCGCGGTCGGCAGCGACGGCCCGGTGATGTCCTGTGTGATCGTCAGCAAGGTGCCGCTCGCCGACCTGGACGGCCGCCGGGTCGCCCTCGGCTCCACCAGCCGGACGTCGGTGCGCCTCGCCCGGCTGCTGCTGGAGGAGCGGGAAGGGGTGCGGCCGGAGTACTTCAGCTGCCCGCCCGACCTGGACGCGATGCTCGCCGAGGCGGACGCCGCCGTACTGATCGGCGACCCGGCCCTGCGCGCCTACCTCGGACAGGCCGCCGCCCAGGGGCTGACGGTGCACGACCTCGGCGAGATGTGGAAGGAGTGGACCGGGCTGCCGTTCGTCTTCGCCGTCTGGGCCGCCCGCCGCGACTTCGCCGAGCGCAGCCCGGAGTTGACGGCGGCGGTGCACCGGGCGTTCCTGGAGTCCCGGGACCTCTCGCTGGTGGAGGCCCGCGAGGTCGCCGAGCACGCGGCCCGCTGGGAGGCGTTCGACGCCGAGGTGCTGGAGCGGTACTTCAGCGAGGCGCTGGACTTCTCGCTCGGCGAGCGGCAGTTGGCGGGCGTCGCCGAGTTCGCCCGCCGGGTCGCCCACGACAGCGGCTTCGCCCCGGACGTCGCCGTTCGACTGCTGGACGCCGAACCCGTACCCGTGGCCGTCGCCTGATCCCGGTACGGTGCTGGTCCCGGGCGGGCCGGACGTGCCGGACGTGCCGGACGTCCTGGGCGGGCGGCGAGGGGAGCGTGCGGGATGCAGGCACTGGGGTCGGAGGATCCGCGCCAGGTGGGCGAGTACCGGCTGCTGCGGCGGCTCGGTGCGGGCGGGATGGGCCGGGTCTACCTCGGCCGGACGGCCGGCGGCCGCACGGTCGCCGTCAAGCTGGTCCGCGGCGAACTGGCCGAGGACGCCGAGTTCCGGGCCCGGTTCCGGCAGGAGGTCGCCGCGGCCCGCCGGGTCGGCGGCGCCTGGACGGCGCCCGTCCTGGACGCCGACACCGAGGGCGAGCACCCCTGGGTCGCCACCGGGTACGTCGCCGGGCCGGCCCTCGGCGAGGCCGTCCGGGCGGTCGGGCGGCTCCCCGAACTGGCCGTGCGCAGCCTCGGCGTCGGGCTGGCCGAGGCGCTGGCGCACGTCCACGCGCTCGGGCTGGTGCACCGGGACGTCAAGCCGTCCAATGTGCTGCTCACCCTGGACGGGCCGCGCCTGATCGACTTCGGCATCGCCCGCGCGCTGGACGCCACCAGTGGCGTCACCCAGTCCGGTTATGTGGTCGGCTCGCCCGGCTTCATGTCGCCGGAGCAGGCGGAGGGCCGGCCCGCCGGGCCGCCGAGCGACGTCTTCTCGCTCGGCGCGGTGCTCGCCTACGCCGCCACCGGCGTACCGCCGTTCGGCGAGGGGGTGAGTGTGGCGGTGCTGCTCTACCGGGTGCTGCACGAGGAGCCCGACCTCGCCGGGCTGGGCCCCGCGCTGCGCCCGGTCGTCGCCGCCTGCCTGGCCAAGGACCCGGCCGACCGGCCCACCCCGCGCGGTCTGCTCCAGTGGCTGGACGCCGACGGCGCGGCCGCCGGGCGGCTGGCCCGGGGCGGCTGGCTGCCGCCCGGGCTGGCGGAGGAGGTCGGGCGCGGCGCCGTCCGGCTGCTCGACCTGGAGGGGGAGACCGGCCCGGACACGGCCGGGGCGCCGCCGGCCGCGCCGCTCACCGTGCCGCCGGAGGACGCCCGGCCGGTGGACCGGACGCCGACGCTGGTGCCGGCGGCGGAGCCCGGCCGGACGGCGGAGCCCGGCGGCCGGCGCTGGATCGCCGGGCTGGTGGGCGGCCTGGTCCTCGCGGCCGTGGCCGCCGTCCTCGGCCACCAGGTCTACCGGGGGCTGGAGCAGCCCGACGCCACCGCCACCGCCGAGACCACCTCCTCTTCCTCCTCCTCCGTGGACATCTCGGTGACGGCGTCGACCTCGACGACGACCTCCTCCACCACCACGACCGTCACCCAGCCGCCGCCCGGCACGGCCGCCGGCCCGAGCGTCGTCCCGGCGGCCTTCGTCGGCACCTGGAGCGGCGACATGACCACCGAGAAGGGGCTGCCGGCCGGCACCACCACGCTCACCATCGGCCCGGCCGCGCTCGGGCAGGCGAACACCACCAGCCGCAACGCCGCCACCGGCCTGATCCCGGTCAGCTGCGAAGGGTCCTGGACGCTCCGCTCGGCCTCGCCGGAGAAGCTGGTCTTCGTCTCCCGGCTGGTCCGCTCCTCGCTGCCCGGGGCGTGCACCGGCGGGTCGAACGCGGAGACGCTCACCCTCCAGAAGGACGGCACGATCCGGTTCACCTCGGACGACCCGGCCGCCGGGAACCCGTCCGGAACGCTGCGGAAAGCGGGCTGACGCGGGGGCGCGCGGACGCTGGCGTAGGCTGGTTCGGCCGTACCGGTACGCCGTGCTGAGCAGGGCGTACCGAGAACCACGCAGCAGTACCCGAGAGAGAGAAGGCCGCCAGGTGTCCGAGCTCGCAGCGACCACCCTCGATGCGCCCAGCACCGACCTGCAGGCCGTGCTCGACCGGGCCGCGGCCGGGGGCCGGATCAGCCCGGAGGAGGCGCTGGAGCTGTACCGCTCGGCGCCGCTGCACGCGCTCGGCTCGGCGGCCGACACGGTGCGCCGCCGCCGCTACGCCGGTACCGAGCACATCGCGACGTACATCATCGAGCGCAACATCAACTACACCAACGTCTGCGTGACGGCGTGCAAGTTCTGCGCCTTCTACGTGCCGCCGAAGAGCGACAAGGGCTGGTCCCGCGACCTCGACGAGATCCTGCGCCGCTGCGCGGAGACGGTCGAGCTGGGCGGCACCCAGATCATGTTCCAGGGCGGGCACCACCCGGACTACGGCGTGGAGTACTACGAGCGCGCCTTCTCGGCGATCAAGGCGGAGTTCCCGCAGCTGGTGATCCACTCGCTGGGCGCGTCCGAGGTCGACCACATGGCCAGGATCTCCGGGGTGTCGGTCGAGGAGGCCATCACCCGGATCCACAAGGCGGGCCTGGACTCCTTCGCGGGCGCCGGCGCCGAGCTGCTGCCGGAGCGGCCGCGGAAGGCGATCGCGCCGCTCAAGGAGTCCGGCGAGCGCTGGCTGGAGATCATGGAGGCGGCGCACGGCCTCAGCGTGGAGTCCACCTCCACCATGCTGATGGGCACCGGCGAGACCAACGCCGAGCGGATCGAGCACCTGCGGATGATCCGCGACGTGCAGGACCGCACCGGCGGCTTCCGGGCCTTCATCCCGTACACCTACCAGCCGCAGAACAACCACCTCAAGGGTTCGACCCAGGCGACCGTCTTCGAGTACCTGCGGATGATCGCCATCGCCCGGCTCTTCCTCGACAACGTGGCGCACATCCAGGGCTCCTGGCTGACCACCGGCAAGGAGGCCGGCCAGCTGTCGCTGCACTACGGCGCGGACGACCTCGGCTCGGTCATGCTGGAGGAGAACGTGGTCTCGGCGGCCGGCGCCAAGCACCGCTCCAACCTCACCGAGCTGATCCACCTGATCCGGGCCGCCGGCCGGGTGCCCGCCCAGCGCTCCACCACGTACGAGCACCTGCGGGTGCTGGACGACCCGGCGAACGACCCGGTCGACCCGCGGGTCGCCTCGCACATCGCCTCCACCGCGATCGAGGGCGGCACCGCGCACCCCGAGCTGAAGATCCTCGACAACGGCTGAGCGCTCCCGACCGTGCTCACCCTCCACCGGGCGGCCCTGCTGCTGCCCGATCCGGCCGACCCCACCGCCCCGTCCGTCGCCGACGGGGCGGTGCTGGTGCGCGGCGAGCTGATCGAGGCGCTCGGTCCGTACGCCGGGCTGGCGGCCGCCCACCCGGCGGCCCGGCTGCGCGACTGGGGGGAGGGCCTGCTCACCCCCGGCCTGCGCAACCCGTACGGGCACTGGCTGCTGGAGCGCGCGTACCACCCCGACCCGCGGGAGAACGCGGGCAGTGAGCCGGTGCCCGGGGGCGTGACGGACGCGACGGACGAGACGGCGTGCGGCGCGAGCGCCCGGCGCGGGCTGCAACGGATGCTCGGGTTCGGCGTGACGGCGGTGGCCGGGCCGTTCGAACGGGCCGCGGTCCGGACCGCGGTGGCCCGCTCGGGGCTCACCGCGCTGCCCGGCGAGGGTGCCGAGGGCCCGCTGGACCCGCTGGCCGTCCTGCCGCTCGCGGCGGCCGTGCACGGCCCGCTGGGGGCCGGGGGCCGGGCCGACTTCGCGGTGTTCGCCCCCGGTGGCGCGGGCCCGCTGCCCGGCGGCTGCCTGGCCACCGTCCTGGCCGGGCGACTGGTGTACCGGCGGCGCTGAGCCCGGCATTCTACTCGCCGGTAGTCGGATGTGCGTACGGGGCAAGGGACTTCCTTCGTGTGCCGTCGAACTCCGGTGCCGGGTGGATGGTCTGATTCACCCTTCGCCGTGACCTGAGGGCCCGCCAGCGGATACGATCCCGGACAGCTCACTCCGTACCCTCACCACGTACCGCCCGCCCCCGCGGGTGGCGGGGCCCCGTGCCAGGCCCCGACGGCAAGCCAGGACAGGAACCATGCGATCCGCGACCGTCCCCCCGCCGCGATCCCCGCGGATGGGCCGTGGCTGGTACCTCGCCGCCGTGCTCAGCGCCGTGCTGGCCGTCGGCATGTGCCTTCTCGGCTGGCGTCAGGCCGACCAGGCGGACAAGATCGGCGCCAACCCGGTGAGAGTCGAGGGGGTCGTCACCCAGCTGCCCACCGGCGGCGGCTCCTACAGCAGCGTCAGCTACCGGGCCGTCGGCCAGCCGCACACCGCCGCCGGGCTGCCGGTCGCGGACGGGGCCAGGGTGGGTGACGCGGTCTGCCTGGAGCACGCCGCCGACGACCCGGGCGCCGTCCGGATCTGCGGCGACACCTACCCGCAGCCGGTCGGCGTCGGACTGGCCCGGTTCAGTGTGCCGGTGGCCGTGGTGCTCTTCGTCGTCTGCGTCGTGCGCATCCGCCGGCACCACCGGGCGCTCGCCCTCCGCGGCGGCCAGGGCCGGATCGCCAGCACCATGGCCCTGGCGACCGACGCGCTGGCCGACGGGATGCCGGCGATAACGCACGGCAAGCGCTCGCGCCGACGGCGCCGCTCCGGCGGGCGGCGCGCCCTGCACTGAGGCCGTCGGCGCCGCCCCGGCCCGGGTCGGCGTGCCCCCTTGCCCGGCCTGTCGGGGCCAGGGTGAACAATGGGGGAGTGACCCGAGCCTCTCTGGACAAGCAACCGCACGAAGTCGCCGCCATGTTCGACGACGTCGCGGCCAAGTACGACCGCACCAACGACGTGCTCTCCCTCGGCCAGGCCCGCGCCTGGCGGCGGGCGGTGGCCGAGGCAGTGGCCGCCGGACCGGGGGACCTCGTGCTCGACCTCGGAGCCGGCACCGGCACCTCCTCGCTGCCCTTCCAGGAGGCCGGCGCCAAGGTCGTCCCGTGCGACTTCTCGGTCGGCATGCTGGCCGAGGGCAAGCGCCGCCACCCCGAGCTGCCGCTGACCGCCGGGGACGCCACCAGCCTGCCGTTCGCCGACGACACCTTCGACTCGGTGACGATCTCCTTCGCGCTGCGCAACGTCCAGGACACCGACGCCGCGCTGCGCGAGCTGTTCCGGGTCACCAAGCCCGGCGGCAAGCTGGTGATCTGCGAGTTCTCCACCCCGACCTGGACGCCGCTGCGGACGGTCTACACCGAGTACCTGATGCGCGCCCTGCCGCCGGTCGCCACCGCGGTCAGCAGCAACCCGGACGCCTACGTCTACCTCGCCGAGTCCATCCGGGCCTGGCCCGACCAGCCCGCGCTGGCGGCGAAGCTGCAGGAGGCCGGCTGGTCCAAGGCCGCCTGGCGCAACCTCACCGGCGGGATCGTCGCGCTGCACCGCGCGTACAAGGTCGCGTAACGCCGTGCTCCGGCCGCGCGGGCCGGGGGGTGTCCGGCACCCCCCGGGTCAGCCGCGCGGCCAGACCACGCCCTGGAGGTCCTCGATCGAGCGGTTGAGCCGGGTCAGCGACTCGGCCAGGACCGCGACCTCGGCGTCCGTCCAGTCCGCCAGGACGCGGCCGAGCCCCTCCTGGTGACGGCGGCGGTCCGCCGCCAGCGCCTCGGCGCCGGCCGGGGTGATGGCGAACTTGCGGGCCATCCCGCCGTCCGGGTCCGGGATCCGCTTCACCACGTCCGCGCGCAGCATCGCGGCCGCCTGCCGGTTGACGGTGGAGGTGTCCAGCTGGAACGCCTCCGCGAGCTGCCCGATCGACATCGGCCCCTGCGTCTCGATCCGGGAGAGCAGCAGATAGGCGGAGCGCTCCAGCTCCCCGCCGCCGCGCCCGCCGGCCATCGCGTGGTGGCGTCCGACGAGCATCAGCTCCCGTTCGATGTCGTCCAGATGGTCCCTCACGCGTGCCTCCGGGCGGCTGTTTCTCCCTGCGACGTCCGCATTCATGGTAACCACGGGGGGTTCATGTGCATGGTGCACGCACTATGCACGGCTGGGCCGGCCGGGCTTCGGTACCGCCCTCGGATCCCGTGCCGGGGGCGGCAACTAGACTGCCGGGGACAACGCCGCCGTCCCCCAGCCGCAGCTCCAGGAGAGTGCCCACCGTGTCCGAGACCGCAGTCGACCTCAGCGACCTGAGCACGGGGACCGTCGAGAGCACGGCCGATGTCATCGTGGTCGGCGCGGGCCCCGCCGGTGCCACCACCGCGTACTACCTCGCCCAGGCCGGCCTGGACGTGCTGCTGCTGGAGAAGACCGCGTTCCCGCGCGAGAAGGTCTGCGGCGACGGCCTGACCCCGCGTGCCACCAAGCAACTGGTCGACATGGGCATCGACGTCTCGACCGAGAACGGCTGGCTGCACAACAAGGGCCTGCGGATCATCGGCGGCGGTGTCCGGCTGGAGCTGGACTGGCCGGAGCTGTCCGCCTTCCCCGACTACGGACTGGTCCGCAAGCGGGCCGACTTCGACGAGCTGCTGGCCCGTCAGGCCGTGAAGGCCGGCGCCCGGCTGTACGAGCGCTGCAACGTCAGCGGCCCGGTGCTCGACGACCGCACCGGCCGGATCGTCGGCGTCACCGCCAAGCTCGGCGAGGAGAAGCGGCCGGTCACCTTCCGGGCGCCGCTGGTCGTCGCCGCCGACGGCAACTCCACCCGGCTCTCGCTCGCCATGGGCCTGCACCGCCGCGAGGACCGCCCGATGGGCGTCGCCTACCGGACGTACTTCACCTCCCCGCGCCACGACGACGACTACCTGGAGTCCTGGCTGGAGCTGTGGGACACCCGGGACGGCCAGCGCAAGCTGCTGCCCGGCTACGGCTGGATCTTCGGCATGGGCGACGGCACCTCCAACGTCGGCCTCGGCATCCTCAACTCCTCGCCCGCCTTCGGCGAGCTGGACTGGCGCGAGGTGCTCAAGGCCTGGTGCGCGAGCATGCCCGGGGAGTGGGGCTACACCCCCGAGAACATGACCGACCCGATCCGCGGCGCCGCCCTGCCGATGGCCTTCAACCGGCAGCCGCACTACACCCGGGGCCTGCTGCTCGTCGGTGACGCCGCCGGCATGGTCAACCCGTTCAACGGCGAGGGCATCGCCTACGCGATGGAATCCGGCCAGATCGCGGCCGGCGTCATCGTCCAGGCCCACGCCCGGGTCACCCCGACCGGCCGCGAGCGCGCCCTCCAGGCGTACCCGCGCATCCTCAAGGACGTCTACGGCGGGTACTACACGCTCGGCCGCGGCTTCGTGAAGATGATCGGCAACCCCAAGGTGATGCAGCTCGCCACCCAGCGCGGGCTCACCCACCCCGTCCTGATGAAGTTCGTCCTCAAGATGCTCGCCAACCTCACCGACCCGCAGGGCGGCGACGCCATGGACCGCATCATCAACGGCCTCGCGAAGGTCGCGCCGAACGCCTGACCGCTGGGCGGGTGCGCGGAGCGCCTCGTTGTCGGCCGCCGAGCCGTCCTCCACGCTGTCCGGGACGGCGGGCGCGCAACCGGGTGACGGGTGTGCCCGGGGCGCCGGGGGTGCTTCGCCGGCGCCTCCGGCGTGTGCGCGGGGCCCTGGTGCCGGGGGAAGGTTTCGAACCCTCACGCCCCCTGGGGGACACTCGACCACAGGGGTCGAGCGCGTCTGCCAGTTCCGCCACCCCGGCCGGCCCGCCGGCGACCGTGCCCGGGGTGATCTGGCGCGACCGCGGCACCGTACGGGTCAACCACCGCACGCCCGCCCCGACCGACTACGAGTCGCTGCCCACGCCCGTCTTCGACCGGGAGATCCGGCAGTGGAGCCCGGACTTCGTGCCGCCGCTCCACACGATGTCCAACTGCCCGATGCGGTGCGGCTTCTGCTCCATCGCCGCGGGCAGCGACACCTTCCTGGGCAAGCCCCGGGTGATGTCCGAGCGCCGCGTCGCGGAGCACATCGCCGCGCTCGGCGTCGAGCGTGTCGACTTCGTCGACGAGTACCCCACCATCCCCCGGCAGATCAGGATCGGCCGGGAACTCGCCCGCATCGGGCACCGCGCCACCTGGCAGTGCTATCCGACCGCCGGGGACCAGCTGCTCGACCCGAGGAACTGCGAGGCGCTCGCCCAGGCCGGCTGCCGGGCGGTGCAGCTCGGCCTGGAGTCGCTCGATCCGCAGACCCTGCGGCAGGAGGCCAAGCCCTGGAACCACCCGGCGAACTACGGCCGCATCCTGGAGAACCTGTACAACGCCGGGATCCAGGTCCACGTCTTCATCCTCGTGGGCGTTCCCGGTGAGCCGATCAACTTCTCACTGCGCTGGCTCTCCTTCCTCGAAGAGCACGGCGCGCACATCCTGACCATCAAGTCCGGCCGCTACCGGCTCACCCGCCGCGCCCCGGACGAACGGCGGGCCACCGTCGACGAGTTGCACGGCCTCCAGGTGACCGGTCAGGACAACCAGCTGCTCAACCTCAACCGCGACCAGTTCCGGTACACCAGCAACGGGCTCAGCCGGAAGCGCGTCGAGGCCGTCCGCGACCTCCTCGAAGAGGCCTGCCGCCGGCACTGGGCCTACCAGGTCACCTCGTCGCTGCCCCGGTGGATCAACCGCGGCCGCTTCAGTCTGGAGCAACTGCACCAGGCCGCCGACCAGTTGAGCGCGCACCGGCCCGCCGAGCCGTCCATCCCGGGCAGCCACCTCAAACGCGGGCTCTCCAAGATCACCAGTGCCGCGCACGAGGAGCTGGGCCTGCGCGCCGCGCCCACCTCGTACGAGGACGTGCGCGACCTCGCGGCCCGGCTGCGGGCCGGGGACGAGACGGTGGCGGCGGGCGGCCGGCGGGGGTGACTCCGGGCGCGGCGGGGTGCCCTACTCGGGGCCCTTCTTCTCCTCGGGCGGCCGGCGGCCGGCGGTCGAGCGCCGCTCGACGTAGGCCAGCCGTTCGGCGAAGACGCGGGCGGCGTCCGGGGTGAGGGTGCGCAGGGCGACGAGGGCGGTGAAGACCACGTCGCAGAGCTCGTGCTGAACGTCCTCCCAGCTGTGGGTGACACCCTTGCGCGGGTTCTGGCCGGTGGCGCCGATCACCGCGGCGCCGACCTCGCCGACCTCCTCGGAGAGCTTGAGGATGCGCAGCAGGCGCTCCTCCTGCGGGGAGGCCGCGCTCTCCGCGTCCAGCCAGGCGACGAGCTCGTCGACGCTCTCCCAGATCCTGCTGTCCATGCGGCGCTGCTCCCGTACGGTGTCGATGGCGGGTCTCGATGGCGGGTGTCCACCGTACGGCAGCGGGGTGACGGGCCCGCTCGGCGGCTGCCGGTTCTCACCCGGTGGTCCTCACCCGGCGGTCCTCACTGGCCGGTTCTCACTGGCCGGTTCTTATTTGGCGATCTTCACGTTGCGGATGTTCACCGGAAGGGTGGGGAAGCCGTCGCCGGGGCTGTTCTGGTCGTCCTCGCCGCCCGCCGCGATCTTCTGCAGCACGTCCAGGCCGGCGGTGACCCGGCCGAAGGGCGTGTAGGCGGGGGAGAGCCTGGTGTCCTTCCAGACGAAGAAGAACTGGCTGCCGTTGGTGTCCGGGCCCGCGTTGGCCATCGCGACGGTGCCGGCGGGGTAGGTCGCGCCGGTGAGGTTCTCGTCCGGGAAGGAGTAGCCGGGGCCGCCGCTGCCGGTGCCGGTCGGGTCGCCGCACTGCAGGACGAAGATCCGCTGGGTGGTCAGGCGGTGGCAGTGGCTGCGGTCGAAGTAGTCGTGCTCGGCGAGGAAGCGGAACGAGAAGGTGGTGCAGGGTGCCTGGCCGGTCAGGGCCTGGAAGGTGATGGCGCCCTGACTGGTCCTCAGGGTCGCGCTGTAGGGCTTGGCGGCCTTCTCGGCGTCGAAGACCGGGATGCCCTTGAAGTTGTCGGCGGGCACGGCCGGGGTGTACGTGCAGGTGGTGGCCGGGGGCGCGGGCGGCGGGGTGTCCGCGGCGGCGGTGCCGGTGGTCGCGGCGAGCGGGAGGACGGTGGCGGTGGCGAGCAGCGCCCAGTGTTCGCGCTTCACGTGACGGGCCTTCCGGGGGGTGGTGGGCGGCAGCGTTGTCATGGCGACATCATCCATGCCGTCGTGGGGATCCGGTAGACGTCAGTCGCCCGTCGGCGCGAACAGCCCGGCGCGGGCGGCCAGTGCCGCGGCGTCGGCGGCCCGCTCGGCGGCCCGGGCATCCAGTGGCTCGCCGGTCACGAACAGCCGGTAGTAGAGCGGCGCGGTCGCCGCCCTGACCACCTCGGCGCCGTCCGTGCCGGGGGGCAACTCGCCGCGGGTGACGGCTCGTTCGGCCACGGCGGCGGCCTGCTGGTGGCGGGCGGCGAAGAAGGCGCGCAGGGCGGCGGCGCCGGCGTCGGAGCGCTGGGCGGCGGTGATCAGGGCGGTGGGGGTGGAACCCAGCTCCGGATCGGTGAAGACGGCGAACACCTCGCGGGTGATGCGGCGCAGGTCCTGCCCGAGGTCCCCGGTGTCCGGCAGCGGCCAGACCTGGTCGGCCGAGGCGGTGAGGGCGTCCGCGACCAGCCCGTCCACCCCGCCCCAGCGGCGGTACAGCGTCGCCTTGTGCACACCGGAGCGGGCGGCGACCGCGTCGACGGTCAGCCCGTCGTACCCCCTGGCGGTGACCTCGGCGAGGGTGGCGGCGACCACGTCCGCCCGCACCCGGGCGCTGCGGCCACCGGGGCGGGGGGTCGGGGTCCTGGGGGGCTCGGGCTGGGCGTGGCCCGGCTGGGGGGCGCGGTCGCTCAAAGTGGACTCCTGTCGCGTCAGCGCTTGCTCCGGCGGTGCCGCCGCGCCATCCTCATCCTAATGCGACTCCAGTCGCATTTCGAGTGGAGTCCGGCACCCCGGCCGACATCGAGGCCGCCGCCGAAGGCCCACGGGCCGCTCACCCCCCTGAGCGCCGGGCCCCGCCAGTGGAAGGAGCTCAGTTGTAGGAGTCCAGCTGGTGGTCGAGCGTCTTCGGGATCTCCAGGATGTTGCGGAGGACGGAAGTGTCGACGAAGGTCACCAAGCGGGCCACAGGTCAGCCGATCCCGAGAAGACGGTCGAAGTCGGAGTAGTCGCGGGGGCTTTCGGCCGCGTCCAGGATGCCCCGGGTCACCACGTCGCCGAGCTTTCCCTCGGCCATGGCGGCGGCGTAGCCGGCCAGTTCGGGGAGTGGACGCAGGCGGCCGGCCCCGGTGGCCGGGTCACGGTCGCAGACCACGACACCCCGGTGATCGGCCCCGCTGAGCTGCTCGTGGACGATGCGGATGTCCGGCCGGACCTGGATCGTGACATCGAGCGTGGCGGGCAGGCTCCATGGCGTGCTGACCGTGCAGCCCAGGGTGAAGACGTCCTCGCTGTGCGGGGGGCAGCCTTCCAGCCCTCCCCGAACCGGGCCCGCGTCGCGCCGCCGGCTGTCCAGGGCGTCGCGGATGTCCTCACCCTGCGCGAGTCGCGAGAGCACCTCCAGGGCGTCCAGCGCGTTCGACTTGCCGCTGCTGTTGCGGCCGATGAGCAGGGTGAGCGGGGTCAGCGGCAGCACGGCGTCGTGGAAGGTCTTGAAGGCGGTCAGCCGTACCTCGGTCACCGCCCGGCGTCGCGGCGTCGTGGCCGGTCGCCGCGACGCCTTCCGGATCCGCCTTGCTCACTCCGAACTCCTCGCAGTTGCCCGCAGTGGACGTGTTGCCGCCACCTCGTGGTCCGCGATAGGGCTTGTCGCCGGACGACCCGGGGCGCTGCCGGGCAGGGCGTGGAAAAGCCTTGATCGGCCAGGGCCGGTGGGCAAGGATGGCGCCGCCGTCCGCGGCTCTGTCCGCGCCTCTGTCCGCCGCTCCGTTCGATGTCGCACGGGCTGCTCACCCTGCCTCTTGCTCGGAGGAACCTTGCCCATGCGCGCTTCACTGTTCTCGTCCTCGTCGCCGTTGCGTGATGTGCCCGTGCTGCTGGTGGCGGTGGTGTGGGGGTCGAGCTTCATGGCGGTGCAGCGGGTGGCGGAGCCGGGGACGGTGGTGGCGGTCCTGGTGCTGCGGTTCGGGCTGGTGCTGCCGGTGCTCGGGGTGTTCGCGTGGCGGGCGCTGCGGGGGATGGGGCGGCGGGAGTGGCTGGGCGGGGCGGTGCTGGGGCTGGTGCTCGGCGGGATCTTCCTGCTGGAGACGTACGGCGCGGTGCACACCTCGGCGACCAACGCCGGTCTGATCGTCAGCCTCACGATGGTGACCACGCCGCTGGCGGAGAGCGCCGTCAACCGGACGCCGCTGCCGCGGGCCTTTCTGGCGGCGGCGGGGCTCTCCGTGCTCGGGGTGGCGTTGCTGACCGGGGGAGGCGGGCTGAAGCCGCCCTCGGCGGGGGACCTGCTGGTGCTCGGCGCCGCCCTGGTGCGGACGGTGCACGTGCTGGCGATGTCCCGGATCCGGGCCATTCGTGACACCGACTCGCTGGCCGTGACCTGGGTCCAACTCGCCGCCGCCTTGGTGTTCGTCGCCGTCGCGCCGTTCGCCGGGCCCGCGCCGTGGACGGTCGCGGCCGGGTACGGGCCGGCGCAGTGGGCCTGGCTGCTGCATCTCGCCCTGCTCTGCACGCTGTTCGCCTTCTTCGTGCAGATGTGGGCGGTGCGGACGACCTCGCCGTCCCGGGTCAGTCTGCTGCTGGGCACCGAGCCGCTCTGGGCCGCCGTCTTCGGCATCACCCTGGCCGGTGACCACCTCGGCCCGCTCGCTCTGCTCGGCGGTGTCCTCGTGCTGGCCGGCACCGCCTGGGGCCGCCGCACCGCCGTCCCCGCCCCGGCTCCCGCTGCGGCCCGGGCGGAGGACCAGGCCGAGGACCGGGAACCCGTAGCCGGCGGTCGGTAGCCGGCCCGGCCCCCGGGCCCCCGACCGGCCCCCGGCACCCCCGACGGCTGCCCGCCGGAGCGGTTCGCGCGCTTGTGAACGAAGGGTCAAGCGGGCGTTCGGAGGGCCGCCACCCCTGCGGGTGAGGCGCTATAACACGTCAAAATGACGTCCAGAAATTTGCCCTGGAAGGCGCATAGTTGATATAGGAGCACCGCTCTGACCAGCCGCTTCACCGATGAATGCGACTGTTTGTGATCATTTGACTTCTTTGGGTCGATAACTCTGGTCATGTTCACTTTCGTCACCATTCCGGGGGTGGCGTAGATCACAAAGATCACCGTGAACTGCGTGTCGCAGATCACAAGCCGACGGGCATAAGATGCGCTCGTTCCGGGCTTTGTGAACTGCCTCACATGGGGTGGATCTCGGGAACCGGAACGCGGGTCCACCACAGCGTGACCCGTCGGTTCCGATCTGCAGTCAAGGACGACTGGACGGAGGGAGCGGGGGCTATGAATGCCTACGCGCCGATCCTCGTACTCGGTGCCATCGCGGCGGCGTTCGCGGTCGGTTCCGTTGTGATGGCCTCACTGACCGGCCCCAAGCGCTACAACCGGGCCAAGTTGGAGGCGTACGAGTGCGGCATCGAGCCGACCCCGCAGCCCGTGGGCGGCGGTCGGTTCCCGATCAAGTACTACCTGACGGCGATGCTCTTCATCGTCTTCGACATCGAGATCGTCTTCCTCTACCCATGGGCGGTGAGTTTCGACGCCCTGGGGATCTTCGGGCTGGTCGAGATGCTCCTGTTCATCGCCACCGTCTTCGTCGCCTACGCCTACGTGTGGCGGCGCGGCGGTCTGGAGTGGGACTGAGCGCGGGGCTGCCGCTGACTTTGTGAACGGGCGGACAAGCCTGAACGGGCGGACGAACCACCGGACTTGATGGCATTGAGAGGGATCTGATGGGAATCGAGGAGAAGCTGCCGAGCGGCTTTCTGCTCACCAGTGTGGAGACGGCCGCGGGCTGGGTGCGCAAGGCGTCGCTCTTCCCGGCCACCTTCGGACTGGCCTGCTGCGCGATCGAGATGATGACCACCGGGGCCGGCCGCTACGACCTGGCCCGGTTCGGCATGGAGGTGTTCCGGGGCTCACCCCGGCAGGCCGATCTGATGATCGTGGCGGGTCGGGTGAGCCAGAAGATGGCCCCGGTGCTGCGCCAGGTGTACGACCAGATGGCCAACCCGAAGTGGGTCATCTCGATGGGCGTCTGCGCCTCCTCGGGCGGGATGTTCAACAACTACGCGATCGTGCAGGGCGTCGACCACATCGTCCCGGTGGACATCTATCTGCCGGGTTGTCCGCCCCGCCCGGAGATGCTGATGGACGCCATCCTGAAGCTGCACGACAAGATCCAGCACGAGCCGCTGGGCGTGAACCGGCGCCGGGCCGAGGAGCTGGGCGAGGCGCTGGCGCTGCGGGCCACCCCGGTGAGCGAGATGCGGGGGCAGCTGCGATGAGCGAGCCGACCAAGCCCACCGAACCCGCCGAGTCCGCCGAGCTCACCGGGGCCGGCGTCCCCGCCACCCGCCGGGAGATCCCGGTCGAGGTGGTCGGCACCCGCCAGGGCATGTTCGGCGCCCGGGACAGCGGTGACACCTCCGGCTTCGGCGGCCTCACCGCCCCCGTGGTGCTGCCCGGCCCGAGCGAGCGCCCGTACGGCGGCTGGTTCGACGAGGTCGCGGACGAACTGGAGGGCGCCCTGGAGGAACAGGGCCTCGACCCGGTCGACGTGATCGGGAAGACCGTCGTCGACCGCGGCGAACTCACCTTCCACATCGACCGCGAGCACCTGCTGCGGACCGTCCGCACCCTGCGCGACGACCCGGCGCTCCGCTTCGAACTCTGTCTCGGGGTGAGCGGTGTGCACTACCCCGGTGACAAGGGCCGCGAGCTGCACGCGGTCTACCACCTGCGCTCGATCACCCACGGCCGGCTGATCCGGCTGGAGGTCACCGCGCCGGACTCCGATCCGCGCGTCCCGTCGGTGGTCAGCGTCTACCCGACCAACGACTGGCACGAGCGCGAGGTCTACGACTTCTTCGGCCTGGTCTTCGAGGGCCACCCGGCGCTCACCCGGATCATGATGCCGGACGACTGGCTGGGCCACCCGCAGCGCAAGGACTACCCGCTCGGCGGCATCCCCGTCGAGTACAAGGGCGCCCAGATCCCGGCGCCCGACCAGCGGAGGTCGTACAGCTGATGAGCACCCGGCACTACGAAGAGGCAGCAGAGGCAGAGGCCCGTGAGACCACCGAGGGCCGGGTCTTCACCGTCACCGGTGGCGACTGGGGCGAGGTGGTGGAGGCGGTCGGCCGGGCCGACGACGAGCGCATCATCGTCAACATGGGCCCCCAGCACCCGTCCACCCACGGCGTGCTGCGGCTGATCCTGGAGATCGACGGCGAGACGGTGAAGGAGGCCCGCTGCGGCATCGGCTACCTCCACACCGGCATCGAGAAGAACATGGAGTTCCGCAACTGGGTCCAGGGCACCACCTTCGTGACCCGGATGGACTACCTGACCCCGCTGTTCAACGAGACCGCGTACTGCCTGGCGGTCGAGAAGCTGCTCGGCATCACCGACGACATCCCGGACCGGGCCACCGTCATCCGCGTCCTGATGATGGAGCTCAACCGGATCGCCTCGCACCTGGTCTGCCTGGCCACCGGCGGCATGGAGATCGGCTCCACCACGCTGATGATCTACGGCTTCCGCGACCGCGAACTCATCCTGGACGTCTTCGAACTGGTCACCGGCCTGCGGATGAACCACGCGTACGTCCGCCCCGGCGGCCTCGCCCAGGACCTGCCGCCCGGCGCCGTCGACCAGATCCGCGAAACGGTGAAGACCATCCGCTCGCGGATGCACGAGTACGACAAACTCGCCACCGGCAACCCGGTGTTCAGGGCCCGCCTGGTCGACGTCGGCTTCCTCGACCTGGCCGGCTGCCTGGCCCTCGGCGCCACCGGCCCGATCCTGCGGGCCACCGGCCTGCCGCACGACCTGCGCAAGTCCGACCCCTACTGCGGGTACGAGAACTACGACTTCGAGGTGGCGACCGCCGACAGCGCCGACTCCTACGGCCGCTTCCTGATCCGTCTGGAGGAGATGAAGCAGTCGCTGCGGATCGTCGAGCAGTGCCTGGACCGGTTGCGGCCCGGCCCGGTCATGGTGGCCGACAAGAAGATCGCCTGGCCCGCCCAACTGGCCGTCGGCCCGGACGGGGTGGGTAACTCGCTCGACCACATCCGCAAGATCATGGGCACCTCGATGGAGGCCCTGATCCACCACTTCAAGCTGGTCACCGAGGGCTTCCGGGTCCCGGTGGGACAGGCGTACACGGCGGTCGAGTCGCCCAAGGGCGAGTTGGGCGTGCACGTGGTCAGCGACGGCGGGACACGCCCGTACCGGGTCCACTTCCGGGACCCGTCGTTCACCAATCTGCAGTCGATGGCGGCGATGTGCGAGGGCGGCCAGGTCGCCGACGTGATCGTCGCGGTGGCCGGGATCGACCCGGTGATGGGAGGCGTGGACCGGTGACAGACGTCCAGTTGGGGATGCCGGCGATGCCGGCCGGGCCGTACCCGGAGGAGGTACGCGCCCGGCTGGCCGCCGACGCGAAGGAGCTGATCGGCCGCTATCCGGTGGCCCGGTCGGCGCTGCTGCCGCTGCTGCACCTGGTCCAGGCCGAGGAGGGCTTCGTCAGCCCGACCGGCATCCGGTTCTGTGCCGAGCAGTTGGACCTCACCACCGCCGAGGTCACCGCCGTCGCCACCTTCTACACCATGTACCGGCGCCGGCCGGCCGGGAAGCACCACGTCGGGGTCTGCACCAACACCCTCTGCGCGGTGCTCGGCGGCGACCAGATCTTCGAGGAGCTCCAGCAGCACCTCGGGATCCGCAACAACGAGACCACCGAGGACGGCGAGATCTCGATCGAGCACATCGAGTGCAACGCCGCCTGCGACTACGCCCCCGTGGTGATGGTCAACTGGGAGTTCTTCGACAACCAGACCCCGGAGAGCGCCAAGCGGCTGGTCGACGAGCTGCGAGCGGGCCGGGAGGTCCGCCCCACCCGCGGCGCCAGGCTCTGCGACTTCAAGGAGTCGGCCCGGATCCTGGCCGGCTTCCCCGACGAGCGCCCCGGTGCCGTGGACGAGTCCGGAGCGGGCGGCGCGCCCTCGCTCGCGGGCCTGCGCCTGGCCAGGGGCGAGGCCCTGCCCGGCACCGGCGGCACCAAGGTCGTCTCGCCCCGGCACGAAGGGACGGAAGCGTGATGACCTCCGCCGAGCCGGCCGAGAAGCTGCTCACCCCGGTACTCTCCGCCTCCTGGGACGACGCCCGGCCCTGGACGCTCGACACCTACCGCCGCCACGCCGGCTACGAGGGCCTGAAGGCCGCCCTCGCGATGGCACCGGACGACGTGATCGCCCTGGTCAAGGACTCCGGTCTGCGCGGCCGCGGCGGCGCCGGCTTCCCCACCGGCCTGAAGTGGCAGTTCATCCCGCAGAACGACGGCAAACCGCACTACCTCGTGGTCAACGCGGACGAGTCCGAGCCGGGCACCTGCAAGGACATCCCGCTGCTGTTCGCCAACCCGCACGCGCTGATCGAAGGCATGATCATCGCCTCCTACGCGATCCGCTGCGACCACGCCTTCATCTACCTGCGCGGCGAGGTCGTCCCGGTGCTGCGCCGGATCCAGGCCGCCGTCGCCGAGGCCTACCGGGCCGGGCTGCTCGGCAAGGACATCATGGGCTCCGGCGTCGACCTCGACATCACCGTGCACGCGGGCGCCGGCGCGTACATCTGCGGCGAGGAGACCGCGCTGCTCGACTCGCTGGAGGGCCGCCGCGGCCAGCCCCGGCTGCGGCCGCCGTTCCCGGCCATCGCCGGCCTCTACGCCTGCCCGACGGTGGTCAACAACGTCGAGTCGATCGCCTCGGTGCCGCCGATCCTGGCCAAGGGCAAGGAGTGGTTCAAGGGCCTGGGCACCGAGAAGTCCCCCGGTTTCACGCTCTACTCGCTCTCCGGGCACGTCACCAACCCCGGCCAGTACGAGGCCCCGCTCGGCATCACCCTGCGCCAGCTGCTGGACGTCAGCGGCGGCATCCGGCCCGGGCACCGGCTCAAGTTCTGGACCCCGGGCGGCTCGTCCACCCCGATGTTCACCGACCAGCACCTGGACGTCCCGCTCGACTACGAGGGCGTCGGCGCGGCCGGCTCGATGCTCGGCACCAAGGCCCTGCAGATCTTCGACGAGACCACCTGCGTGGTCCGCGCCGTCACCCGCTGGACCGAGTTCTACGCCCACGAGTCCTGCGGCAAGTGCACGCCCTGCCGCGAAGGCACCTACTGGCTGGTCCAGTTGCTCAAGCGGATCGAGGGCGGCTCGGGCGTCGACGGCGACCTGGAGAAGCTGCTCGACATCGCCGACAACATCAACGGCAAGTCCTTCTGCGCGCTCGGCGACGGCGCGGCCAGCCCGATCGTCTCCTCGCTCCAGTACTTCCGGGCCGAGTACGAGCAGCACCTCGCCGAGCGCCGCTGCCCGTTCGACCCGGCCGCCTCCACCGTCTGGGCCGACGCCCACCGCTCCGGCCACCAGTCCGCCACCGAAAGGGAGGTGCACGCGTGACGATCACAGAGCCATCCACCTCCAAGGCCGCGGTCGACCTGGTCACGCTCACCATCGACGGCGTCGAAGTGCAGGTCCCCAAGGGGACGTTGGTGATCCGGGCCGCCGAGCAGATCGGCACCCAGATCCCGCGCTTCTGCGACCACCCGCTGCTCGACCCGGCCGGCGCCTGCCGGCAGTGCATCGTCGAGGTCGAGGGCCAGCGCAAGCCCGTCGCCTCCTGCACCATCCCGGTCGCCGAGGGCATGGTGGTCCGGACCCAGCTCAGCTCGCCGGTCGCCGAGAAGGCGCAGCGCGGCGTGATGGAGCTGCTGCTGATCAACCACCCGCTGGACTGCCCGGTCTGCGACAAGGGCGGCGAGTGCCCGCTGCAGAACCAGGCGATGTCCTCCGGCGCCGCCGACTCCCGCTTCGAGGGGATGAAGCGCACCTATGAGAAGCCGATCCCGCTCAGCACCCAGGTGCTGCTGGACCGCGAGCGCTGCGTGCTCTGCGCCCGCTGCACCCGCTTCTCCCAGCAGATCGCCGGGGACCCGTTCATCGACCTGATCGAGCGCGGCGCGCTCCAGCAGGTCGGCATCGGGGACGCGGAGCCGCTCGACTCGTACTTCTCCGGCAACACCATCCAGATCTGTCCGGTCGGCGCGCTCACCTCGGCGGCCTACCGCTTCCGCTCCCGGCCGTTCGACCTGGTCTCCTCGCCGAGCGTCTGCGAGCACTGCTCCTCCGGCTGCGCCCAGCGCACCGACCACCGGCGCGGCAAGGTGCTGCGCCGGCTGGCCGGCGATGACCCGGCGGTCAACGAGGAGTGGAACTGCGACAAGGGCCGGTTCGCCTTCCGCTACGCCCAGCAGCGGGACCGGATCACCACCCCGCTCGTCCGCGACCCCGCGACGGGTGAACTCGTGCCCGCCTCCTGGCCGGAGGCGCTGGCCAGGGCCGCCGAGGGCCTGCGCGGCACCCGGGCCGGGGTGCTCACCGGCGGCCGGAGCACCGTCGAGGACGCCTACGCCTACGCCAAGTTCGCCCGGGTGGTGCTCGGCACCAACGACGTGGACTTCCGGGCCCGCCCGCACAGCGGCGAGGAGGCGGACTTCCTGGCCGCCGCCGTCGCCGGGCGCGGTACCGATGTCGACGGCACGGGCGTGACGTACGAGGAACTGGAGGCGGCGCCGGCGGTGCTGCTCGCGGGCTTCGAGCCCGAGGAGGAGTCGCCGATCGTCTTCCTGCGGCTGCGCAAGGCCAACCGCGCCCGCGGCCTGAAGGTGTTCTCGGTCGCCGCGTACGGCTCCCGCGGCCTGGCCAAACTGCGCGGCGCGCTGCTGCCCGCCGCCCCCGGCACCGAGACCGAGTGGCTGACCGCGCTCGCCGCCGACGAGCCGCTCGGCGACGACGCCGGCCGCGCCGCCGAACTGCTGCGCACCCCCGGCGCCGTCATCCTGGCCGGTGAGCGGCTGGCCGCCGTCCCCGGTGCGCTCACCGCCGCGCTGCGCCTCGCACACGCGACCGGCGCCCGGCTGGCCTGGATCCCGCGCCGGGCCGGTGAGCGCGGCGCCGTCGAGGCCGGCGCACTGCCCGGGCTGCTGCCCGGCGGCCGTCCGGTCCACGCCCCGGTCGCCCGCGCCGAGGCCGCCGCCGTCTGGGGCGGGGCCGAACTGCCGACCCGGGTCGGCCGGGACACCGCGCAGATCCTCGCGGCCGCCGCCCACGGCGACCTGGACGCGCTGCTGGTCGGCGGCGTCGACCCGGACGACCTGCCGGATCCGGCGCAGGCCGAGGAGGCGCTGGCCGCCGTCCGGTTCCTGGTCTCGCTGGAGCTCCGCCCGTCCGCCGTCACCGCGCACGCCGATGTGGTGCTGCCGGTCGCCGCGGTCGCCGAGAAGGCCGGCACCTTCCTGGACTGGGAGGGCCGGGTGCGGATGTTCGAGGCCGCGCTCAAGCCGGACCAGCAGATGGGCCGTCATCTGCACCCGGACCTGCGGGTGCTGAACATGCTGGCGGACGCGCTGGGCCACCGGCTCGGCCTGCCCGACGTGCGGGCCGCCCGGCTGGAGCTGGACCGGTTCACACCGTGGACCGGCGACCACCAGACGGCCCCCGCCGCGCACCCCGCGCCGCTGCCCCGGCCGGCCACCGGCCAGGCGGTGCTGGCGGGCTGGCGCCAGCTGCTGGACAACGGCTCGCTCCAGCAGGGGGACCAGCACCTCGCCGGCACCCGGCACGCGGCCGTCGCCCGGATCTCCCCGGTCACCGCGAAGGAGGTCGGCGCGGTCGAGGCCCTGCGGCTGACCGGGCCGGCCGGCTCGCTCACCCTGCCGCTGGAGATCACCGGCTCGATCCCGGACCGCACGGTCTGGATCCCGCTCAACTCCACCCCGGGCGGCGCCTACCGGACCCTCGGCACCACGGTCGGCCACCTGGTCACCATCGCCGCGGCCACCGTCTCCGACAGCGCCCCCGACAGCGCCACCGCCGTCACCGCCGCGACCCCCGAGGAGGAGCAGTGAACCTCGCCGCGTACGAGACCCTGGGCTTCTTCGGCCGCGACCCCTGGTGGCTGGTGCTGCTCAAGGCGGTCTTCTGCTTCGCCTTCCTGGTCGGCACCGTGCTGATCGCGATCGTCTGGGAGCGCAAGGTGGTGGCCTGGATGCAGCTGCGCATCGGGCCCAACCGGCACGGCCCCTGGGGCATGCTGCAGTCGCTCGCCGACGGCGTGAAGCTGGCGCTGAAGGAAGACCTGGTGGTCAAGGGCGCCGACAAGGTCGTCTACATCCTGGCCCCGATCGTCTGCGCGATCCCCGCCTTCATGGCCTTCGCGGTGATCCCGTTCGGCCCGGCCGGCGACGAGGTGTCGATCTTCGGCACCCGGACCCCGCTGCAGCTGACCGACTTCCCGGTGGCGCTGCTGTACATCCTGGCCACCGCCTCGGTCGGCATCTACGGCATCGTGCTGGCCGGCTGGTCGTCCGGCTCGACCTATCCGCTGCTCGGCGGGCTGCGTTCGTCCGCGCAGATGATCAGCTACGAGATCGCGATGGGCCTGTCCTTCGCGGCGGTGTTCATCTACTCGGGTTCGATGTCCACCTCGGAGATCGTCTCCTCGCAGCAGCCGACCTGGTTCGCGGTGCTGCTGCCGGTGTCGTTCATCGTCTACATCATCTCCATGGTCGGCGAGACCAACCGGGCGCCGTTCGACCTCCCGGAGGCCGAGGGCGAACTGGTCGGCGGCTTCAACACCGAGTACTCCTCGCTGAAGTTCGCGATGTTCATGCTGGCCGAGTACGTCAACATGGTCACCGTCTCGGCCGTCGCCTCCACGCTCTTCCTGGGCGGCTGGCGGGCGCCCTGGCCGGTCTCCACCTTCTGGGAGGGGGCCAACCACGGCTGGTGGCCGATGCTCTGGATCATTCTGAAGATCCAGCTGCTGCTCTTCTTCTTCATCTGGCTGCGCGGCACCCTGCCCCGGCTGCGCTACGACCAGTTCATGAAGCTGGGCTGGAAGGTCCTGATCCCGGTCTCGCTGGTCTGGCTGGTGATGGTGGCCAGCGTCCGGGCCCTGCGCAACGAGGGCTACGGCTTCGGCGAGGTGGTGCTGTACGTCGGCGCCCCGGTCGCCGCGATCCTGCTGCTCGCCCTGGTGCGGGACTTCGCGAAGCGCCCGCCGGAGCCCGCCGCGACAGCGGCCGAGGGGGCGCCGCCCGCCGAGCGGTTCGACCCGATGGCGGGCGGGTACCCGGTGCCCCCGCTGCCCGGGCAGGAGCTCCCGCCGGTCCCGCGCCGGCGCAGCCGCGCCCCGAAGCAACTCCAGGACGCCCTCAACGGGGCCGACCATTCCGAAGGGAGCTGACCGCGATGTCGTCCGACGAGACAACCGGGCCCGACCCGACCGAGAGGCCGTCCGTCCTCGGACCGGCCGCCGGCTTCGGCGTGACCTTCAAGGCCATGTTCAAGAAGCGGCTCACCGAGCAGTACCCGGAGCAGAAGAAGCCCACCGCTCCGCGCTTCCACGGCCGCCACCAGCTGAACCGGCACCCGGACGGCCTGGAGAAGTGCGTCGGCTGCGAGCTGTGCGCCTGGGCCTGCCCGGCCGACGCGATCTACGTCGAGGGCGCGGACAACCGGGACGAGGAGCGCTACTCGCCCGGCGAGCGGTACGGCGCGGTCTACCAGATCAACTACGCCCGCTGCATCCTCTGCGGGCTCTGCATCGAGGCCTGTCCGACCCGCGCGCTCACCATGACCAACGAGTACGAGCTGGCCGACTCCTCCCGCAAGGACCTGATCTTCACCAAGGAGCAGCTGCTGGTCGGCCTCTCCGAGGACATGGTCGACACCCCGCACGCGATCTACCCGGGCGCCGACGAGGGCGCCTACTACCGGGGCGAGATCATCGCGGCGGCGCCCGGGACGGTCCAGCAGGAGCGCACCGAGCGCGAGAAGGAGGTGCGGTAGTGGCCGCCACCGTCCTGGCCGGGAGCAGCACGGTCCTTGCCGTCACCGGGACGACCTCTACCGGGGAGGCCGTCCAGTTCTGGGTGCTCGCGGTGATCGCCGTCGGCGGCGCGCTCGGCATGCTGCTGATGAGGAAGGCCGTGCACAGCGCGCTCTGCCTGGCCGCCACCATGATGGCGCTGGCGGTCTGTTACATGGCGCAGGGCGCGGTCTTCCTGGGCGTGGTGCAGATCGTGGTCTACACCGGCGCGATCATGATGCTGTTCCTGTTCGTGGTGATGCTGGTCGGTGTCACCAGCGCCGACTCGATGAAGGAGCAGCTGAAGGGGCAGCGGTTCGCCGCGCTCCTGTGCGGGCTCGGCTTCGGCGTGCTGCTGGTCGCCGGCCTCGCCAACGCCAAGCTGGACACCTTCGCCGGCCTCGCCGAGGCCAACGCCGAGGGCAACGTCCAGGGCCTGGCCCGGCTGATCTTCACCAAGTACGTCTGGGCCTTCGAGGTCACCGGCGCGCTGCTGATCACGGCGGCGATCGGCGCCATGGTGCTCACCCACCGCGAGCACGTGAAGGCCCCGAAGACCCAGCGCGAGCTGGCCGCCCAGCGGGTCAAGGACAACATCCAGCTGCCGCCGCTGCCCGCGCCCGGCGTCTACGCCCGGCACAACGCGGTGGACATCCCCGGCCTGCTGCCGGACGGCACCGTCGCCGAGGACTCGGTGATGGAGACCCTGCGCGAGCGCGGCCAGATCCGCGACGTCAGCCAGGAGATGCTGCGGCGGATGGCCGAGCTGGAGTCCACCACCGCCGACTGGCTGGGCCGCCCGCCGTCCGAGCGCCCGCCGGCCACCGGCCCGCGCAGGTCGCTGGAGCCGGTCCCGACCAACCACGAGGAGGGCACGGAGTGAATCCGGTCAACTACCTGTATCTCTCCGCCCTCCTGTTCACCATCGGCGCCTCCGGCGTCCTGATCCGGCGGAACGCGATCGTCCTGTTCATGTGCGTGGAGCTGATGCTCAACGCCTCGAACCTCGCCCTGGTCACCTTCTCCCGGCTGCACGGCAACCTGGACGGCCAGATCATCGCGTTCTTCACCATGGTGGTCGCGGCGGCCGAGGTCGTGGTCGGCCTCGCCATCATCGTCGCCATCTTCCGGACCAGGCACTCCGCTTCGGTCGATGACAGCAACCTGATGAAGCTGTAGGCGGAGGACCTTCGGTGAACTCTCTCATTCCGCTGCTCGTGGCGGCTCCGCTGGCCGGTGCGGCTCTGCTGCTGCTCGGCGGCCGGGCCTTCGACCGGTTCGGCCACTGGCTGGCCACCGCGCTCGCCGCGCTCTCGTTCGGCTTCGGGCTGGCGCTGTTCGCGTCCATGCTGGGCCGCGACGCCGAGCAACGCGCCGTCACCACACGCCTGTTCAGCTGGGTACCGGTGAACGGCTTCCAGGCCGACATCGCGTTCCGGCTCGACCAGCTCTCCATCACCTTCGTCCTGCTGATCACCGGTGTCGGCACGCTGATCCACCTCTACTCGGTGGGGTACATGGCGCACGACGAGCGCCGGCGCCGTTTCTTCGCGTACCTCAACCTGTTCCTGGCGGCCATGCTGCTGCTGGTGATCGCGGACAACTACCTGCTGCTGTACTTCGGCTGGGAGGGGGTCGGGCTCGCCTCGTACCTGCTGATCGGCTTCTGGCAGCACAAGCCGAGCGCCGCGACGGCCGCCAAGAAGGCGTTCATCGTCAACCGCGTCGGCGACCTGGGCCTCTCCATCGCGATCATGCTGATGTTCGCCGAGTTCGGCTCCTTCGCCTTCGAGCCTGTCTTCGGGGCGGCGGACCAGGCGAGTGAGGGCAAGCTGACCGCGATCGGCCTGATGCTGCTGCTGGCGGCCTGCGGCAAGTCCGCCCAGGTGCCGTTGCAGTCCTGGCTCGGGGACGCCATGGAGGGCCCGACCCCGGTCTCGGCCCTGATCCACGCGGCCACCATGGTGACCGCCGGCGTCTACCTGATCACCCGCTCCGGTGCGATCTTCAACCTGGCGCCGGACGCCCAGACCGCCGTCGTGGTGGTCGGCGCGGTCACCCTGCTCTTCGGTGCGATCGTCGGTTGCGCCAAGGACGACATCAAGAAGGCCCTGGCCGGCTCGACCATGTCGCAGATCGGCTACATGGTGCTGGCGGCCGGCCTCGGCCCGATCGGCTACGCCTTCGCGATCATGCACCTGGTGACCCACGGCTTCTTCAAGGCCGGGCTCTTCCTCGGCGCCGGTTCGGTCATGCACGGCATGAACGACGAGGTGGACATGCGGCACTACGGCGGCCTGCGGAAGTACATGCCGGTCACCTTCGTCACCTTCGGCCTCGGCTACCTGGCCATCATCGGCTTCCCGGGGCTGTCCGGCTTCTTCTCCAAGGACAAGATCATCGAGGCGGCCTTCGCCAAGGGCGGCACCGAGGGCTGGATCCTCGGCCTCTGCGCCCTGACCGGCGCCGCGGTCACCGCGTTCTACATGACCCGGGTGATGCTCCTGACCTTCTTCGGCGAGAAGCGCTGGCAGCCGGACGAGAAGGGCCAGGAACCGCACCCGCACGAGTCGCCGAAGACCATGACCATTCCGATGATCCTGCTCGCCTTCGGCTCGGTCTTCGCCGGTGGGCTGTTCACCCTGAACAGCGGCTTCCTCACCTGGCTGGAGCCGGTCACCGGCCACGACGAGGGCCACTCGCCGCTCGCCCCGCTGGTGGTCACCCTGCTCACCACGGCCTGCATGCTCGCCGGGGTGGCGGTCTCCTACCTGATGTACGGCCGCTCCGCCGTCCCGGTGGTGCCGCCGGTCGGCTCGCCGCTCACCCGGGCCGCCCGCCGGGACCTCCTCCAGGACGACTTCAACCACGCCGTCCTGGTCCGCCCCGGCTCGGCGCTCACCGCGGCGCTGGTCTACTTCGACAGCCGGGGCCTGGACGGCTTCGTCAACGGCCTGGCCGCCGTCATCGGCGGCGTCTCCAGCCGCCTGCGGCGGATCCAGAACGGCTACGTCCGCTCGTACGCGCTCTCCATGTTCGGCGGCACGCTGGTTCTGGTCGCCACGACTCTCCTGATGAGGTCCGTCTGATGGACAGGAAACAAACAGGCCGTCAGGGAGGTAAGGCATGAGTGCCCTGCTGACCGCCACCTGTGCCGTCCCGGCGGCCGGCGCGGTGCTGACCGCCGCGCTGCCGGCCGGGTCCAGCGAGGCCCGGCGGCGGACCACCAAGGCCGTCGCCCTGGGCGTCTCGGCCGTCACCCTGGCGCTGGCGGCCGTGGTGACCGCCCGCTTCGAGCCCGGCGGGGCGCGCTACCAGCTGACCGAGTCCTACAGCTGGATCCGCTCCTTCGGCATCACCTTCTCGCTCGGCGTGGACGGCATCGGCGCCGTGCTGGCCCTGCTCACCGCCGTCCTGGTGCCGGTCGTGATGCTGGCCTCCTGGCACGACGCCGATCCTGGAGCGGCCGCGCCCGCCAACGGGCAGGAGGGGCCCGGCCCCACCGCACCGGACGGCACCTTCGAGAACAGGCGTCGCACGCAGGGCTTCTTCGCCCTGATCCTGGCGGTCGAGGCGATGGTGATCGTCTCCTTCTACGCCACCGACGTCTTCGTGTTCTACGTCTTCTTCGAAGCCATGCTGATCCCGATGTACTTCCTGATCGGCGGCTTCGGCGACCGGGCGGGCGGCCCCGACTCGGCGCGCCAGCGCTCGTACGCGGCCGTGAAGTTCCTGCTCTACAACCTGCTCGGCGGCCTGGTCATGCTGGCCGCCGTGATCGGCCTGTACGTGATCGCGCAGGAGCAGGGCTTCGCCACCTTCGACCTGCCGACCCTCACCTCGGCGATCGCCGACGGCCGGCTGGTGCTCGGCGGCACCGCGGAGAAGGCGCTGTTCCTCGGCTTCTTCTTCGCCTTCGCGGTGAAGGCCCCGCTCTGGCCGCTGCACACCTGGCTGCCGAACGCGATGGGCGAGTCCACCGCCGGAACGGCCGTCCTGATCACGGCGGTGGTGGACAAGGTCGGCACCTTCGCGATGCTCCGCTTCTGCCTCGGGCTGTTCCCGGACGCCTCCAGGACCTTCGCCCCGGCGATCCTGGTGCTCTCGGTGATCGGGATCATCTACGGCGCGCTGCTGGCCATCGGCCAGAAGGACATCAAGCGGCTGGTCGCGTACGCCTCGATCTCGCACTTCGGCTTCATCATCATGGGCATCTTCGCGCTGACCAGCCAGGGCCAGAGCGGGGCCACCCTCTACATGGTCAACCACGGCATCTCCACCGCCGCGTGGATGCTGGTGGCCGGCTTCCTGATCTCCCGCCGCGGCTCGCGCCTGATCGCCGACTACGGCGGGGTGCAGAAGGTCGCCCCGGTGCTCGCCGGGACGTTCCTGATCGGCGGCCTGGCCACCCTCTCGCTGCCCGGGCTCGCGCCCTTCGTCAGCGAGTTCCTGGTGCTGGTCGGCACGTTCACCCGCTACCCGGCGATCGGCATCGTCGCCACCTTCGGCATCGTGCTCGCCGCGCTGTACGCCCTGATGCTCTACCAGCGCACCATGACCGGCCCGGTCAAGGCCGAGGTGCGCGGGATGCCCGATCTCAAGGTGCGCGAACTCGCCGTCGTCGCCCCGCTGGTGGCGCTGACCATCCTGCTCGGTGTCTACCCGAAGCCGCTCACCGACATCATCAACCCGGCGGTGGACGCGACGCTGTCGCAGGTCCACGAGACCGACCCGGCACCGGCCCACCCGGTCGCCGCCACCTCAGGAGGTGAGCACAAGTGAGCACCACCGGATGGCTCGCCGCCGCCGGCGGCAGCACGCCCAGCATTCCGGCGCCGCACATCGAGTACGGCCAGCTCTCCCCGATGCTGGTGGTGTTCGGCGCCGCCGTGGCCGGCATCCTGCTGGAGGCCTTCCTGCCCCGGCGCCACCGGTACTGGGCGCAGGTCTCGCTGGCCCTGGCCGGCCTGGCCGGCGCGTTCACCGCCGTGGTGGTGCTCGCCGCGCAGGGCTACGGCTCCACCAAGGTCGACCTGCTCGCCATGGGCTCGGTCGCGCTCGACGGCCCCGCGCTCTTCCTCCAGGGCGTGATCCTGCTGGCCGCCGTGGTCGCGGTGCTCACCTACGCCGAGCGGAGGCTGGAGCCGAGGGCCGGGGGAGTGGCCGTCGACGCGTTCGTCGCCCAGGCCGCCGCCACCCCGGGCGGCGAGCAGGAGCGGTCCGCGGTCCGGGCCGGCTTCGCCACCACCGAGGTCTTCCCGCTCACCCTGTTCGCGGTCGGCGGCATGCTGCTCTTCCCCGCCGCCAACGACCTGCTGACCATGTTCGTGGCGCTGGAGGTCTTCTCCCTCCCGCTCTACCTGCTCTGCGCGCTGGCCCGGCGCCGCCGGCTGCTGTCCCAGGAGGCGGCGGTCAAGTACTTCCTGCTCGGCGCCTTCGCCTCGGCGTTCTTCCTGTTCGGCACCGCCCTGCTGTACGGCTACGCGGGCAGTGTCCGGCTCGGCGACATCTCGGACGTCATCTCCGGGAAGGCGCTGGCCACCCCGGCGCTGCTGAACACCACCCAGAACGACGCGCTGCTGCTGATCGGCCTGGCGCTGCTCGCCGTCGGCCTGCTCTTCAAGGTCGGCGCGGTGCCCTTCCACTCCTGGATCCCGGACGTCTACCAGGGCGCGCCGACCCCGGTCACCGGCTTCATGGCGGCCGCCACCAAGGTCGCCGCCTTCGGCGCCTTCCTGCGGCTGTTCTACGTCGCCTTCCCCGGCCTGCGGCTGGACTGGCGGCCGGTGATGTGGGGCGTGGCCATCCTCACCATGGTGGTCGGCGCGGTGCTGGCCGTCACCCAGCAGGACGTGAAGCGGCTGCTCGCCTACTCGTCCGTCGCGCACGCCGGGTTCATCCTGACCGGCGTGATCGCCACCAACAAGCAGGGCCTCGGCTCGGTGCTGTTCTACCTGCTGGCGTACTCCTTCGTGACGCTCGGCGCCTTCGCCGTGGTCACCCTGGTGCGCGACTCCAAGGGCGAGGCCACCCACCTGTCCAGCTGGGCGGGGCTGGGCCGGCGCTCGCCGCTGCTCGCGGCGGTCTTCGCGCTGTTCCTGCTGGCCTTCGCGGGGATCCCGCTCACCTCGGGCTTCACCGGGAAGTTCGCGGTCTTCCAGGCCGCGGCGGCCGGCGGGGCGACCCCGCTGGTGATCGTGGGTGTGCTCAGCTCGGCGGTGGCCGCGTTCTTCTACATCCGGGTCATCGTGCTGATGTTCTTCTCCGACCCGCAGCCCGGCGGCCCGACCGTCGCCGTGCCCAGCGCCTTCACGATCACCGCGATCGGGGCCGGCGTCCTGGTCACCCTCGGCCTCGGCCTGCTGCCGCAGTACTTCCTGGACCTGGCGTCGAAGGCCGCGCTCTTCGTGCGCTGAGACCCCCGGCCGGAGGCATCCGTCGTCCGGGCCGCGCCGTTGTCCGCGCGGCCCGGACGCGTCGTGTCCGGCATCCGTCCTGATCAGGGCATCCGGCCCGATCATGACAGGATCCGCACGCCCGTGCAGTGATCCACTCGTGACCGGATACCCTGCCTGTATGGCCAGCGGCGGCACTCAGGGACCAGGCCGCTAGATCGACCAGGGACAGAGGAGTGGTCTTCGTGACCGTCGTGGGACCCTTTGGGCTCAGCGTGCAGGACCGCGATCTCACCCGCGACGTCCAGGCCGGGATGGACGCGGTGGAGACCGCGCTCACCGAGGCGGTGAAGAGTGACGTCCCCTTCATCACCATCACCGCCAGCCACCTGATCGAGGCGGGCGGCAAGCGCTTCCGCCCGCTGCTGGTGATGCTCGCCGCCCAGTTCGGCGACCCGGGCGCGCCCGGCGTGGTGCCGGCCGCCGTCGTCGTCGAGCTCACCCACCTCGCCACGCTCTACCACGACGACGTCATGGACGAGGCCCCCGTGCGCCGCGGCGCCCCCAGCGCCAACTCGCGCTGGGACAACTCGGTCGCCATCCTCACCGGCGACTTCCTCTTCTCCCGCGCCTCCCAGGTGCTCGCCGACCTCGGCCCGGAGGCCGTCCGGCTCCAGGCCGACGCGTTCGAGCGGCTGGTCACCGGCCAGATCCTGGAGACCGCCGGCCCCGGCCCGGACGACGACCCGCTGGACCACTACCTGGCCGTGCTGGCCGGCAAGACCGGTTCGCTGATCGCCGTCTCCTGCCGGATCGGCGCGCTGATGGCCGGCGCGGAGCCGTGGGTGACCGACATCCTCGCCGAGTACGGCGAGCGGATCGGCACCGCGTTCCAGCTGGCCGACGACGTGCTGGACATCGCCAGCGACGGCGACGAGTCCGGCAAGACCCCCGGCACCGACCTGCGCGAGGGCGTGGCCACGCTGCCGACCCTGCTGCTCCAGCAGATGCCGGTGGACGAGTCCGACCCGGCCGACCGGCGGCTGCACGAGCTGCTCACCCTCGACCTCGCCGACGACGAGCTGCACGCCGAGGCGCTGCGGCTGCTGCGCCGCCACCCCGCGCTGGAGCGCGCCCGCCGGGAGACGCTGCGGCAGGCCGAGGCGGCCCGGGCCCTGCTCGACCCGCTGCCGGACTGCCCGGCCAAGGCGGCGCTGCAGGAGCTCTGCGACTCGGTGGCCATCCGCACCATGTGAGGTGTCGCCCGTGAGGTGCTGCGGTGAGGTGCTGCGGTGAGGTGCTGCCCCGGCATGATTTTCCGCCCGGGCAGGACCGAGGATAGGGGAGACTGACACCCGTCAGCCCAGCCCAGCCGGAAGGCCACCATGCTTCGCGTCGTCATCGCCGAGGACTCCGTACTGCTGCGGGAGGGCCTGACCCGGCTGCTCACCGATCGTGGCCTGGAGGTCGTGGCGGGCGTCGGGGACGCCGAGGCGCTGCTGAAGGCCATCCACGACCTGGCCGCCGCCGGCGCCCTGCCGGACGTCGTGGTCTCGGACGTCCGGATGCCCCCGACCCACACCGACGAGGGCGTGCGGGCCTGTGTCGCGCTCCGTGCCCAGTACCCGGAGCTGGGTGTGCTGGTGCTGTCGCAGTTCGTGGAGGAGCGGTACGCCTCCGAGCTGCTGGCCGGCTCCACCCGGGGCGTGGGGTATCTGCTGAAGGACCGGGTCGCCGAGGTGCGCGAGTTCGCGGACGCGGTGGTCCGGGTCGCCGGGGGCGGCACCGCGCTGGACCCCGAGGTGGTGCAGCAGCTGCTCATCCGCAGCCGCAAGAGCGATGTGCTGGCCGGCCTCACCCCGCGTGAGCGCGAGGTGCTGGGGCTGATGGCCGAGGGCCGGACCAACACGGCGGTGGCCAGGCAACTGGTCGTCTCGGACGGCGCGGTGGAGAAGCACGTCAGCAACATCTTCCTCAAGCTCGGCCTCGCCCAGAGCCCCGAGGACCACCGCCGGGTGCTGGCGGTGCTCACCTATCTCAACTCCTGAGCGTGCTTGACCACTTTTGAGCGCCCTTGAGCGCTGTTGAGCCCGGGGGGCCGGGGGCCGGGGGCCGGGGGGCTTGGGGGCGTTTGCCGGGGGGCCGCTCGTTCCCGGCCCCGGCTGCCCCGACTCCCGTTCCGGGCCTGCGCGGTATGACCGTCACCCCGGTCGGTGTTCTATCGAAAGTGTGGTGTCGTTCTGTATTTCCCGCCGCATGCGGCCGTTCCCGCCAGCGGCGATACCCGGCCGCATAGGATGCGAGAGGTGCACCAGGCGGACGGGGCACACGGCTCACGCCCGCGGCTGGTGCCCACGAGGAGGTCCGCGGCAGTGACCAGTCAGGTCGATCAGTCAGAGGCAGTGGACGGCTCGGACGGCGACGAGGGCCGCTCCGGGCCCGGTGCGGGCCAGGCCGGTCCCACCGCGCCGGACAGTCCGCAGCCCAGGCGTCCCAAACCGATCCGCCGGCTGGACCGGGTGATCATCCGGTTCGCCGGGGACTCCGGTGACGGAATGCAGCTCACCGGCGACCGTTTCACCTCCGAGACGGCGTCCTTCGGCAACGACCTCTCCACCCTGCCCAACTTCCCGGCCGAGATCCGGGCCCCCGCCGGTACCCTGCCCGGCGTCTCGTCCTTCCAACTGCACTTCGCCGACCACGACATCCTGACCCCGGGGGACGCGCCGAACGTCCTGGTCGCGATGAACCCGGCCGCTCTCAAGGCCAACGTCCCCGATCTGCCGCGCGGCGCGGAGATCATCGTCAACACCGACGAGTTCACCAAGCGGGCGCTCGCCAAGGTCGGTTACCCGGCCGACCCGCTGGCCGACGGCTCGCTGGAGGCGTACCACCTGCACAAGGTGCCGCTGACCACGCTGACCCTGGAGGCGCTCAAGGACAGCGGACTGGCCCGCAAGGACGCCGAGCGGGCCAAGAACATGTTCGCCCTGGGCCTGCTCTCCTGGATGTACCACCGCCCCACCCACGGCACCGAGTCCTTCCTGCGCGGCAAGTTCGCCAAGAAGCCGAAGATCGCCGAGGCCAACATCAGCGCCTTCCGGGCCGGCTGGAACTTCGGCGAGACCACCGAGACCTTCGCCGTCTCCTACGAGGTGCCGCCGGCCAAGCTGCCCGCGGGCCGCTACCGCAACATCTCCGGGAACCTCGCGCTCTCCTACGGCCTGATCGCCGCCGCCCAGCGCTCGGGGCTGCCGCTCTACCTCGGCTCCTACCCGATCACCCCGGCCTCGGACATCCTCCACGAGCTGAGCCGGCACAAGAACTTCGGCGTGCGCACCTTCCAGGCCGAGGACGAGATCGCGGGTATCGGCGCCGCCCTCGGTGCGGCCTTCGGCGGCGCGCTCGGCGTGACCACCACCTCCGGCCCGGGGGTGGCCCTGAAGAGCGAGACCATCGGCCTGGCCGTCTCGCTCGAACTCCCGCTGCTGGTGGTCGACATCCAGCGCGGCGGCCCGTCCACCGGTCTGCCGACCAAGACCGAGCAGGCGGACCTGCTCCAGGCGATGTTCGGCCGCAACGGCGAGGCGCCGGTGCCGATCGTCGCCCCCGCCACCCCGGCCGAGTGCTTCGACGCGGCCCTGGAGGCGGCCCGGATCGCGGTCACCTACCGCACCCCGGTCTTCCTGCTCTCGGACGGCTACCTGGCCAACGGCTCCGAGCCCTGGCGGATCCCCGAGGTCGACGAACTCCCCGAGATCGCACCCGACTTCGCCACCGGCCCGAACCGCGAGGACGGCGCCTTCTGGCCCTACCAGCGCGACCCGCGGACGCTCGCCCGCCCCTGGGCGGTGCCCGGTACGCCCGGCCTGGAGCACCGCATCGGCGGCATCGAGAAGCAGGACGGCACCGGCAACATCTCCTACGACCCCGCCAACCACGACTTCATGGTCCGCACCCGGCAGGCCAAGATCGACAACATCGCCGTGCCGGACACCGAGGTCGACGACCCCGACGGCGAGGCCCGCGTCCTGGTGCTGGGCTGGGGCTCGACGTACGGTCCGATCACCGCGGCGGTGCGGCGCGTCCGGGCGGACGGCGGCCGCATCGCCCAGACGCATCTGCGCAACCTCAACCCGTTCCCGGCCAACCTGGGGACGGTACTGAGGAGTTACGACAGGGTGATCGTCCCCGAGATGAACCTCGGACAGCTGGCGCTGCTGCTGCGCGCCAAGTACCTGGTGGACGCGGAGTCCTACAACCAGGTGCGCGGACTTCCTTTCAAGGCGGCCCAGTTGGCGGACGTGCTGTGGGCGGCGATCGGCACCCTGGACGAGGAGGACAACCGATGAGTGACACGTTTCCCTCGTTGAAGCTCGTGCCGAAGGACGAGGCGAAGCAGACCGCCAGGGACTTCAAGACCGACCAGGAGGTGCGCTGGTGTCCCGGCTGCGGGGACTACGCCATCCTGGCGGCCGTGCAGTCCTTCATGCCGGAGCTGGGGATCCGGCGGGAGAACACCGTCTTCGTCTCCGGGATCGGCTGCTCCTCGCGGTTCCCGTACTACATGAACACCTACGGAGTGCACTCGATCCACGGGCGCGCGCCGGCGATCGCGACCGGGCTCGCCTCGTCGCGGCAGGACCTCAGCGTCTGGGTGGTGACCGGGGACGGCGACGCGCTCTCGATCGGCGGCAACCACCTGATCCACGCGCTGCGACGGAACGTCAATCTGAAGATCCTGCTGTTCAACAACCGGATCTACGGTCTCACCAAGGGCCAGTACTCGCCGACCAGCGAACTCGGCAAGATCACCAAGTCCACGCCGATGGGCTCGCTGGACGCCCCGTTCAACCCGCTCTCGCTGGCCATCGGCGCGGAGGCCACCTTCGTCGCCCGGACCATCGACTCCGACCGCCAGCACCTGCAGTCCGTGCTGCGGGCGGCCGCCGAGCACGAGGGCACCGCGCTGGTCGAGATCTACCAGAACTGCAACATCTTCAACGACGGCGCCTTCGAGGTGCTGAAGGATCCGGGCACGCGGGACGAGGCGCTGATCCGGCTGGAGCACGGGAAGCCCATCCGGTTCGGCGCGGACGCCGCCCAGGGCGTCTTCCGGGCCGCCGACGGCGAGCTGTTCGTGGGCGCGGTCACCCCGGAGAACGAGTCCGCCGTGCTCGTCCACGACGCGCACGCGGCCGGCCCGGCCACGGCGTTCGCGCTCTCCCGGATCGCCGACGCGGACGCCCTGCACCACACCCCGATCGGCGTCCTGCGGAGCGTCCGGCGCCCGGTCTACGACGAGCTGATGGCGAGCCAGCTGGCCACCGCCGCCGCCCACCGCGGCCCCGGCGACCTGGCCGGCCTGCTGGCGGGCAACGACACCTGGACGGTCGACTGATCGTCCCTGGTCCTGCTCGTCGTTCAGCCTCGTGGTGAGGCGGTGCCCCTGGCCCGGCCAGGGGCACCGCTGTCTGCCCGCTACCGCTGGACCCACTCGACGAGCTGGACCACCACGCCGTTGGGGTCGGTGACCTGGAACAGCCGCTCACCCCACGGCTCCTCCCGCAGCGGCATGGTGATCTCCACGCCCTCCCCCCGCAGCCGCTCCTCCTCCCCGGCCAGGTCGTCGACGGTGAACGCCAGGATCAGCCCGGCGGCGTGCTGGTCCCGGAACCCCTCGGGCAGCACGTCGAGGCCGCGCCGCAGGTAGACGACGTTGAGCCCGGCGCTCTCGTGGCCGAGCGAGACGAAGCCGTCGGCCGCCATCTGCTCGGCGAACCCGAAGTGCCGCTGGAGGAAGGCGGAGGAGGTGGCGACGTCCTCGACGGTGAGTGAAACGGCGGAGGAGTTGATCTGCACGATGGGCCCTCTCGTCGGCGATTATCCCGTACGCAGTACACTATACATAGTACGGAGAATTTCGCCGGAGATCGGCCAGGTGCGATCGAGAGCGGTTTCCGAGGGGCGGTCGGCGGGTCGGTCTACTGGCCCGTGGACGGCCGCGCGCCACGGACCAGCCGGTACACCACGTTCCGGCGCAGCGGGCCCTCGGGCACGTCCGGGTCGTCGAAGTCCTCGGCCGGGTCGTGCGTCATGCCGAGGCGCCGCATCACGGCCTGCGAGCGCAGGTTGGTGGCCGTCGTCACCGCCAGGAGCTCCGGCAGCGCGAGGGCCTCGAAGCCGAAGTCCACGACGGCCAGCGCCGCCTCGGTCGCATAACCGTGCCCCCAGGACGAGCGGGCCAGGCGCCAGCCGGCCTCAACCCCGGTGAACGGCATGCCGTCGTCCACCGGATCCAGCCCGGTGAACCCGATGAACTCGCCGGTGGCCACCACCTCGACCGCCCACCACCCCCAGCCCCGCTGGTCGAGGTCGGCCTGGAAGCGAGCCGCGGACGCCTCGCTCTGCTCCCGGGTGAGGACGCCGGGGAAGTACTCGCGGACTTCGGGGTCGGCGTTCATCGCCGCCCAGGGGCCGAGGTCGGCCTCCCGCCAGTCACGGAGTACAAGACGATCGGTTCGCAGTTCGGGCACGGCGCCAACCTAGCGCCTGCGCGGCCGCCTCGGCATAGTGATCAAACGGCAGTGCGACATCTCCGTCCGCGGCGCTCAGGCACAGCGCGAAGGCAATCGTGCCGCGGGCTCGGTTCGGTCCGGTGGACGTGGTCTCGACGACTCGGGAACCAGCCTGCCCTCGGTGTCGTCGATCTCCCCGGTCCGGACCCGGACGGACACGCTCAGCCATATGTTCACTCTGGAACCGGCGTGCTTCCAGCGGCTCGTCCTGGCGTCAGCCGACGGGGTGGTCGGGGCTGTCCAGCCAGACGGTCTGGCCCCCGTCCGGGCCGACGGTCAGCCCGAAGCGGGTCAGTTCCGGCTTGCCTTCCTTCAGCCACCGCAGCCGGGCGGCGCAGACCTCGTCCCAGATTCGGCGGGGCCCGGTCTGCTGAACGGCGTCTCCGGCATCCCATCGCCGATGGCGCGCGGAGGCCCAGGAGCCCTCGCCGTCGGAGAGCTGCACGCGGTAGGTGCCCTGCGGATCCTCGCTGTCCCAGGTGTGCACGGAGCGAACTCCGGGCACCCGCAGGCCGATGGCGAACGCCGCGTGGACGTTCTCCTCGGCAAGGTCCGGATCCATCGGGGATGCGCTGTCACGTACCGGCCCGACGCCCGGAGCCGTCACGGCGTGCGGTCGTTGTGCCCGCATCCACATGAAGCTGACGTTCTCCACGAACCGGCCGTGCGACTCCCGGCCCGGACCGCCGACGACCAGCCGGAGCAGCCCGGCGTTGGCGTACGGCGTACCCCAGGGTGTCACGACGACCCCGCCGGGCTCGGTCTGCTCGATCCATGGGAGGGGCACGTGCCGTACCGCTGCCGTGGAGTGGATGCGGTTGTAGGGGGCGGTGGAGGCATGGCCGGCCAGGCCGTCGCCCACCGCGAGGCGGGGCGTGAACCGGGCGGCCTTCAGCCGGCGCGCCGCCTCGGCGGCGACGCCCGGGTCGATCTCCACCGTGGTCACGCCGACGTCGCCGAGTCGGGCGGACAGCAAGGCGCTCGTCCAGCCGGTACCGGTGCCGATGTCCAGCACGGTCTGCCCCTCGGCGAGGTCGAGGTGACGGAGCATCATCGCGACCAGGGAGGGCATGGAGGCCGACGAGGTGGCGACGCCGGGGCCGTCGGAATCCCCGTCGTCCAGCTGCGTCACGACCACGTCGTCGGCGTTGACCAGCTCCCACCAGCCGTGCGGATCCCGGCCCTTGGCGACCAGGCGATAGCCGCCGGGTGTGCCCTCGTCCGGCGCCCAGACGGCATCCGGAATGAAGGCAGAGCGCGGGGCGCGCTCGAACGCGCCCCGCCACTCTTCGCCCAGTGCGCCGGACTTGGTCAGTTCGGCGACCAGCTGCGCGTTCTTGTTCATCGGCTCGCGCCTACTTCTTCTCCTCGTCCGGACCGGGCGGCGGTACGGGCCTCTTCCACTGGCCGTCCGACTCCTTCGGCGACTGCTGCTTGTCGCCGGAGCTGCCGCCCTTGCCGTCGTCGTGCTTACCCATGGGGGTTCTCCGCTCGTGTACGGGTTTGCCCGTCGGTCCTGACGCGGCTCGGGCCGGTGCCGCGCCGAGGAGTCGCCGCTCTGCGGCGGTTTCTCCTCCTGCTGGATCCCTTTCCTGGAGAAGAAGATAAGGGGGTGAGTTCGTACCCTTCAAGGGGATTTCCGTAGTGGACTAAAGATCTTTCCGATGTGTCGCAGCCCGGGTCGCCAGGGGTCTCTGGAGTTTTCTCCGAATATTGCCAGGTCTTCGTACAGTGTGAATATTTCCAAGTGTTCGGCGAAATCCCGGGCATTGCGAAATTCGATTCGCCCGGTGAAGGTCTCCACGGTCGTCAATCGATCGTCATGAACGGTGAAGGTATTCATCGGGCCACGCCCCGGAACCGCTCCTCGGCCAGATCCGCGGGCGCTTCAAGCGCTCGAAGGCCGCGGAGCATGTCCGCCAGATCGGCTGTGGACCGATCCAGCTGCTCGGGGTCGAACGTCACTCACCCACGCTCTTCCAGGAATTCCAGGAAGGGCGGGTCGAGGATCCGGATGTCCTCCCCGGCCGCGATGCTGTGGCGGTAGTGCGCGAACTCGAATCGAAGGTGGTCCGTCAGGGGCCGGGTGAAGGATGTGGACCCGGCCCACGCGGCGCCCGGTGCTGCGGCAGCCCTTGACACGGTCGGTCCGCGCGGCGGTGTCGGCAGGGCCGGGCGGCAAGAGGGCCGTCCGGCCGCCCCGGAGGGAAGCCGGAGCGGCTTCGGCGGGGTGAACCGCTCGACTGCTCCTGCGTCTGCGCTTCACGCGGCTGCGGTACAGCAAGGTGAACATCTGGAGGGATTCCGAGGCGGCGGCGTTCGTCCGCTCGGTCGCGGACGGGAACGAGACCGTGCCGACCGTGACCGTGGCCGGCCGGGCGATGGTGAACCCGTCGAAGAGGCAACTGACGGAAGCGGTCGAGAAGTACGCGCCGCACCTGCTGCCCACGGCTGCCGACTGACCTCGTGGCGGCGCGTCCGTTCGGGCACACGGCGGTGAGCGCGGCGCTCGGGGGCGCCCTCACGGCGGCGGGGGGCGGTGGCTTCGTGGTTGCTCCGGTGGATCGCCGGCCCCTTGAGCGGCGGTGGTGTCGTGCCAGCTGACGGGGAGGGTGAGCGGTGACTTGCTCGGGGATTCGTCGTCCCAGGTGGGGGCCTGTCCTTCGGCGAGGCGCAGTCGGGGGAGGCGGTCGAGCAGGGCCTCCAGTCCCACGGTCAGCTGGGCCCGGGCCAGGTGTGCGCCGATGCAGTTGTGCGCGCCCCGGCCGAAGGTGAGGTGCGGGTTCTCCGCTCGGCACAGGTCGAGCCGGTCGGCGTCGGTGAACACCCGTTCGTCGCGGTTGGCCGAGGCGAGGACGGGCAGGACGGCGTCGCCCGCGCGGATCCTGCGGTCGTGCAACTCGATGTCCTCGACGGCCTGGAGGACCACGACGCCGTTCATGACCGGGATGTACCGCAGGAGTTCC
This sequence comes from Kitasatospora sp. NPDC087315, assembly GCF_044744345.1. Lineage (NCBI taxonomy): Bacteria > Bacillati > Actinomycetota > Actinomycetes > Kitasatosporales > Streptomycetaceae > Kitasatospora > Kitasatospora sp. NPDC087315. Next base: position 165,382 of record NZ_JBIUYD010000004.1, on the reverse strand, counting down.
TCCACCGCGCCGGGCAGGAGGCCGCGGTCGTCGCGGAGCCGGGCGTACCGGTCGGGCACGGTCAGCAGGGCCACCACGGCGTCGGCCAGGAACATGGTGCTCGTGCGGTAGCCGGCGACCAGCATCGAGAGCCCGAAGTTCACCACGCTCTCCCCGTCCGGGGTGCCGGGCCCGCACGCGTGGACCAGCCCGGTGAGGACGTCGTCGGCGGGCTCGCGCCGCTTGCGGTCGAGCAGTGACGCGATGTACTCGCGCAGTTCGGAGGTGACCTCGCGGCCCTCGTCCAGGGTGACCATCGCCCCGAGGGCGGCGTCCGCCCTGGGCAGGAAGTACTCGCGGTCCTCGTAGGGGATGCCCACCAGCTCGCACATGGCCAGCAGCGGGAAGGGCTCCAGGAAGCCGCCGACCAGGTCGCCGGGCTGCCCGCCGGCCATGAAATCGTCCAGCAGCCCGTCGGCCGACCGGCGCAGGCGCGGCAGCCGGGACCGGACGGAACGGACGCTGAACGGCTCGGCCAGAGCGTGCCGCAGGGCCTCGTGGCGGGGGCCGTTCAGTTCCATCATCGTGATCAGGCCCGGCTCGTCGTCGATGGCCCGGTCGGGCCGGGGCGGCCAGTCGTTGATAGTGGGCCGGATCAGCCGGGGGTCCGCGATCAGGTCCCGGACGTCCTCGTAGCGGGTGACGTACCAGGCGGTGGCGCCGATCGGCAGCCGGACCTCGGCCAGCGGACACTCCCGGCGCAGCCACCCGTACTGCGTGGGCGGGCCCATGGTGCCCGGCGGCGGGAGGGGCAGGTCGATGACGGGCGGGTCGACGGCGGGTCGCGGCGGTGTGCTGCTCACTGGCGGTGCTCCCTGATCGCGTACGAGGTGATCGCGTACGAGGTGGCCGGGTACGAGGTGGCCGGGTGGGTCTCACCAGCTGACCGGGAGGGTCAGCGGTGACTTGGTCACGGATTCGTCGTCCCAGGCGGGTTCCTGTCCTTGGGCGAGGCGCAGCCGCGGGAAGCGGTCGAGCAGCGCCTCGACTCCCGTGGTCAGTTCGGCGCGGGCCAGGTGGGCGCCGAGGCAGTTGTGGGCCCCCCGTCCGAAGGCGAGGTGGCCCCCGCGGCCCGTGGTCGCGCCGGCCCGGTCCAGGTCGAGCCGGTCGGCGTCGGCGAAGACCCGCTCGTCGCGGTTGGCGCAGGCCGGTACGGGGATGACGGCGTCGCCCTCGCGGATCGTCCGCCCGTGCAGTTCGATGTCCTCGGTCGCCAGGAGGATCACGGTGCCGTTCATCACCGGCATGTAGCGCAGGAACTCCTCCACCGCGCCGGGCAGGAGGCCGCGGTCGTCGCGCAGGCGGGCCCAGAGGTCCGGCCGGTCGAGCAGGGTGTGCACGGTGTCGGCCAGGAAGAAGCTGCTGATGCCGAAGCCGACGGTGAGCATGGACAGCCCGAAGGCCAGTACGTCGTCGTGGGTCAGCTCGCCGTCGTCGCACCGGCGGACCAGCAGGGTCAGGACGTCGTCGCCGGGCCGGTCCCGCTTCCGGGCGATCAGTCCGGCGACGTACTCGCGCAGCAGGCCGGTGACCCGGCGGCCCTCCTGGGAGGTCACCATGCCGCCGAGGGCCGCGTCCAGGACCGGGAGGAACCAGTCCCGGTCCTCGAAGGGGATGCCCACCAGGTCGCAGAGCACGAGCAGGGGGAAGGGGTCGGTGAAGCCGGCGACCAGGTCGCCGGGCGGGCCGTTCTCCTCGAACGCCCGCAGCAGTCGCCCGGCGAGCCCGCGGATGCGCGGCAGGTGGTCGCGCACGGCCCGGGAGCTGAACGGCTCGGCCAGGGCCCGGCGCAGGGCCGCGTGCCGGGGGCCGTCGAGTTCGGCGATCGTGACCAGGCGCGGCCCGTCGTCCGCGGGCTGCCCGGGGCGCGACGGCCAGTCGTTGATGGTCGGCCTGATCAGCCGGGGGTCCGCGAAGAGCATCCGGACGTCCTCGTACCGGGTGGCGTACCAGGCGGTCGCGTCCATCGGCATCCTGACCCTGGCCAGGGGGCAGCTCTCGCGCAGCCGCGCGGACTCCTCGGGCGGCCCCATGGTGCCCGGCGGCGGGAGCGGGAAGCCCAGGACGTCCGGCCCGGCGCCGGGCCCCCGCGCACCGGGTGGCCGCGCGCTCATGCCCGCTCCCCTTCGGGGTGGCCGCGGCCGGGGCGTTCGATGTAACCGGTGGCGTAGAAGTACTCCAGGTAGCGGTCCAGCAGCTCCGCGTCGACGGGAGGGCAGTGCAGGCCCGAGGTGGCCAGGTCGCGCTCGACGTTGGCCCGCCCGACGGTCGGGAAGGTGCCCTCGAAGTACATCTCCTTGACGGACATGTCGGCCTGCTTGCAGCGGTCCACGCACAGCGAGACGAACGGGGCGGTGGGGCTCGTGGGGTGCCGCGCGACGTGCCGGACGAGCTCGCCCACCCACTCCTCGTAGGGGAGCCGGGAGATCCGGTGGCCGGCCGTGTCCATCCGGTCGAGCATGTCGCGCAGGCCCGCGGGGCGGGGGTTGGTCATGTGGTAGGTCCGGCGGGTGGTGCGGTGGGTGGTGGCGATGTGCACCAGGGCGTCGGAGAGGAAGTCCACCGGGACGAAGTCCAGCGGCAGCGGGATGTCGGGGGCCAGCCCGGTCTCGCTGATCGTCTTGAACAGCGAGCAGATCGCGGTGTCGGTGTTGCAGGCGCCGGTGCGCCGGTCTCCGGTGATCTCGTACGGACGGTAGACCGCCACCGGCAGGCCCTGGGCCTGGTCCGCGGCGTCGCGCAGCACCTCCTCGGCGACCCACTTGCTCTCGGCGTAGCCCATGGTGAGCCGGTCGGCGTGGTCGAGCGGCAGGTCCTCGTCGACGTGCCGTACGCCGGCGGTTCCGAAGCCGGCGAGCACCGCGATGGTGGAGAGGAAGTGCACCGGCACCCGGCGTCCGGCCGCCAGTCGGATGAGCTCCCTGGTGCCGTCCACGTTGGTGCGGCGCAGCGCGTCGTACGGATAGATGAAGTTGACCTGCGCGGCCGAGTGGATCACCAGGTCGAGGGTGTCGGCGAGTTCGTCGGCGCGGCCCGGTTCCAGTCCGAGGCCGGGCTCGGCGAGGTCGGCGGGGAGGCAGACGACGCGGTCGGCGGCTTCGGGGGTGGCGAGGCCGAAGCGGGCGAGGTTCCGCATCACCTTCTGCCGGGCGTGGGCGGGGGCCCGGCTTCGTACCGGGCAGTGCACCCGGGCGTCGGTGCGGCGCAGCAGCGCGGCCAGGAGGAAGGCGCCGACGAAGCCGGAGGCGCCGGTGAGCAGCACCTCCGCGGGGTGGCGCCAGTCCGGCTCCGGCCCGCGCGGCGGCGGGAGGGTGAAGCCCAGCCGTGCCTCGGCGCGGAAGTCCACCGGGCCCGCGTCGGCGTTCACCCCGCCGGGCCGGCCCTGGACGGCGGTGACGGCGGCGGTGAAGTCCTCCAGTGTGGGGGAGCGCAGCAGGCTGTGGACGAGCGTGCGGCCGTGCCGGGCGTCGAGGTCGAAGGCGGTCAGCGTACGGGTGACGGCCTCGGCCGCCAGCAGGGAGTCGCCGCCGATGTCGAAGAAGCTGTCGCCCGGTGCCGGGTGCACACCCAGCACCACCTGCCAGATCCGGGCCACCGTGTCCTGCGGGCCGGGCGCGGTGCCGTTCACCGCCGGCTGGGCGGCGGCCTCCTCGGCGGCCGCCAGCCCGCGCAGCCGGTGGCGGTCGACCTTGCCGCCGGCCGTCACCGGGAACCGCGCGAGTTCCACCAGCCGCGCGGGCACCGCGGCCGCGGGCAGCCAGGTGGCGAGACCGCCGCGGATGCGGTCCAGGGGCAGCGCCCGGCCGGGGCGGGCCGGTGTCACGTACCCGATCAGGGCGTCGCCGTCCCGTTCGACGACGGCCTCGCCCACCGCGTCGTCCGCGCGCAGCCGCGTCTCCACCTCGTCCGGCTCGATGCGGTGCCCGCGCAGTTTGATCTGCCGGTCCACCCGGGACCGGTACTCCAGTAAGCCGTCGGGGCGCCGGACCACGCGGTCACCGGTGCGGTAGAGGCGCGTACCGGGCTCGACGAGGTCGTCGACGAAGCGCTCGGCGGTCAGCTCGGGGTCGCCGAGGTACCCCAGTGCGAGCCCGTCCCCGCCGACGAGGAGTTCGCCCTCCTCGCCGGTGCCGGCGAGTGTGCCGTCCGGGCGCAGCACATGACAGGTGGAGTTCTCCAGGGGGAGGCCGATCGGCACGGCCGTCGCCTCGGGAGGCAGGTCGTGCAGCATGTGTGCGGTGGAGACCACGCTGTTCTCGGTCGGGCCGTAGAAGTTGACCACGGTGGTGTCCGGGCAGGCCGCCAGTATCGCGCGGGCCAGCTCCGCGTCCATCGCCTCGCCTCCGGCCGAGGCGAACCGCAGGGACCGCAGCGCCGAGGGCCTGGTGCGCGCGATGTGGTGGAACACCCCGGTGGTCAGGTAGGCGACGCCGACCCGTTCGGAGAGCAGGAGCGACTCCAGGGCGGCCGGCGACAGCAGTTCCTCCTGGTCGGCGATCACGAGGCAGGCGCCGGCGAGCAGCGCGGGCCAGATCTCGATCGAAGAGGCGTCCGAGGAGAGGCCGTAGGCGTGCAGCACCCGCTCACCGGGTCGCGGCCGCTGCCGGACCAGGTCGGAGGCGGCCAGCCGGACGACTCCGCGGTGCGGGATCGCCACCGGTTTGGGGCGGCCGGTCGAGCCGGAGGTGAACATCACGTAGGCGCAGTCCGCGGGGAGTGCCCGGGCCTGCGGTACCGCGGCCGGGGCGGTCGGGGCGGGCGGTCCGGTCCGGGCGGCCGGGGCCGGGCCGCCCAGGTCGATGCGGGAACGCACGCGCCGGATGCGGCGGGAGCTGCCGGGCAGTGCGACGACGGTGTGCACCCCCGCGTCCTCGGCCATCGCCTGCAGACGCGCGGGCGGTGAGGCGTCGTCGAGCGGGACGTAGGCCGCACCGGTCTTGAGGATGCCCAGGAACGCGACCAGCGCCTCCGGAGAGCGGGCCCCGCACACCCCGACCGTGTCGCCGTACCGCACGCCGGAGTCGTGCAGCCGGGCCGCCAACGCGTCGGAGCGGAGCTTGAGTTCGCCGTAGCTGATGCTGCGGCCGTGCTGGACGGAGGCGATGGCCCGCGGGCGGTGCGCCGCCCTGGAGTCGAACAGCTCGTGGAGGCACCGATCGCGTGGATACGGCACCGCCGCGGCGTGCTCGGCCGTCGCGTGATGCGTCGTTGTTCGGGTGTTCATCGGGATGTCACGCTCTCTGCCGCGCACCGACCGCGTGCGCGGGAAGCTACGGTTCGAACTCCTCGGCGAAGGCGGCGAAGTCGGCGGTCCGCCATCTCTCGGGCCTCATGCGGATGAGGACGTCGTCGGCCAGCTGCCGCTGGTTGGCGTCCAGGTAGGCCGCCGCCGTGTCCGCGTCCAGATACCGGCGGGCCAGCTCCTCGCGTTCGGCCGGCGGCAGCGGGTCCTCGACGGCCACCACCGGCCCCTCCACGCTGACGTAGCGGTAGGGCGCCGACTCGACCTGCGCGCAGAGGCTGAACCGGCCCGCACCGCGGATGAGCCGGGCCTTCAGCGTCTCCCGCCCGGTCTGGATCGTCACCGGCCCGCCCGGCCGGTAGGAGTACCAGAGCGGGACGAGCAGCGGTCCGCCGCCGTCGCGCGTGTCGTCCACCCCCAGGACTCCCACGTGCGGGCCGGCGAGGAACGCCTCCCGGGCTTCGACCGACATCCTGAGATCCACTGGTACCGCCTCGATTCGGCAGAGCACGCATCCGGCATCGATTCGCGCTACGGAGGGTGAGCGACGGGGGCCTCCGGGCGGTCGGCGTGTGACCGCCGCAGGTCTGTGCGAGTCCTCGATCGTCCTCATCCGGTGCACACGGCCTTCGGGAACCCGGTGGCGCGGCCAGGGCAAGGGGCCGGGGCCGTGCCGGGCTCTCTCTTCCACATTTCCACCACACCCGGGTGGCTCGCATCCCGGCGGCCGCGCACGCGGCGCCTCCGCGCCCCTTCCGGGGCCGGGCGGCGCCGGTGGACACGGAACGCCCCGGGGAATTCCCGGCGGGGGTTCGGCGCTCCCACCAGAAGCAGCTCCAGTGATGGTCGAAGCAGTGCTGGTCAAGGGAGTGGAAACCATGGGACAGCTGGATGGAAAGATCGCCCTGGTGACCGGGGGCTCGGCCGGGATCGGTCTCGCCGTCGCCCGCCGGTTCGCCGCCGAAGGCGCCACCGTCTACCTCACCGGCCGGCGCAAGGCCGAGCTGGACGAGGCCGTGGAAGCCATCGGCGGACGGGCCGTAGGCGTCCAGAGCGATGTGTCGAACCTCGATGACCTCGACCGGCTCTTCGCGGCGATCGAGGCACGCAGCGGACGGCTGGACGTCGTGGTGGCCAACGCCGGTGTCGGCGCGTTCGCCCGGCTCGGGGAGATCACCGAGGAGCACTACGACAGGACCTTCGGCATCAACGTCAAGGGGGCGATCTTCACCGTCCAGAAGGCGCTGCCCCTGCTGTCGGACGGCGCCTCGGTGGTCGTGCTCTCCTCCACCAACGCGTCGAGGGGCGTCGAGTCGATGAGCGTCTACAGCGCCACCAAGGCCGCCGACCGCAACCTCGTCCGCACGTGGGCCGCCGAGCTCGCGGGCCGCGGCATCCGGGTCAACGCCATCAGCCCCGGCCCGATCGAGACTCCCGCCGTCAGCGGTCTGGGCGCGGGGGAGGCGCCCGTGGTGGACGAGCTCGTCGCCAGGATTCCGCTGGGCCGGATCGGGCGCCCCGACGAGGTCGCCGCCGCGGCCCTCTTCCTCGCCTCGGACCAGAGCTCCTTCACCACCGGAGCCGAACTCTTCGTCGACGGCGGCCTCAACCAGGTCTGACCGGCCCGGCGCGGGCGGGGTTCGGCGGCCGCACATCTCCTCGCGGCCCGGACCCGGACCGGCGCCGGGTCCAGACCGGCCCCTCGGTCAGCGGCTAGGGGCGCAGCTGGTCGGCTTCGCGGATGCGGTGGAGGTGGATGAGGACGTCGTAGCTGGAGGCTATCCGGATGTCGGCGAGGGGGACGGGGTATTCGGTGCCGATGCTGCGGGTGGGGCGGGCGGTGTCCAGCCAGGTGCGGGCGGCGGGTGGGGCGGTGCGGATGTCGAGGTAGTAGTCCCGGTGGCGGACCTTGTCGAGGGTTTCCTCGTTGGTGCCGGGCCCGGCCGCGTCGACGGTGTACTTCTTCCACGGGCCGCCGAGGCTCTGGTCCTTGGACAGGAAGGAGCCCCGGTCGAAGGTGAATCCGATGGGGAGGTAGTCCTTGCCGAGCAGGTCGCGCAGGAACGCGCCCTGCACCTTGGGGTAGGTCTCGGGGATGTCGGTCACGTACCCCACATGGGAGTTGTGCGCCGACAGCAGCATCCGGTGGCCGGTGTGCCGTTGCCACCAGGCGGTGTTGTCGGCCATCAGCTGGTCGCGGTAGAGCATCGCGACGGGGATGACCGCGGGGTCGGCGAGGTCGAAGGCGAGGAACGTGGCGGTCTGGGCGATGGACCGGGCGTGCTGCACCGTCCACTCGAACTCGGTTCCGCCTGCGCCCTGTCGGCCGGTGAGCAGCTCCAGGGCCTGCCGGGCGTTGGCGGCGAGCCGCTGTCGTTCCGCGAGCGGGCCGGCCAGGTAGGCGAAGCTGTCGTCGAGGGGGCGCAGGCCGTTGTAGAGCTCGGTGAAGCGCGGCAGCAGCTCCGGGTGCTGCCGCTGCACGTAGCCCGTCACCCGCGCGAAGAGGTCGTCGCCCACCTTGGGGGCGCCGATGTCGTCGCCCATGAAGTGGACCTTGTGGCCGGGGTGGCGGCGGTTGTGGTCCCGCATCCACTCGATGAGGCTGACGAACTCCTCGCGTTCCCAGGGGGATTCGCCCAGTTCCTCCTTGACGATCCGGCGTGCGTCTCCCCGGCCGCCCTGGAGGTACTCGTCGATCCGCAGTCCGGCGGGCCAGCTCATCTCCAGGGCGAAGGTGGTGAATCCCCTCTCCTCGACGAGGTACCGGAAGACCCGTTCCTTCATGGCGAAGAACTCGTGCGAGCCGTGCGTGGCCTCGCCGAGGCCCACCACCTTGGCGCCGCCGATCATCGCCCCCAGGGGCCGCAGGTCGGCCGTGTCCGTCCCGGGCTCCGTCGACCGCAGCGGGTGGGCCGCCCGCTCCAGCGCGCGGACCGGGCCCTGCCCGCCGCCGCCCGTCGCCGGGGCTGCCGGGGCTCCCTGGGCCGTCGGGGCTGCCTGGGCCGCGGCGGGAGCCAGCAGGGCTCCCGCCGCGACGGCCGTCGTGGTCAGCAGCGTCCGTCGCCGCAGGTGCTTTCCCGTCATGCCGATCACTCCTCAACTCGCTCTCGCGGAACTGAGGATGATCATTTCCCGGGAAGCGTTCGTCGCGCGCTGCGGCCAGCATCAGACTTTCGCGGGGGGATAGCCACACCCCGCCCGGGGGCCTCGGGGCGCCTCACCTGCCGCGATACCGTTCCGGACCCTGCCGGGGTCAGGTCGCCGCGCTGTCCCGGGCGGCGATCGCCTGGCGCAGGGCGCGCGGGACCGGGCCGCAGAGCGCGGCGAGTGCGGCGATCCGTTCCCGCTGTTCGCGGCGCAGCTTCGGGGGCAGGACCAGAGCGAGCCGGGCCGCGTCGGCGAGGGCGACCAGCGCCGCGTCGCCCGGCTCGACCCGGGAGAGCGGTCCGTGCAGGGCCGAGGAGACCGCGGCGGCCAGGGCCTTGCGGACCCGGGGGTCGCGCGGGGTGGGCCGGACGGTGCGGAAGAGGCCGAGCACACGGTGCTCGTCGAGGCGGATCCAGCCGGTGGCCGCGAGGCCGTCCCGGACGGCGCGGGTGGTGCGCCGGCGCCGTCCGATCCAGTTCCTCCAGCGGCGGGGCCGGCCGTCGGCGAGCTCCGTGAGGATGCCGGCGAGCACCGGGTCGAGCCCGGCCGGGGCCCGGCCGGTGACCTCCGGCCTGCCGTTCGCGTCGCGGAGCAGGCCGCGCTGGAGGAGGTCGGTGAGGGCCGCGGCGCGCAGCAGCGGTTCGAGGTTGTGCGTACCGGTCAGGCGGCCCCGTTCGGGGTCGTGGGCCAGCAGGTAGAGCTGGCCGGGCAGGGTGCCGGGCAGTTCCATGGCGGGACTCCAACCGTCCTCAGGGAGCTTGGTGTTGGTCCGGTTCCGGCTCGCCGTCCCTGGGCGGGCGGCCGCGCCTGGGCAGGCGGGGTACGCCGCCCGGCATCCGGCCGCCCTCGGTCAGGGCCCGGCGGAGCAGGAACTCGATCTGCGCGTTGGTGCTGCGCAGTTCGTCCGAGGCCCAGCGGGCCAGTGCGTCGTGGACGGCCGGGTCCAGGCGCAGCAGGATCTTCTTTCGCTCCGGCGCCACCTGGACGCACCTCCTACTGGTACAGGGAGCCGGTGTTGACCACCGGCTGGGTGCCCCGGTCGCCGCAGAGCACGACCAGCAGGTTGCTCACCATGGCGGCCTTGCGCTCCTCGTCCAGCTCGACCACGTCGCGCTCGGCGAGACGGTCCAGGGCGAGCTCCACCATGCCCACCGCGCCCTCCACGATCAAGCGGCGGGCGGCGACCACGGCGCTGGCCTGCTGGCGCTGCAGCATCACCTGCGCGACCTCGGGGGCGTAGGCGAGCCGGGTGATCCGGGACTCCACCACCCGCACGCCGGCCGAGGCGACCCGGGTGGAGATCTCCTCGGAGAGCTTGCGGGTGATCTCGTCCGCGCTGTCGCGCAGCGACAACTGTCCGGGCTGGTGGGCGTCGTACGGGTAGCTGTTGGCGATGTGGCGCACCGCGGTCTCGGTCTGGATGGCGACGAACTCGGTGAAGTCGTCCACCTCGAAGGTGGCCTTCGCGGTGTCCTCGACCTGCCAGACGACCACGGCGGCCATCTCGATCGGGTTGCCGTCGGAGTCGTTGACCTTGGTGGTCTCGGTCTCGTGGTTGCGGATCCGGGTGGATATCCGCCGGCGGGAGGTGAAGGGGTTGACCCAGGTCAGCCCGTCGGCGCGGATGGTGCCCCGGTAGCGGCCGAGCAGCTGCACCACCCGGGCCTGGCCGGGGGCCACGGCGGTCAGGCCGCAGAGCAGGATCACCGAGGCGAGCAGTACGACCGGGCCGGCCGAGGTCAGGGCGATTCCGGCGGCCGAGCCGCTCTGGGCGGCCAGGACGATGCCGACGACGGTCGTCGCGGCGCTGCCGAGGAGCAGCAGCAGGCCGAGCGCGAGCACGGGCAGCCCGGCGCTTCCGGTGATGACGCGTTCGGTGACCTTGGGGGCGGGCATTTCGACGCCCTCGAAGGCGTGGTCTTGAGCGGCCATCGGGCCGGCTCCTCTCGTCCTCGGTCCGCACGGTCACGGACTTAGCAAAGTGATATCACTTTTCAGTCGGACGGGGAAGGACCGGGAAGCGCCGGGGGAGGGGGCGCGAACCGGGCCGGCTTCGGGTGAAGCCGGCCCGGTGTCGTGACACTCAGCGGGTGCGCGGGGTGACGATCGGGAACTTCGGGTCGGGGAGGGTCAGGGTGTCGAAGACGGCGTCGGCCGCCTGCTGAGCCTTCTCGCCGTCCAGCGTGATCTTGTTCTCCCGCACCGCCTGGTCGAAGTTCCTCCGGAAACCGGGGGTCTGAGCCACTTCGTTGAGCGTCTGACGGCTGAGCGTGATGGTGGCGTCCGGCACCTCGAGGAGGCGGTCGCCGTCCGCCACGAACACCAGCACGCCGTTGCGCAGAGTCGTGGTGCACTTCTCGCCGGTGTCCGTGAACACCCAGTTGAGGGCGATCGGGAGGCGGTGCCGGTCCGCGGCCGTCGGCCCGTCCACGCTCCGGGCGAGGGCGGAGAAGAACTGCTCCAGGGTGGTGCTGCGCACCAGGTCGGCCGAGCTCTGGCTGGTGATCAGCGGCTGCGGGCCGTTGACGACCTCCTGGGCGCCGGTGAGGTAGGCGTTGCGCCAGGTGCCGTTGGCGCTGCCGTAACCGAGCTGGGTGAGGACCTTGGCCTGCAACTCCCTGGCCCGGGTGACCTGCGGCTCGGCGAGCGGGCTGCCCGACTCGGCCGCCGCCCCGAAGATGACGTGGTTGAGCAGTTCGGCGGCCCAGCGGAAGCCGTCCGGGGTGTCGGTGTCATAGGCCCGCTGGGCCAGGGCGATCACGGCCTCGGCACCGCCCATCGCCTCCACGTAGGCCGCGCCCGACTGGACGGGCGGGAGCTGCCACAGGTGGGCCGGGTTGCCGTCGTACCAGCCCATGTAACGCTGGTAGACCGCCTTGAGGTTGTGGCTCACCGAGCCGTGGTAGCCCTGGTTGTGCCAGTGGTCGTTCAGGCCCGCCGGGAGGGTCGGCAACTCCTCGGCGATCTCGGTCCCGGTGCGGCCGGCGTTGATCAGCCGCAGGGCCTGGTCGTTGAGGTAGGCGTACATGTCGCGCTGCCTGTCGAGGAATTCGAGGATGCGCCCGTTGCCCTGCTCGTCACCCCACATCGGCCAGTGGTGCGAGGCGAACAGGACGTCGGTCTCCTTGCCGAAGGTCTGGATCGCCTCGGTGAGGTACTTCGACCACGCGTGCGCGTCCCGCACCTGCGCCCCGCGCAGGCTGAGGATGTTGTGCATGGTGTGCGTGGCGTTCTCCGCGATGCACAGGGTCCGGGCGTCCGGGAAGTAGATGTTCATCTCCGCCGGGGCCTCGGTGCCCGGCGTCAGCTGGAACAGCATCTGGACGCTGGCCAGGTCGAACTCGTACAGCCCCGGCCGCCAGGGGATGACGTAGGTGTCCTTCCACCGGTCCTTCGGGACCGGCTGGTGGAGCGGGCCGCCGATGTATTCCGTCGGCGGGACGAGGGTCACCTCGCCCGTGGAGATGGTCGTGCCCAGGCCCGAACCGACCTGGCCCGTCGGGCTCTTGTCCAGCTGCGCCGCGTACATGTACTGCGCGCGCCGGGCCATCGCGGGGCCCGCGTAGACGTTCTCGCTGATCGCGTGTTCGAGGAAGCCCTCCGGCGCGACGACGGGAACACCAGGCTCCAGCGGGTCGCCCTGTTCGGCGAAGAGGCCGCGGGAGCCGCCGAAGTGGTCGACGTGACAGTGGGTGTAGACGACGCCCTTGACGGGCCGCTGCTCCTTGGAGAGTTCCGTCCGGTCCCGGAACAGCTTGAGCGCGGCCCGCGCGGTCTCGTAGCAGGCCAGCGGGTCGATGACGACCAGGCCCGCATCGTGCTCGACGATCGTCATGTTGGACAGGTCGTAGCCGCGGACCTGGTAGATCCGGTACTCGCGGCTGCTGTGGACCAGGAACAGCCCGGCGATGGCGGTCAGCTGGCCCTGCCGCTGCAGGCTGCCGTTGACCGTCGGCGGTTCGGAGCTCGGGTCGGGATCGAGGAACTCGTACGCGGTGAAGTCCCAGACGACCTTCCCGGAGTCCTTGCGGGACCAGATGACGTTGGTCCCGGGCAGGGCGATCAGACCGCGGCTGGCATCGGCGAAGTCCTGGCCGCCCGTCTGGTCGCCGGTCTCGACGGCCTCCACGGACTTCCGGTTCGCCTCGGCGACGCCGGGAGTGGGCTCGATGAGGTCGGCGTACCCGGGCTTGTCGGACATGGCGAAACCACCTTTCACGTCAGTGCGAGGGAGCCGCATTGCGGACAGGTCGTCACGCTATGTGCACGATTGACTACGTACAAGGGTGGTGATCCGGCCAGGGCATTGGCTTGATCCCCGGGGCCTTACGCGCCACCTGAAGGTGCGCTTCGTCTCCCGTGCCGTGCGGCCACCCGTGCATCGTGATGCCGGAGCCCCCTTCGGGGTGTCCCATGGCTGGACGGTGGCCGAGGCGGCCCCTCCACCTACGGTGGTGGGTCGATCAATTGCTCGTTCTCCATAGGGCTGCCGCTGGAGGTTGCCCAAGGCGCTCGCGGTCCCCTGGGCTTCGAGGAGTTGATCGAGTGCGGGTATGAGCTGCTCGACCTGGACCCCGACGAGGACCCGGCCCTGCGGGGGAGGTTCTCATGGGCCATGGATTGCAGTGCCGACCAAGCGTTCCGGGACACCGCGGATCCGGATCCCGACAGGTGGACCACTCTCGTACTCACCCGGGATGGCGACTGGGTCGAGTACGACTGCGGCATGGCCGACTTCCTCGTCGGGTTCCTGACCGAAGAGATCAGTCCTCAACCCATGGGCATGTTCTCCCCGGACCAGCCGGTCTTCCTGAACTCCAGCCGGTCTTCCTGAACTGGCGGGAGGAACGACGTCTCAAGGAGGCGGGCACCGATCCTTGGCCTCACCTCTGACTGTCCGAACCGGCACTCGGCAGACAACCCGGATGCCCGGCGAGCCCGGCCTCGCGCAGCGCCGCCCGCCCGGAGGGCTCAGCCGGTGACGCGGGTGTAGGTGAGGAACATCGCGCCGCTCCTGAGGACGGTGTGGTCGGTGAGGGTCCAGGTGCGCGGGTCGAAGGCGGCCCTGCGGGAGAACAGCGGGATCCCGTTGCCGATGGTCAGCGGTCCGACCTTGAGGATCAGCGCGTCGATCTCGGTGTACAGGGAGCCCGCCAGCTCGGCGCCGCCGAGCAGCCAGATGTCCTTGCCGTCCTGCTGCTTGAGCTCTCGCACGGTCGCCACCGGGTCGTCGGCGACCAGTTCGACGGCCGGGTCCGGGCTCTCGGTCATGGTCCGGGAGAACACCAGGTGCCGCAGGTGGGGGTAGGCGTCGGTGATCCCGGCCGCAAGGCCGATTTCGTAGCTGCGCCGCCCTTCGAGCACGGTGTCGAAGTGGGTGCCCCCCGCCGTGACGGACAGTGCCTGCCGGGCGTGGACGGGCAGCGTCTCCGGATATTCGGCCACGAGGTGCTGGATGTAGTCCTCCGGTATGGGCCAGAAGCCGTTCGGTCCGCTGGGGTCCGCGCCGTCCGGGCCCGCGATGAAGCCATCGAGAGTGGTGGCGATGTAGTGGACGAGTCTGCGCACGCCAAGTCCCTTCCGTAGGTTCGCTGCTGCGGTGCGGCCCGGGCCCGCCGGATGGCGTGCCGCGGTTGCGAAGCCGCCGATTGATCATCGCACCGGAGCACCTGGTGCTGCATCAGGCGGCGTTAGCCCTGTCGACGACGTGGAATCCGGACGACGCGCCATGTCACCACGGGGCAGAGGTCCGCTGAGACGGCACTTATTACTTGGCAGCTCAGGTCCCGTTCGGGACTCCCCGCTCGCTCCGGACCCGGGAGACAGCGAAATTTCCTCTGACTTGCGTAAATGCCGAAGCCGGTTCAGTCGACACGCCTCACGACTTCTGGCCGCCCGAGACAACCGCACGGCCGAAGCCCGTCCGGGGCCCACTGCTCCCTGGCCGGTCAGCCGAAGGGTGCGGGTCTACTTGAGCGACGGTGCTGGGGTCGGCTCTGCGCGCTCGCCCCTGGCCGGCTTGCGGTGCGACAGGGCGGTGCCTGCCGGATGCCTGCACCGCACCGCAACGGGCCGCTGCCGCTTCCTACGGGTTGTGAACCCGCGGCCCGTCGTGTTGTTGGCCTGTTTGTCCCTCTTCGAGGCGGGGCCGGGGCAGTACGGTCTGGAGGAGACCGCACGGCAATCGTCCTCTGCACGAAGGAGCCTGTGTGATCACCCAACGCTATGGCGATCTGGAACTGCACTACACCACGAGCGTTCGGACGGCCTGGCCGACATCGATCATCCCCAGAGCGGAAGGTGCGAGCAGCCACCCCCGGATCCTCGTCGGTCACGTGGGGCAGAGCGGTTGGTGGCCCGCGGGGTTCCAGTTCTCGAACGGGACGAACCTCGCGGACGCGGGGTCGCTGTTGCTGCGGGACGTCTCCGCCGACCGGAGCCTGATACAACCGTGCGTGAGGTGGGAACGGATCGGTGATCTCCCGAGGGTTGTCAGCGGTCCCGGGGCCGGTGATGAACTGTCCTCCGCGGTCTGGCGGCCGATACCTCCGCCGGGATACGTCGCCCTGAGCGACTGCGCCTCCGTTTCCGCGCCCTCGCTGGAGACCGGTGTGTGCATCAGGCAGGTGCACAACGGACGGCGCTACGCGCGTCAGGGCGAGGTCGGCGAGCAGCTGTTCGACGGCGCCGGGACGCGGTTGTGGTCGGTGGTGACTCCGCCGTACCCGGACGGGGACCTCGACGAACGCCTGTTCCTGCCCGTGGGCGGGTTCACCGCCGTGCGCGTCGCCGGGCGGCCCAACCCCACTCCCACGACCTGGATCCTCGACCTGCCCGCCGTCGTGCAACGCGCACCCGGCCCCGGCATCCCGGTCCTGACGTCGCCCGCCAGGCCGCCGGCGCAGACGAGGGTGACCGACCGCACCGTGACCGTGCCCTACGTCCTGGTCAACGACCCCAACCGCACCGCGGCCTGGCAGATCCAGAACTCGCCGTTCTACCGGATCCGCCGCCACCGGATCTTCGATCTCGTCCTCTTCCGCGACAACCGCGCCGGAACCGTGGCCCAGCCGGAGTCGCAGACGATCACCACGGGGGTCACCCGGGAGGCGGGCTTCTCCTTCAGCGTGGCCACGGGCATCACCGTGGGCGCGTCGGTCGGTGTGGAGGCGTCCGCCAAACCGTTCGGCATGGGCGCCAGTGTGACCACCACCGCCTCCGTCTCCGCCTCCATCGAACTGGGCTACGAAACCCGCCGCAACGTGTCGACCATGGCCGAGGAGAGAAAGGAACGCGGGCTCATCATTCCGCCGCGCAGCACCGGCTGTCTGTGGATGGAGCAGCACGAACTCGTGCCCGTCCGCGCCAATGGCGAAACCCTCAGCGCCCAGGCGTCCCTCGGGTTCCGTACGGACTACTACGTGACCGGCGAGTTCCCCGGCGGATCGGGTGTCATCCCCTTCACCAGCGACGCCTCCGGTGAGCGCATCCCGCTGCCTGCCCGGCACCTGCTTCCCGACCGTCCCCGGGCGGCTGCCGACACGCTGCCGCCGGACACCACGGCAGCCAACGGCGAACCGGCCGAAGAACAGTAGACGAGACCGTCCGACCAGGACGAGGACATCCGGTCGACGGCGTGCCCTCCGGCAGGTGGCACGCCGGTTCTCCTGGCCAACCCGTCCTCGCGCACCCGCAGCGGCCCGGCGGTCCGCTCGGCCTCCCCGCGCAACCGCTCCGCCTCTCTGCGGCACGCGGCCTCTCGCTCCCGCAGCAGCACGAGCACCTCGTCGCCCCCCGCACCCGGTTCTTGCCGTCCGCTACGAAGCGACCGTGCTGGTCGCAGCCATCAACGAGTGGCTGTGACCAGCACTTCGAAAAACGCCCTGGTAGTTGACGGGGGGATAGCCCTGGCCGGCCGCGTAGGGGTACCAGATCTGGTTGCTGCCGTTCCAGCAGTCCCACTGCTGGATGCGGACAGGCCGTCAGTTTGCCTACCTGCCGGGCGACCTGCCGCCCAGCGGCGCGGTGTACCACTACGTCGGCCTGTGGCGGGGTGACGGTACCGGCCGGACCGTCCATGACCTGCCGGCGCAGCAGGCCATGGAGGTTCTGCCCCCGTTTCCGGCAGTGCGACCGGTCAGCCGACGGCAGCGAGGATCGGCGCCCAGGTGGCACCGGTGAGTACGGCCACCGCCTGCTGCTCGGAGAGCGGGGGCGCGGCGCGGGTCGGCTTCGGTGTATCGGCGCCAGTGCCACCGCCGGTGCTGTTCCACTGCACCATCTGAAGCTGCGCGCCGGTCGACTTCAGGGTCACCGTGATCGTCCAGCGACGGGCGGTGTCGGCACGGGCCGGGTGCTCGGCCGCGTTCTGCTCCGACATCACCAGGGCCCCGCCCGGAATCTCGGCGCTGCTCGGCAGCTCGCGCAGCGTGCAGGTGTCAGCTGCGTCGCGCTTGGGCTTCCACTTGCAGCTCAGCCCGTCGCCGTCCCTGAGCGGCAGTTTGAGCCGCACGGCCGAGATGCCGACGTAGGCGGCCCCTTGCCCGTCGTCGAGGACCAGACCGGCGTTGGCGACGGCCCCGCCGGACGGATCCGAGGGGTTGTTGCTCTGCCCGGTGACCTCGCTGAACCGGCCCCCGGGGAACGTCATCTCCAGAGCCTGGATCATCTGGGTGTCGGTGATAGCGGACCGGGGCGCCGCCTGCGCCGCCGGCTCGAGCTCGGAACCTGCGGGGCGGATCCCGGCGAGCACACCGGGGAGCATCAGGCCGGCTGCCGCGATCACGGCGCAGGCACCGACCCCGGCGACGACGCCGGCGGCGCGCCGACGCCGACGGCTCCGCCCGCGCTTGACGGCTCCGCCCAGGAGCGCGGTGAGATCGGGTTCGAGGGAGTCGGTCGTGCGGTCCAGGGCATGTGCGAGGTCTGCTTCGAACGGCATGCTGGCGTCACCTTTTCTGTCAACGATGGGGGCTCTGTGGTGGCTCTGACCCGCGCGCACCGGTGCTCAGTGCGGAACCAGGTCGGACAGGCTGTCGCCGAGCAGCGCACGCACCCTGGCGAGTGCCCGGGTGCCCTGGGAGCGGACCGCACTGCTGCTCAGCCTGAGCATCCGGGCGGTCTCCTCGATACTGCGGTCCTCCCAGTAACGCAGCAGCAGCACCGCCCGGTCACGGGGCGGCAGTTGGCCGAGCGCGTCCAGCAGGGTGAGCCGCAGCGCGGTGTCCGGGCCGGACGCCGCACCGTCGGGCATGGTCCCGGTGGGGCGCTCGCCGGTGCTGCGCCGACGCCGCAGGCTGAGGAAGGTGCGGACCAGAACCGTCTGGGCGTAGGCCACCGGGTTGTCCGCACCGGCCACCCGCTTCCAGTGCACGTACACCCGGCTGAGGGTCTCCTGGACCAGGTCCTCGGCAAGGTGCGTGTCGCCGGCCGCGAGGACGTACGCCGAGCGGTACAGCGCCTTCGCCCTCGCGGCCACGAACTCCAGATACTCGTCCTCCTGTGCTGATTTCACTCGGTCCCCGCCTGTTCCCTTGTTCGGTGATCCCCGTGCATACCCCTCATGACTACGTGAGGCGTCAGGATGTCGCGCGGGCGGGCACTTTCTCTTCCACCGCTGCCGCGTCACCAGCGCTCCGCGGGGGCCGGAGGCGCGACGCCCGGCCCGACGGGGGCCGACCGCGGTGCGTTGTCGGTACCTCTCACGTCTTCGCCGACACGGGGTGCCGGTAAGAACTCAGCGACCGGGCGTCGTCTCCCGGGTGGCCGTAGCCGGTACGGGGTCTGCGGGCTCGGCCCTGGTGTGGTTGCGTACCAGCAGGCAGGCAAGTGCTCCGGCCAGGACCACGGTGATCGGGAGGATCGCGGTGACGTGCATCGTGGCGATGAACGCGTCGGCGTACGTCTTGCCGGTGGCCAGCTCGGCAGCCAGTCGGCCCTGTGGCAGAGCACCGGCCGTCGCCGCGCCGATGACGGAGCCGATCTGACGGATCGTGTTGTCGATGCCTGAGGCGGCGCCGGCCAGCCGGGGTTCGACGTTCCGCATTGCCTCGGTGGACATCGGAGCGACCACGCGGCCGATTCCCGGGCCCGTGACCACGGTCGCCGGGATGAACGCGTACCAGGGGGTGGCCACCGCGGGTCGGTGCCGGGATGGAGATGTGCTTACGACCCGTTCCGGGCTGCCGGGGGAGCCGGCGACACCGCAGGTGTCCCCGCCGGGGCCGCTCCTCCGATCCATCCCTGGCCCGAGAGCAGTGGACAACTGCCTAGGGCGTCCTCACCTGCGCATCATCCGAGCCCGTACGAACAGGACGACGCAGGTGATGCCCGCGATCAGGCACACCATGATTCCGATGGCGAGCAGAAACATCTGGGTGTCGCTGAGGCCGGGTATGTGGCGCACGTAGGTGATGTCGTGGGGGTCGGTGATCACCTTGTCCGGGCGGCTCGCGATGAAGAGGATCATGGCGACGACCGCGGCCAGGCATGCCGCGCCTGCGGCCAGCAGCCGACCGCCCGCCTTCTGCTCCCACTCATTGCCGGTGAGCCGGGTCGCATGCGGGCACCGGCTGAGCACCGCGAGGCCCAACTCGCCGTGCCGTTCGGCCAGTCCGTCCACCCGGACCCGCCTGCCGTCGGCCGAGCGGAGCACGCACCGGTACCCGATGCCCAGTTGCCGGGCGAGCCCGCTGTCCCGGTCGGCGGTCCGGATGGCGATCGTGGCGACCTGGTCCCAGGCGAAGACCGTCGGCCCCTGCCGGGAGCCGTGGACCAGGCCGTGCTCGCGCATCTCGAAGTACTCCGCCGATCCGCCACGTACTGCCCGGAGGGCCTGAGTCACCGCGATGTAGACCCCGGCCAGGCCGAGGCCGATGAGTATGCCTACCGCCTTGTTGGCACCGACCGACGCGTCATCGCCGGTGGCGAGCATTCCCCATAGGCCCAAGCAGCCGACCGGGACGCCGATACCCAGTGCCCAGGAGGCATTCACCCATCGCTTGCCGCTGGCCACCGGATGCCTGCTGACAACGGGGCCGAGTTCGTCGAACGCGCGCGCCTTGTCGATCACCGGACAAGTTTAGGACCTTCTTGCAGCCTCCTCAAGGTTTTTTGGCCTGCACCGACTTGAGGATGTGTCGATCACCTTCTCGTGCTCGTGGCACGCGGTGCGGCTCTTCTTGAGTGGCTGTGATCATGTGGCGGGCGTGAAGGCGTCGCGTCCGGAGTTGTCAGAGGAGGTGGTCGAACTCGCCGGCTTTGGCGCCGAGGACGAAGGCGCGGAGCTTGGCGGTGCTGGTGGTGATGACGACGTCCGGATCGTCGGACTCGCGGAGGTGGCGGAGGTCGCCGGTTCCGGGGGCGAGTTCGAGGCAGGTGCTGCCGCCCTCTGCGTTGCTGAAGGACGACTTCTGCCAGGTGAGTTGCTGCACGGGTACCTCCATGGCGATGGATGTGCTGGGTTGATACCCGTGCGGCAGCCGGAGTTGTCAGAGGAAGTGGTCGAACTCGCCGGCTTTGGCGCCGAGGATGAAGGCGCGGAGCTTGGCGGTGCTGGTGGTGATGACGACGTCCGGGTCGTCGGACTCGCGGAGGTGGCGGAGGTCGCCGGTTCCGGGGGCGAGTTCGATGCAGGAGTGGCCGTCGTCGCCTCCGCTGAAGGACGACTTCTGCCAGTTGAGCTGCTGCACGGGTACCTCCGCAATGGTGGATGTGCTGGGTTGATACCCCGTGCAGCGCGCTCTACGTCGTGGCCTAATGAGAGGAGGTGGTCGAACTCGCCGGCTTTGGCGCCGAGGATGAAGGCGTGGAGCTTGGCGGTGTTGGTGGTGATGACGGTGTCCGGGTTGTCGGACTCGCGCAGGTGGCGGAGATCGTCTGCCCCGACGGCAAGTTCGAGACAGTTGTTGCCGTCATCCGGACCACTGAACGACGACTTCTGCCAGTTAAGTTGCTGCACGGGTACCTCCGCAATGGTGGATGTGATGGGTTGATACCCGTGCGGCAGTCGGAGTTGTCAGAGGAGGTGGTCGAACTCGCCGGCTTTGGCGCCGAGGACGAAGGCGCGGAGCTTGGCGGTGTTGGTGGTGATGACGATGTTCGGGTCGTCGGACTCGCGCAAATGGCGGAGATCACCGGCTCCCGGGGCGAGTTCGAGGCAGTTGTCGGCGCCTTCCGCGTTGCTGTAGGAGGACTTCTGCCAAACGAGGTGGGACATCAGGTGCCTTTCAGCTCTGGAGCAGGTAGAGGAGGTGTTGAACAAGCCCCCATGAGTCACGGCAGGCGAGTTTACGTAGGGACTCGCTGGCGCCTATGGCAGGGAGTGCACGGTCGCTCAGCTGCTGGAACTTCTGATGGTAGGCCGCGATGTCTGCTGGATCACCAAGGTGCTCGGCGCGCTTGGGTCCGGACAGGATGATTGTCGACAGGTCGGTGCAGCCAGGGTCGCAGAAAAGGAACGAAGCTGAGAGAGGTGCGTGCTTCGGTGCGGTGAACGGCAGCACCTGGATGGTGACGTTGGGGAGCTCTGCCGTCTCAAGCAGGTGCAGCAGTTGTGCCCTCATCACGGTTTCACCAGCGAAACGCATGCGCAGGGCCGCCTCGTGGATTACAAACCGGAACTGTCGCTGCTTGTTATCGGTGAGGATCCGCTGCCGTTCCATCCGGAACCGGACTTCTGCTGTAGCTTCCCATCTGCTTTCGGGATCGGCATCCTCGTAGATAGCTTCCGTATAGCCGGGCAGCTGAAGGACTCCGGGAACGTAGAGAGAGTCGTAACTGTCCAGACGAACGGACCTGTCCTCGATTTCGGCGAGTTCGAGGGCAAGTGGTGGAACCCGCCCCTCGAACTCCGTCCACCACCCCTTGCCGGTACTGCGTCCCATCTCGGCGAGCGTCGCCCGGTAGGCCGGATTGGTGCAGCCGTAGGCATCGAGCCAGATCTCAAGGCGTTCCGGATTGAGGGTGATCCGTCCGGCCTCAGTGTGGCTCACCGCCGGGCTCTTCATCCCCACGAGCGCGCCAGCCTCCGGAGCGGACAGCCCGGCTGCCAGGCGCAGGCGCTGCAGTTCTTCCCCGAACCGGCGCTGCCGCTGACTGATCGGCCCCTTGTATCCCACGGCTTTCCTTTCCTGTCGACGCAGTCTCGCGCACAAGTCGTCCACGACGCCACCAACGGGTGACAGCACCCGGGAGACCCATCGAACCACTTGCAATGTTGCTTAGCTCCACCCTACTCTCAGTGTTGCACCGATCACACGACGGAGCGTCAGTAACGCCTGTAACAAGGGCAGTAGGCGCCTTCTGCCCGCGCACCGCAGAGCAGCCACGCGTGACATTCGCCAGTCCGCCCTGGCCTGGCTCACGGCGACACATCTCCGCCGGTGAACCACCCCTCACATCCCCACGGAGGTCCCCTATGTGTGCCTTCAACCTGCCCGAACCGCCTGACTGGTCCGCCGCCCGCACCGAGTTGCGCGAGGCCCTGACCGGCGCCGGGTGGCCGGACGACACCATCTACGACGCCGAGCTCGCCCTTCATGAGCTGTTTGTCAACGCTTGGAAGCACGCCGGAAGCTCCGCGCCCCTCGTGGTCGTCCTGCTCCTGAACCGCACCCTCCGCGTCTCGGTCTGCGACGACAGCCCGGACCTCCCCGAGCAGCGCGAACCGACCGACCCGTACGCGCAGTCCGGCCGGGGCCTGCACCTGGTCCGCGAGCTCACCCACCGCTTCGGCGCAAACCCCCGTAAAAAGGGCAAAATCGTCTGGTTCGAGCTGGACGCCGCCGCGTGAACGACAGCCGCGGCCGCCACCCGATCAAGCCCACCGACCCGCGCACCCGCGTCTACACCGAGGCCCAGATCACCAGCCTGATCGCCGAAGTCCACGAGCGCGGCCGCAAGTTCGGCATCATCTTCCCGTCCGCCACCACGGACCGGACCATGGACGGCCGGGTCCTCGTCAACTTCGGCACCGCGCCGTCCACCACTCTCCTCAACCTCCTGAACCTCCTCCTCGACGCCGGTCGGGGCGGTGACCCGTGGGAGTCGTGATCCCCCTCGCCACCTCCTCGACCCAGGCCGTGCACGTCGAGCGCACCACCGTCCCCTACCTCACCGTCGAACACGTCCCCGACGCCACCGTCCAGCTCCGCCTGGCCGTCGACCTCGACGTGGCCGCCGGCCCCGGCGAACAGCTCGCCTTCCCGCTCACCCGCGACCAGGCCGAAGAGCTCCTTCACGGCCTCGCCGCCCACCTCGGCACCCGCGTCCTCGGAATCCGCCGATGAGGCCCGGCACCACCGGTTTCCTCGTCGCCACCGCCTTCGCGGTCCTCCTCGCCCTCGCCATCCTCACCGTCGTCCTCGGCGTCATCACCGCCCTCAACGTTGCAAGGGCCGACGAGGACGAGCCCAACCAGGGCATACCGGGCTGATCGACCCCGCCCCAGGGCGGCTGCCGCCCCAGCCGCCCTCACCCCCCCCAACCCCCCGGTGCACCACCCTCCCTGAAGGGCACCCTCATGCCCGAAGTGCCGCCCCCGCTCGCCAACGCCCTCGCCGCCGCGCACTACGCCGTCGCCGCCGCCTTCGACGCGTACGCCGACCACCCGTGCGGGCCCGTCGTCCCGGACGACTTCGACTGGCCCGAACTCGAAGCCTTCCTGTACGAACTCGGTTACGAGGCCGACGAGTCCGACGTCGCCCTCAACCTCTACCGTCTCCTCACCGCCGTCCAGCGCATCGCCTACCGCGAAGCCGCCGGCCGCAACGCCACCTGGCACCCGGGCCGCCTCAACCCCAGGCCCCGCCCTAGACCCCGCTGAGCCAGAAGTCGGCCCGTCCGACTTTCCACTCCGGAAGCCGTTCGGGCCCTCTGTGCACCCGCAGAGGGCCCGGGAGGCCGCTGTCCGTCTTCGGCGGGCGGAGGCTCGCGCTGCGTGATGGCCGATCCCCCCGGCCGTCCTGCCGTTGACACTTCTGGCCCGTGAACGAGGTGGTGGTCCGACTGGAGGGGGTGCTGTTTCCGGCGGTCGCGGACGTGAGGATGTTGTCGGTCGGGTAGGCCGACGAACGCTGTTGCGTCTGCACGTCCGGCGGTTGATCTGCGCCGGCACATCGTGTGAGCGGCAGACTTCTGCCAAGCAGGTGCCGAGCCCGACGTATGGTCGCGCGGGCTTCGACCTCCTGCGGTAGCGCGCTCCGCTCCATCCATGACCGTGGGTCAGATAAAGCTTCCCCTACCGCTTTTGGGACTCCTGGCAGGTGGTGTACTTGGCCTGGTCAGTGGTCGGTGTCGTGCGCGAGGCCGCAGGCGGCGGGACGCGGTCAGCCGTGCAGTCGCCCGCGATAAACCCCGGTGACATCGGCGGGCGTCCCGCGATAATGGTCGACATGGAGAAGGTCGAGGTGGTCGTCGCCCATCAGGAGCGCGCGACCCTGCGCGTCGGCGACGTGTTCCTGAAGATCGACGCTGACCAGATGCGCACCGACGTCGAGATCGAGGCGATGGCCATGGCGCCGGTCCCGACTCCGGAGGTCCTGTGGCGGAAGCCGCCCGTGCTCGCGCTCGCCGCCCTCCCGGGCACGGCCCTCGGCCGCCTCGGTGAGCCGTCGACCGCGTCGCCGGCGGCGTGGGCCGCGGCGGGTGCCGCCGCACGGACGCTGCACGACGCGCCGCTGCCGCCATGGCCCGGTCGTAGCCCTGACGAACTCGCATCGGCCCTCGACGCCGAATGCGCCTGGCTCGTCACGAACGGTGTCCTTCCCGCCGACCTGGTCACGCGCAACCGCCGCGTCGCCGAGGGTGCGTTGCGGCCGTGGACACCGGTGTTCACGCACGGCGACTTGCAGGTCGCCCACATGTTCGTCGACGGTGACGAGATCACCGGCGTGATCGACTGGTCCGAGGCGAGCCGGGGCGATGCCCTGTTCGACCTCGCCGTCCTGACGCTCGGACACGAGGAGCACCTTGGCGACGTCGTCGCCGGCTACGGCACCGACGTCGACCTCGACGTGATCCGCGCGTGGTGGTCGCTGCGAAGCCTGCTGGCGGTCCGCTGGCTGGTCGAGCACGGCTTCGACCCGTCCGCGCCGGGCTGCGAGGTCGACGTGCTGAGATCCAACGGCTGCGAGTAAGTGCCAAGGGTTCCTGGCAAGGCGTGTCGCGCAGTCGTCGCCGGCAGATGACGGCGCAGCCCAGGGCAAGGAAGGCTTCGTGGATGTCGTCGCGGATCCCCCGGCGGATGCGCGGGCGGCGGAACCAGTGCAGCAACGCGACCACGGCTTCGGCGACCCGGCAGTAGCTGCCGAGGCCGGAGCCGTGCTCCTCGCACAGGGTCATCGGCGCGCCGTCGGTGACCGCTGGGCCCCAGGCGCCCCTGCGCCAGAAGTCGGCCCGTCCGACTTCCCGCTCCCGAAGCCGTCCGGGCCCTCTGCGCGTCCGCAGAGGGCCCGGGAAACCGCTGGCTGTCTTCGGCGGGCAGAGGTTCACGCTGCGTGATGGCTGATCCCCGGCCGTCCTCGTGAGGTTGCCTGAAGATCGTCGGGCGCCGTCGTGCTGCCGTTGACACTTCTGGCTCGTGAACGAGGTGTTGGTCCGGCTGGAGGGGTTGCTGTTTCCGGCGGTCATGGACGCGAGGTCTGCGGTGGTCGGGGCGTCCTGCCCGGGCTGCGGAGTCCAGTCGGGTCGGCTCCATCCATGCCTGTGGGGCGCGGATCAGCATCGCTGGGGGCAGGCGTATGTGCGGGGGCTGCTGCTGGAGGGGCGGCGCAAGTCGGTGGAGCCGATGGCCGCGCGGCCATCGGCTCCACGATCCCCACCGTCATGGCCAGGCCGGTGGCCGCCGCGCCCAGCCCGAGCGCCGTGATCCCGTACAGCAGCAGGAACGGCCGCAGCAGCCCCGTCCCGACCGCGTCCACCGCCACCGCGTAGCGCGCCCCGCCGCCGGCCTGCACGAATTGACGGGGCGTCGGTCGAGGCATCGTGATCGTCGTCATGCCGTCCATCGCCTTCGCCCGGTCCTCGCGGGTCACGTGAGTTGACGGTCCTCGTCAATCGGGGCAGGCGACGGCGGGCGGTTCGGCGGCCGGGCGGGGGCGCGCCCAGGGGCGCGCGGAGGCGCGCTGGGGCGCGCGGGGGCGAGGGGATGCGCACTCGACAGGTGACGGGCGGCCGACCATTCTCGAACATGCGTGCGTGACCCGTCACCTCAACCCGTGTGAAGGAGCCCTCGTGGAGCGTCAGTTGGAGAATCGGCCGGCCCCGCTGAACCGCCCCCTGGAGTGTCCGGTCAACCGCCCAGTGCTCGTCCTGGACCCCACCGGGCGGGCCCGCGACGCCGAGAGCGCCGAGCTGATCGCGCGCGGGCCCGCCACGCCCGCCGACATCCTCGGGGTGCAGGCGTGGGCCGTGTCCGACCCCGACCTGCTGGAGGCGCTGCTCAAGGACCCGAGGATCGCCAAGAACGGCCCGCAGCACTGGCCCGACTACGGGTCGGTGGCGGCCGGCTGGCCGCTGGCCCTGTGGGTGACGGCCCGCAACATGTCCACGACGGACGTCGAGCACCACCGCCGGCTGCGCCGCCTGGTGAGCGCGGCCTTCACCCCCCGCCAGGTCGCCGCTCTGGCGGACCGGATCGAGGGGATGACGGCCGGGCTGATCGACACGATCGCCACCGCCGGCACCGGCGGGGCGCCGGTGGACCTGCGGCAGCACCTGGCCCGCGCGCTGCCGATCCTGGTCATCGCCCACCTGCTCGGACTGCCCGACGAACTGCGCGACGGCTTCAGCCGGCACGTCGACGGGGTCTTCGACACCACCCTCACCCCGGAGGAGTCCCAGGCCAACAACGTGGCCCTCTACACGGTGATCGCGACGCTGGTCGCCACCAAGCGCGAGCAGCCCGGCGACGACATGACCTCCCTGCTGATCGCCGCCCGCGACACCGAGGGCGACGGCAGCGCCCTCACCGAGGAGGAGTTGCTCGACACCGTCATGCTGGTGGTCGCCGCCGGCTACGAGACCACCGTCAACCTGATCGACAACTCCATCTCCCTGCTGCTCACCCACCCCGACCAGCTCGGCCTGGTGCGCGCCGGCAAGGCGGGCTGGGACGACGTGGTCGAGGAGTCGTTGCGCCGGGAGGCGCCCCTGGCGCACCTTCCGATGCGCTACGCCCTGGAGGACATCGAGCTGCCGGGCGGGGTGACCGTCCGCCGGGGCGATGCGATCCTGGCCTCCTACGCCGCCGCCGGCCGCCACCCCGCGCGGCACGGCGACAGCGGCGCGGAATTCGACGTCACCCGGGACGTCAAGGACCACCTCGCCTTCGGGCACGGCCCGCACTTCTGCCTCGGCGCACCGCTGGCCCGCCTGGAGGCCCGCACGGCACTGCGCGCACTGTTCGAGCGTTTCCCGCACCTGGTACTCGTCCCGGGCGTCGAGCTGGAGCCGGTCGACTCGCTGATCTCCAACGGGCACCGCACCCTGCCGGTCCTCCTGGATGGCCCGGACCGGGCCTAGGGACCGTATCGGGTTGTGATCAAAGACCTAACCCAGACTGCCCTTTGATCACAACCCAACGCGGTCCCCAGTAATTGACGGGAGGATAACCCTGGCCGGCCGCGTAGGTGTACCAGATCTGGTTGTTGCCGTTCCAGCAGTCCCACTGCTGGATGCGGACACCGTTGGTGTTCGCCCCGGCGGGGACGTCCAGGCACTTGCCGCTCCACGCGTTGCGCAAGGTGTAGTCGCCGCCCGGGACGTGGATCCAGAGCCACTTCTGGTTGGCGCCGCCGGTGCAGGACCACTGCTGGGCGGGTGCGCCGTTGCCGGTGCTCCAGCCGCCGATCTCCAGGCAGTGCGGGCTGATGGCGCTGCCCAGGGTGACGACGTTCGGGACCCTGGACGGGTGGTAGTCGTCGGCGTCGGCACTGGGCACGCCGACGGTGAGCGCGAGGCCGGTGCCGAGGGCGACAGGCATACCGTCACTCCCAGGAGTGCGGGATCCGGTCTTGGCGACCGCGAAGTCGCGACGCTCTGCGATCACCTGGGAGACCTGAGCCTGTACTGCCGTCATGGCAGGCTGAACCACCCTGGGACCAACTCGCCGCTGTGCTGCCGGAGGGGTCGACCGGCGCGGCGACTCGTCCGCCGGGCTGCCACCGCCCACGTGTCACCGACCTGATCGGCGGTCAGGTCGCACTGGCTTCTGCCCTCCACGCGGGGCGGAGTCGCGCGGCGACGTCGCCGGCCTGGCGAAGACCCGCCTGGTAGGCCGGTTCCCAGGCTGCCAGGTCGCCCAGGTTCGAGCCGAAAGCGCGCACCGAGGCCGGATCGGGGCCGATGGTCACCACGGTGTCCGCCCCCACGGCCGCCAGCTGCTGGTCGAGTGGCTCTCGGGGGAACAGGTGGGCCATCGGCTCGATCACGACCAGTGTGCGGGCACCGGCCGCGAGATCGGCGTTGGTGCCCGCACGCAGCGCACCGTCCATGTATCGCCGGCCGTCGATGGCGACGGGCGGCGCGGCTCCGGGGAAGGCGCTGCTCGCCGCCACCGCGTGCACCAGCGGCACTCCGCTGTCGCGGTCCCACACCACGGGCTCACCGGTGGTCGCGTCCACGGCGGTGATCAGCAGTCGCCGCTCCGGCCACGCGTCCGCACCGATCAAGGCGGCGCGCCCCGCGATCAGCGCCTCATCGGCCTGGGGGTCGGTGCTGTCGAGCGCGAGCCGGCCGACGCGACGCCTGGCCTCGCCGGGTTCCAGGCTGCGGTCGCCGAGCACGGCGAACACCGCGCCCGTCCGCTCGGGGTCCGCCTTGAGCCGGTGAGCTGCCGGGCGAGCCGAAGTCGCGAGCCGACCCGGGTTCTGCCCGGTGGCGAGCAGTGCTCCGACGATCGCGCCGCTCGACGTGCCGACGGTCAGATCGGCCTCGCCCGGATCCACGCCGTCGCGGCGCAACCCGTAGGCCAGGCCGGCCATCCAGGCCGTGCCGACGTGACTCCCGGGGCCCAGGACGAGTGCTCGGTCGAAGGTGGGCATGGTGGTCTCCCCTCGTTATTGAAACAGTCGTACCATATATTTGCTGACGCTGTTTCAGTTCAGGTTTCCGAGAGGAGATCCACCGTGGGGCGACCCGCAGATCCCACCCGGCGTGAGCGCACACTGGCGCGGGCGACCGACTACGTGCTGGCGCACGGGTTGGCCGGGCTGAGCCTGCGACCACTGGCCGCAGCCCTCGACACCAGCCCACGGATGCTGCTCTACGACTTCGGCAGCAAACAGGAGTTGGTCGCCGCGGTCCTCGCCGAGGCCCGGCGCCGAGGTGCGGTGCGCCTGGCCGGGCACCTTCCGCCGGAGACGGGTTCCGTGCAGGAGCGGCTGCGTGGCATCTGGGCGTGGATCAGCGCGGACGAACGTGCGCCGTTCGTCCGGCTGTTCTTCGAGGTGCACGCCGACGGCCTGCTCCACCCCGAGGCCTATCCCGACCAGGGGCGGGCGATCACGGACTGGTTCGACACCCTCGGTGCCACATTCCGGGACGTCTCCACCGGCCCTGACGACACCGTCACGCCCACGTTGGTCATGGCCGTTCTCCGGGGTCTGCTGTTCGATCTCACAGCCACCGGCGACCGCCACCGTGCCGATCGTGCGCTGGATCGCTTCGCCGAACTCCTGAGGTAGTGAACGCACGCGTGGCATGGGGCCATGCGCGACCTCTGGGCCGGAAGCCGGCCCGTCGACCGTCCGACTTCCCACTCCTGAAGCTGCTCGGGCCCTCTGCGTACCCGCAGAGGGCCCGAGAAACCGAACGTCAAGGAACAGCGGGGAGATCAGTGCGCGCCGGAGGGCCGCCGAGGGACTCGACGATCAGCAGCGCCCACTTGTTCGCGACGTCCGAGAAGATCTCCCGTGCCAGCGAGTCCGCGCGCGTCAGGTCCGCATCGCCCGGGCGGCCGGGAAGCCGGGCACCGCCCCCGCACCCCCGGCCACCCTGATCGGCGTCGCGGCACTGGACCTGCCCGAGCACCTGGTCGAGGTCGAGGCCACCGCTGTCCTGGACTGCGACGGACTCGACCGGTGTGCGGTCCTTCGGCCCTGAGTAGCCTTGGGCACCTCCACGTTGGCGGGGTTGAGAAAGGCGGGCCCGTGAAAGGCCGGATCTCGGTGAGGCAGGCGCTGGGACTGCTGACGGGTGTCTGGCTGTTCCTGGGCGGGGCCTACCTGGTGGCGCTCCTGTTCGACGATCCCGGACTGACGGTCTGGGCACCGGCGACCATGTACGCCGGGGGGTGGTGGGCGCGCCACCGGCCGTCGGTCCGGGTAGGGCTGGCCGGGACGATCGTCGGCTGTGCCGTGGCCTTCCTGCTCGTGGACATCCTGCGCGAGCACCTGAGCAAGGCCGCCGCGGACGGGCTGGCGGCCGGAACGGCGATGATCCCGGTCGCTGCGGTCCTGGTCGTCTGGACGCACCTGGCACCGGCGTTCGCCCGACGGAACGCGGCCGGCTGACGCGCGCCCGCCGGGCCGAACGCGGAGGCCGGGGAGGGTGTCCGGCTCGTCGTCCGGGGACGACCTCAGGCCGGACACCCTCCCTGCGCCGGGCGCGCCCGCCCGTCAGGCGGTCGGCGCGGTGCCCTGGGCGTTCCGGCGGCGCAGGTGGACGGCGCCGAGGACGCCGGCGAGCGCGACGCCCCCGGTCGCCCCGGCGACGGCCGGGTTGATCATCGGCACCGATTCGGCGGGCTGTGCCCCGCCGCACTGGGAGTGGCCGATGGTCAGGTTGGCGCCGTTCAGGACCGGCAGCAGGGCGAAGCGGGCGGCGTTGACGGTCAGCACGCCGTTGGCGTCGGTGGTCTGCTCGTTGAGGATGATCGTGCCGATGGCGGGGATGCTGACCTTGGTGTTGGCGGGGGCGTTGGCCTGGAGGGTGGTCGGGATCCCGGCGATGGTGACCGTCCCGCCCGCGATCGTGCCGCTGCCGGTGGCCCCGGCGGGGGTGGCGTTGCAGGTGGTGTTGATGCCGGTCAGGGACGCCTGGGCGAGGCCGAGGTCGAGCCCTATCCTGTCGACCGTCGCGGAGGCCGTCGAGGTGCCGTCGGCGGGGTTGCCGGCGGTGGTCGCGGTGAGCACGGAAGTGGTGCTGAACGGCCCGAGGTCGAGGCCGACGAGGGTCTGCGTGCCGCCCGACGGGTAGGTCGAGTGCGGCGTCGGCGACACGGCGACGAGCCCGCTCAGGGCGTCCGAGGAGACGACATAGGCGTCGGCCTCGGGGGAGGGGAGGGCGGCGTACGCCGGGGCGGCGGAGGCGAGGATTCCGGCGGCGAGCGCGGTGCCGGCCAGGACGCGGACGTGGGTGCGAGTTCTCACAGGTCGGGCCTTTCGGTTGGCAGACCACTGGATCTGTCACGGGATACGGGTGAGGTGCGGGTCATCGACTCCGCCGACCGGTCGTGGCTTTGGCCACGGATCACCGGCCGGGGAGAAGCTCCGTCGGTCAGGCGGTGGCGATCTCCTGGACGGCGGGCGGCGGCTCTGCCGTGCGGGCCGTCTTGTGCCAGGAGTTCTTGCGCCGCACGATCCGCCAGAAGGCGCGGACCGCGACGAGGTAGGTGGTCGCGGCATAGACCGCGAGCGCGAGGCCGTAGCCGAGCGCGGCCCGGCGGCTGATCCCCGGTTCACTGCGACGCCGGTACACCGGCCCCCAGACGGCGAACTCGGCGACCCCCACGAGCAGGTAGAGCGCGATCAGCGGAGCGCCGCCCCGGCTGAGGAAGGAGAGGACGAACTCGGGGTAGGCGACCGAGTTGTAGGCGAAGGCGGCGATCGGCACGGTGTACACGACCAGGCCGATGACCTGGAGCCAGGGCTGGACCATGAAGTAGAGGACTTCGAGGAAGC
Source organism: Kitasatospora sp. NPDC087315 (assembly GCF_044744345.1). Classification (NCBI taxonomy): domain Bacteria; kingdom Bacillati; phylum Actinomycetota; class Actinomycetes; order Kitasatosporales; family Streptomycetaceae; genus Kitasatospora; species Kitasatospora sp. NPDC087315. The sequence goes on along the minus strand of NZ_JBIUYD010000004.1, from coordinate 134,053 downwards.
CCGTCGTGCTGAAGCGGTGCGATCGCCAGACCTGGCGCAGATAGGGCGCGCACTGCATCGCGCCCTGTGCCCAGCGGACCCGCTGGGTGATCAACTGCCGTACGCTCCACAGGGCTTCCTGGTCCACCCAGGCGGCCGTGGTGTAGCCGTTGCGCCAGCCGCCGAGCATCATCCGCAGGCCGAGCTCGAAGTCCTCCAGCAGCGCCCTGCCCCACGGCTCGGCGCTGCCCTGGTCGATCGAGCGCAGTGCGCTGAGCCGGTTGGCCTGGCCGTTGCCGCCCACGTTGACGGTCCGGGTGTACCGGCGGGTGATCTGCATGGCGGAGATCGGCCCGCGGAACTCGATGTCCTGCAACCGGGCCAGCAGGCGGGCGAACCGGTTGGCGAGGCGCCCCCGGCCGGGCAGCGGCACGGCCACGTCGCGGTTGGACATCCGGACCTCGACCTGGACGGCGCCGATGGCCGGGTCGCCGAAGAACGCCGGTCCGGCGAAGCAGTGCAGCATCCCCGGGGAGGGCCGCCCGTCGGCGTCCAGGACGGTCACGACGACCCGGTCGGCGTCGGCGTTCCCGGGCAGCCAGGCTTCGAGCGCCTGGTAGGCGGCGTTCAGGGCGTCGCCCTTGCCCGTCCGCGCCTGTGGCAGCCGGCGGCCGACCAGTTGGACGGGCTGCCCCGCGCCTGCCCGGGCCCGCACCACCTCGGCCGTCCGGTCGTTGGAGTGGTCGTCGACGACCCAGACGCGGGCCTCGGGGAAGTGCCGGGCGAGGTAGTCCAGGGTGGTGCCGATCACGGCCTCCTCGTCCCGGCAGGGGATGAAGAAGTGCCAGCTGAACCGGGTCGGGTCACCCGGGGTGTCCGGGCGGGCCCGCAGGAAGTTGCGCACGATGACGGCGACATAGGCGAGGAAGCTCACCCCCAGGACGAAGGAGAGGGAGATGGAGATGTCGAGCAGGGTCACGGCGCGCCATCCTCGACGTCGTGGGTGGAGGTTCGGGTGATCATGTGGAGGAAGAACAGCAGGGCGACCAGGGCGGCGGCCATCATCAGCACCGAGCCGAACAGGACGTGCGTCCAGCCGAATCCCTCGTCGCCGTAGCGGTGCTGCATGGCGACGATCAACGTCAGGCGCCCCAGGTTGGTGGCGCCGATCAGGGCGGCCGCCAGGACGAAGCCCAGCAGGACCCGCGTCGGCCTGCGCGCGCTGAACAGCAGCAGGACGCCGGAGAGCAGGGCGAGCGGGGCGATCAGCAGGGCGCTGCTGCAACCGGTGGTCAGCGCGATCCCGCGCCCGAAGCCGCCGTCGTCGCCGGCGTAGAGCACCGGCGCGTCGGGGGACGTGAGCAGCATGGTCTTCAGGCCCAGCGTGTGGGAGACGAGCCACTGCGCTCCGGCGATCTCGTGGAAGCGGTAGTAGCGCTCGCCGGCGACCAGGAACCCGCACAGACCCAGCAGCAGCGGACCGAACACCCGGCCGGGCAGCGGGGTGCGGCCGGGGTGCGACACCTGCGAGCGGGCCGGCCGCGACGGCTGGGAACGTTGCGGGTACGCGTCTGCGGTCACGAGGAAAACCCCCTGGGGGAAGGGCGGGTGGCGGGAATCGGCGCCCCGGCCCGTACCGCCGGCTGATCCGGTAGGGGCTCCGGAATGGGCTCCGGGGCGGGCCGAGGGCGGTTTTCCGGCACCCGGCGGAACGACAAGGTGTGGCCGGTGTCCGGGCGTTGGTGCCGGCTATGCCCCGCCGCGGTTCCGATCGGTCGGCTCCGCCGTGTCGGCGGTGTCGGCGGCCAGCCGGCTGCGCCGGATCAGCACGACTCCCACCAGCACCAGCGCCGTGGCGGCCGCGGTCGCGATGCCGAGGCCGGGTGAGCCGGTCGAGGCCAGAATGCCGCCGCCGGCCGCAGTCGGGGGAAGGCCGCCGGTAATGGGTCCGTACATGGACAGTTCCTCTCGTTCTGACCGGATTGTTCCGATCTGGCCAGCCCGTATGTTGCTGCATCGGCCGGATGATCTGACCGGTGCCGCGCCCATCTGAGGGGAAATCACTCATTTGCCTCAATTGGCCGAGCACGAACTGCTGGTGACCAGGTATCCGGCACCGGAGCCGCCCGGCGGGTGCGCATCCGGCACCCGTCCCTGACCTCGCCCTTGACGGCCCGACGGGCCGATCGTTGTCCGCCGAACGGGTGATAGCGCCCGGGGTGAACCGGCTTTTATTGGGCCAATTGGGTGACATTAGGGGCATGTATTGATCTTTTCTTCGAATCCCCTCCCTACCGTCTGCTGTTACTGCACCGACCTCATCCCGCCTCTCGCCCCCTTCGGAGCGCCATGTCCTCGACCGATGTCGCCCTGGTCCTCGGAACCCGGCCGGAAATCGTCAAACTCGCCGGTGTGGTCCGCCTCCTGGGCCCCCAGGCCCGCGTCGTGTGGACCGGCCAGCACTGGGACCCGGCCCTCACCACCGCCTTCTTCGCGCAGTACGGCCTTCCCCGCCCGCACCACCTGCTGAAGGGCGTCGGCGGCGAGCCGCGCGGCCGGCAGATCGGCCACATGGTCAGCGCGCTGAGCGACCACCTCGCGGCACGCCCGCCGGCCGCCGTCGTCGTTCAGGGCGACACCAACACCGCCGCCGCCGGCGCGCTGGCGGCACACTGCGCCGGCATCCCCGTCGTCCATGTCGAGGCCGGCCTGCGCTCCTTCGACCCCGACATGCCCGAGGAGGCCAACCGCCGCCTCATCGCCCCGCTCGCCGACCTGCACTGCGCGCCCACCCCGACCGCGGCCGCGCACCTCCTGCGCGAGGGCATCGAACCGCACCGGGTGGTGATCACCGGGAACACCGTCGTCGAGGCGACCCTGGAGACCCTGCCCGCCGAAGCCGAGGCCCGCCGCATCGTGGCCGAGCACGCCGTCGCCCCGGGCGGCTACGTACTCGCGACCATCCACCGCCCCGAGAACACCGACGACGCCGCACGGCTCGCCCAGATCCTCGACCAACTCGCCGCCCTGGACATACCGGTGCTGCTGCCGCTGCACCCACGGACCCAGGCCGCCGTCGACGCGTTCGGCCTGCGGGCCTCGATCGCCCGGCTGCGGCAGATCGAGCCACTGGACCACGCCGCCTTCCTCGCCCTGGCCCGGCACTGCCGCCTGCTGGTGTCGGACTCCGGCGGAGTCCAGGAAGAGTGCACCGTGCTCAAGCGCCCGCTCGTGGTGGTGCGCAACTCCACCGAGCGCCCCGAAGCCGTGCAGGCCGGCTTCGCCCGCCTCGCCCGGCCCGGTCACGAACTCGCCCGGACCCTGAGGGACTTGCTCGACGACGAGGCCGCTGCCGAACGGCTGGCCAGGCTCCCTTCCCCCTACGGCACCGGACAGGCGAGCGCCGACATCGTCACCGCGGTCCGCAGCCGCTACCTCGCCCCCGGGCGGACCCCCGTACCGCAGCCCGGCCGCGAGCCGCTCGCCGCCACGGCGGCCCACCCCGGGCACTGATCAGGCCGGCAACCACCCTGCGGCGGAAGGGGCTACCGGATCAGCCGCCGCTCCTCTTCACGTCCTCGGCGGCGGGGCGGCTTCCCGGCTCCCCAGGGCGGGCGCGTCGGACAGGCCCGAGGCCCACATCCGGCCGTAGGCCGAGTAGTCGCACAGGTACCGGGTCACCTCGGCGGCGCTGAGACCCGTGCCGCCCTCGATCCACCAGGAGAGCACCCCGACGACCTCTCCCGTCCACGCCCGGGCCACCACCTCCAGCGGGACGCGCGGCTGAACGCCGGCCTGCCGGCAGCGGCTCCGGAAGACGTCCCCGGCCAGCTCGCCGATGATCCCGGTGAACTCCCGCAGCGCCCGGCCGTCCCCCTCGCCGCGAAGGATGACCTGGCAGGCCGGCCGCTCCCGCTCGGCGTGCTGGAACAGGTGCAGCAGCGGCAGTTCGGCGATCCCCTCGGCCCCGGCGTCGGCCTGCTCGACCGCCGGCATGACGCGCACGCGGTCCAGCGCGAGGTCGCGGACCACCCAGACGAGCAGGTCCTCCTTGTCCCGGTAGTGGGCGTAGAACGTGGCGCGGCCCACGTCGGCCCGCTCCACCAGCTGATCCACCGTGACCGTGTGGAACCCCTTCTCGAGCACGAGCTCGACCAGCGCCGCACCCAGCGCACTGCGCGTACGGCGCACCCGGCGGTCTTCAATCACCTTCACAGGAGAACTAACGCTCCTGACAGCGCCTGGTCACGACCGGGCCGCGGTGGCCGGGCGAGGGAAGTGCGGCGCCTCAGGGCAGCGGGGTGCGGGACTGCGGCTCGTCGAACTCGGGGGCGTCGATCCCGAGGTCGGACGCGATCACAGCCCGGTGCGGTCCCTCCACCAGACGAACACCTCGGTGCTCGGCTGCCGTTCGGAGAACAGGCCCGACGGGGAGACCTCCCGCAGAAGCCGGAGCAGGTCCGCCTCGAAGCCGGCCCGGCGCGCGCCGAACAGGTGCGGGGCCGAGGACGACATCGAGAAGACCTGGGCGACCACCTCGTCGCGCGTACGCTCCAACGCCTGCCCACCGGGGACGACATGGCGCTGGAGGCCGGAGAACCCCGCCCGGGCGAGCACCGCGGCCTCGTCGTCGGGCGTCCCGTGCGGCAGCACCCCGCGGCCGGCCCGTCGGACCGGCCCCAGGTACCGCCCGACCAACGCGTCCACGGCCGCACCGGGCACCGCCGGGTGCGGAAGGCCCTCCACGGAACGGGTCTCCGTCTTCAGATCCGAGATGTGCACCAGTGCGCCCCCCGGTCGGAGCATGCCCCGCATGGTCGCCGCCACCGGCCCGCGGTCCATCCAGTGGAAGGACTGGCCGAAGGTCGCGACGGTGAACGTTCCGAGCCCCGCGGGCAGATCCTCCGCCCGGGCCCGCACCCACCGCGCCTTCCAGGCCACCCCGGCCTCGGCGGCCGCGCGCCCGGCTTCGGCGATCATCCCGCCGTCCGGGTCCACACCGACGATCTCGCCGAACAAGTCGGCCAGGCCCACCGCAAGGGTGCCAGGACCGCACCCCACGTCGACCAGGCGCCCCCGTCCGTCGAGCCTCAGAACCCCGGCGAGCACATCGGCCAGCCCGGGAGCGTAGGGGAGCCTTCCGCGCCGGTAGTAGGCGGCCGTGCCCGAGAACAACGAGTCGTCCCACTCCCAGTCGGCGGCCACGTCCACCCACCACCCTTCTCCCGATCCACGTCCACCCGGCGTCCGATGATTCCACGGCGGCGACCGGTACAGCCCGGCGAAACCCCGCGAGTCCTACGGGTGGTGGGGTAGTGCCCAGTTGAAGCCCGCCGTTCGTGCCCGCCTCCCCGACCGGGCCGCGCGCCGAGCGGTCCGGCCGTTCGTCCACCACCGACCCGGGCGGGCGGGAGTGGTGGGACACCGGCGACTCCGGGCCGCCCCGCATTCGGCGGGGGCGTGACAGAGTGAGCGGGAAAAGGGGTAATGACTCGGTAAATCGACTGCTTGCCAAGGAGAGTGACGATGACTCAGCAGAAGCTCGACGTGTGGGCGTTCGCCGCCCCGCTCGTCCTCATGGGGTTCGGCGGGCTGAGCCTCTACCTCGGCCTGCCGGACGACGGACCGGTCACGTGCGGCAGCTCGACCATGTACCCCGGCGACTACTGCGGACCGCTCGCCGGGCGGGTGATCACCGGCAGCGGCGGGCCGCCCGCGAGCAACTACGACGCCATCGCCGCCGAGCAGCACGCGTCCACCCCCTTCGCCATCATCCTGGGCGTGGTGCTCCTGGTGGCCGGCGCCGCCGTTCTGGCCCTGCTCGTCCACGCCGCCCGGCGGCGCCCCGCCCAGGGCCAGACGTTCTGACCCGTGGGGGCGGGGGCGTCGCGCCGTTCCTGTTCGGTGCGGTGAGGCCGGGCCCGTCCAGCCCCGGTGGCTCCGGGCGCGACTCGGCGGGGCGCGGCCGCTCGGGCCCGGGTCGGTTCGGGGGCGTCCGGGCCTGTGGTTAGGCTGGCTGCGAGCGGACGTCCGTGATCGAACGTCCGTGGCTGAACGGGGCCGTGGGGGCCGCGCCCGGCGTGGGTCGCACGGCAGCAGCAAGGGGGGTTTGACGTGTATCCACTCGGACTCGGGGTGGTGTCGTGGTGGTGGATCGCCGTCCTGGCGACGGCGGTGTTCCTGGCGGTCCTGGTACCGGGGATGCCCACGCGCACGTACCGGATCCAGACCGCGCTGGCACCGCTCGCCATGGCGGCCTTCGCGTATGCGAGTTACGCGGTGAAGCACATGGAGCCGACGACCATCCTGGTGATGTACGTGACGGGGATCCTGGTCTTCCCGCTGGGCGCCATCGGCCATCGCCGGAAGCTGGCACAGCGGTTGATGGAGGCACAGCGGAAGGGTGAGTCGGACGAGGATACGTGGCCGCCGGCCATGATGGCGCAGATGCTGCTGGCCGCCGCCGTGCTCTGTGGGGTGTACCTCTGGATCGCACCCTGGTAATGGGGTAGTGCTTGCCGTAACGAGGCCGCAGCCCATGGGCTGCGGCGCGTCGTCCCCGCGCCATCGGTCCCGCACCCCCGCTCCCACCCCGGGGGGTGATCATCTCGCCGTCGCCGCCGCCGGATAGCCTCGTCCGCGCACGGCTGGAACGGATCGACGGGGGACGCGACACCATGGAGCACACCGACGGCTGCGACGAGCGACTGGCGGCCGAGGGGGAGGTGGCCGTCGCGCGGCTGGCCATGGACTCCGGGGACCTCCCGCACGCCGCCGACCACCTCGCGGACGCGATGACCACCGACCCCCAACTGCCCGAGCTGCACGAGGCGCTGGCCGAGCTGTGGGCCCGTGCGGGCGGCGCGGAGGCGGCGCGGGAGCTGTTCCCGCTCGACGGGCAGGTGTACCTGGGCACCGTGGTCTGCCGGGCGCACGTCGAGGCGGCGGCGGGGGACTGGGACGCCGCCGTCGCGCTGCTCGCCTCGGCGATCCAGTACGAGCCCGGCAAGCCCTGGGCGCACACCGCCTGGCTGGGCCGGGAGGACCTGCCGGAGCTGGTCTCCCCGGACGCCGTCGCCCAGGCGGTGATGCGGGCCGCCGGTACCCTCCCGGACCCGCTGCCGGAGGAACTGCGCCCGGCCGTCCAGCCGTTCGAGGACTTCGCCCAGGCCGTGGTGGCCCGTCACCCGGACCACCCGCTGCTGCTGGCCGTGGTCTCCGGGCTCACCCGGCGCCTCGGTGCCACCGCGCGCGCCGTGGAACTCGCCGAGCACGCCCACCGCCTCGCGCCCGAGTACCTGCCCGCCGTGATGCTCGGCAACGCCCTGCGCGCCCACGGCGAGCCGGACCGCGCGCTGGAGGTCTGGGAGGCGGAGCTGGCCCGCGACCCCTCCGACACCTACCTCGCCGTGGACATCGCCGAGCTGTACGGGGCCACCGGCCGGCCCGCCGAGGGGCTGCCCTGGCTGGACCGGGTCCTCGCCACCGAGCCGGACCACCCCAAGGCGGGCCCGGCGCTGCACGGCCTGCGGCACGCCGTCGACGGCGGCACCGCCCACCTGGTCGCGCTGGTCGACCACTACCGCGCCCACCCCGAGCACGACTACGCACCCGATCTGCTGGCCCGGCTCTGCAGGCGGCAGCCCTGGCTGGGCATGGTACCCGGCGCGACCGAGGCCACGGTGAACGTCCTCCACCAGGTCCTGAAGTCGTCCGACACCGGCCGGGACAACGAGATCACGTGCACCGTCTCGGCGCTGGAGCCGCCCAGTTCGCTGCTGGCCCTCCACCTGGCGCTGCCCCGGGCGACCGTCGAGTACCGGGCCGTCCTCGACCCCGACCCCCGGCTGCCGCTGTGCGAGGTCGGCACCCGGGTCTGGACGTACGACGGCACCGACCCGCGCCCGGCCGTCGCGCCGCCCTCGGCGAGCGGCGCCGAACTCGTCCGGGGCACCGCCGAGATCGTCTGGCCGAGCCTGCCCGCCGCGTACGACCACGCGGTCCGGCTCGCCGCGCTGCCGCTGGACGACCTGGTCGGCGTGCTCGCCCACCCGCCCGCGCCGCGTGAGGAGGAGCTGGGGCAGGCGCTGCTGGCCCACCAGCCCGAACTCTGGGTGCGCGCCGTCCAGTCCTTCGCCTGCCTCGGCATCGCGCACCACCGCACCGACCAGCCGTGGGAGGGCTCGGACCGCCGCCGGGTACTGCTCGACCTGCTGCTCGGCTCCGAGGACTGGGTGGTCGAGGCGGCCGGTTTCGCCCTGACCGCGATCGGCTGGACGCACCCCGAGGTCCGCGCCGACATCGCCGCCCAGCTCCGGACCCGGCTGCGGTACTCGGCCGAGGCGTCCCAGCGGCGCGAGGTGACCGTGCTGCGGTCGGTCTGCACCCTCGTGCTGGCCTGCCCGTGGCTGGACGAGGCCGATCTCGACCTGGCCCGTCGCCTGATCGAGCGGGACGACCTCGCCCGTGCCGCCGAACCCACCGAGGAGGACGAGCACCGCGAGCGGGAGGCGATCGAGCAGGCGAAGGCGCCGGCCCCCGCCGAAGCGGAGGACCCGGAGGCCACAGGGGGCAGGGCGGCCCAGGGTGCCGAGGAGGCCGAGGAAGCCCTGGAGGCCGAGAAGGCCACGGAGGCCGAGGAAGCCGCGGAGCCCAAGCCCGTGGCACCCCGCCCGGGCCTCCTCCGCCGCCTCCTCGGCCGCGGCTGAGCAGGCCCCCACCGCTGCCCGCCTGAGCCCGGGGCCCCGTCCCGCCGGTACGGACCCGGGCAGGCCAGGGTGCCGCGTCCCGGCGTACGTGGCGATCCCCTTCTCCGTGTTCACCGGCTCGATCGGCGGCCGCGGGCTGGAGCGCTGCCTGGCCGAGGCCGGGGACGCGGACGGCTTCGTCGCCTTCGTCCACCGCCTTCTTCCGGAGCCGGACGAGGAGTTGATCCGGCGGATCGCCGGGATCGCCGGGATCGTCGGCGAGACCTGTGAATTCGATGACGGTTTCGCAGAACTGACGGAACGTCGGACAAGCGCGTCGGTGACCGTCCGCAAGGCCGCGGGCGACAACTACTCGTTCACCGAAGGGCACTCCGGCTACTCCGCCGTCCCCCCCGGCGGTGGTCGAACCGGCCGGTGGCCACCACGGGGTGCCGAGGCATCCGGGCGTCGCCGAACTGGCCGCGGCCATCGCCAACCGAGGGTGAACACGCCTGTCACCAGCCGAGAGTGAGTGTGCATGTCACCAGGTGAGGGTGCACGTGCACGTGCATGTCACCCGCCCTCTGCCCCGGGCGCGCATTCCTGGCGAAGGCGGATAATGGAGGTATGGAAACGGGTTCGACCCGTGCGCCAAGCGTGTGGGTGGCAAGAACCCCCTTTCCAATCAATGGCATACCTATGTTGTCGGTTCAGCCGCAGCCTGCCTTACAGGGGCGACGCGGGTCCGGCGGTGTGCCATCACAGAAAGGACACCATGATGGCAATCTTCGATGGCGGGTTCGGCCGGGGTCGAGGCCGGGGTCGCGGTGACTTCGGACGTGGACGCGGCGGCTTCGGACGCGGTGACTTCGGTCGCGGCGACTTCGGCCGTGGCCGCGGATACGGCCGGGGTTTCGGATACGGACGCCGTGACCGTTGGTGGTACTGATCTCCTAGGTCGAGCTGGGATTAACTCCCATGCCGGGGACCGGCGGTACGCCGCCGGTCCCTGCTTCCATGATTGGGCAGTGATTCTGTGGCCGAAGCGATGTCTTTGGAACCCCGGGCCGATCCCCTGGCGAGCGGATCGAGCGGATCGAGCCCATCGAGCGGGTCGAGCGGGTCGAGCGGATCGAGCCCATCGAGCGCATCGAGTGCATCGAGCGGTTCGAGCGCGTTGAGAGCCGAGGGACCGGTGGCGGCGGCACGTACCGTCCCGCTGCGGGAGGCCTTCCGGCGCTTCTGGCCGTGGGTGCACCCCGACGCGCGGTGGCTGCCGGTCAGCGCGGGCCTGCTCCTCCTGGGCGCGTTCGGTGAGGTGGTGTCGGTCTGGCTGTTCAAGTACCTGATCGACGACGTGCTCGTGCCGAGACACTTCTCCGCCTTCTGGCCGCTCGCCGGGGCCATGGTGGCCGTGGCCGTCGTGGGGGCGCTGTTCGCCTTCGCGGGCGGCTACGCGGCCACCAGAGTGGCCGAACGGTACATCCTGCGGCTGCGGACGGCCACCGTCGCCCATCTGCACACGCTGACCCCCGACACGCTGGAGAGCCGTTGGCGCGGCGACGTGATGTCCCGCCTCACCGCGGACATCGCCGCCATCGAGCAGCTGGTCTCCTCCGGCCTGATCACCGGGGGCACGGCGCTGGTCAGTCTGGTGCTGTTCGGAGCGGCGGCGGTGTACCTGAGCTGGCCGCTGACGCTCGCCGCCCTGACCGTGGCACCCCTGTTCTGGCTCTCCACACGCTTCTTCGGGCGCCGCATCATGGCCCGGGAGCGGCAGGTCCGCCGACGGGTCGGCAGCGTCACGGCCGTGCTGGAGGAGAGCCTGCGCAACGCGGTCGTCGCCCACACCCACGGCCAGGAGAAGCATGAGGTCGAGCGCGTGCACCGGGAAGGCACGGCCCTGCTGAACAGCGAACTCGGCGCCGCCCGGGTGGCCGGCCTCTACCCGCCGGTGCTCAGCGTTCTCGAAGTGATCGCCGGACTCGTCGTCGTCGGCGTCGGCGCCTACGAGCTGGACCACGGGGCGCTGACCCTGGGCGGACTGCTGGCCTTCGCCGCCTTCATGGCGCAGCTCTTCGAGCCGGCCCAGCAGCTGTCCGGGCTGGCCACCGTCATCGGCGCGGCAGGCGCCTCGGCCGAACGCGTGCTGGAACTCCTGGACATGCGCAGCCCGGTCCAGGAACGTCCCACCGCCCGCGACGTGCACGACGTCGAAGGGCGGGTGTCCTTCGAGGGCGTCGGCGTCAGCTACCCGAACACCCCCGGCCGGCCGGTGCTGACGGACCTCACCTTCGACATCGGCCCCGGCGAGGTCCTGGCGATCACGGGGCCGAGCGGCAGCGGCAAGTCGACGCTCGCGAAGCTCCTGATCCGCTTCCTGGACCCGGACGCCGGAGCCGTCCGCCTCGACGGCCACGACCTCAGGGACCTGACCCTCGCCTCACTGCGCGAGGCCATCACCCTGCTGCCCCAGCAGGCGCCGCTCTTCCACGCCACCATCCGGGACAACATCGCCTACGGCAGGCCGGAGGCGTCCCGGAGCGAGATCGAGAACGCCGCCCGCAACGCCGGTGCCCACGACTTCGTCATGGCCCTGCCGCAGGGCTACCGGACCGAGATCGGGGAGGACGGCTTCCAGCTCTCCGGCGGACAGAGCCAGCGCATCGCCATCGCCCGGGCCTTCCTGCGCAACACCCCCGTCCTGATCCTGGACGAGCCCACCGCGGGCCTGGACCAGCAGGCCGCCGCCCATGTGATCACCCCGCTGCGCCACCTCATGACAGGGCGCACCACCCTCCTGATCACCCACGACCAGGGCTTCGCCCGCACGGCCGACCGCATCCTCGCCCTGGGCCCGGTGGACAGCCCGCTGAGCCGGTCCGGATGACGCGGGCCCCTATTCGATCCCCGGCAGCGGGTCCTGCTCCACCTCGTGGCGCGGGACCCGTTCGGCCGGGTCGCGGCACTCCGGGCCGAGGCGGAGCATGCGGGACTCGGGGTCGTGCAGGGGCCGGTGGCAGCGCCGGCAGGTGACGCGGACGCGCAGCGGCTCCGGCGCGGGTGTGCCGGGCAGGGGTTCGGCTCCGGGGCTGGTCATGGGGTAGACGGTAGCGGGGCGGCGACCGTGCAAGGATTTCCCCCATGGCCACCGACCGCAGCAGCGCAGGAGACCCGGCGCGCACCCTCGCCCTGCTCTGGGGGCTGGCGACGGAGGAGAAGCCGGGCCGGCGCGGCCCGAGGCAGGCGCGCTCGACGACGGAGATCGCCGCGGCGGCCATCGCACTCGCCGACGCCGAGGGCGTGGACGCCGTCACCATGCGCAGGGTCGCCCAGGAGCTGGGGCTCTCGCCGATGGCGCTCTACACCTACGTCCCCGGCAAGGCCGAGCTGCTCGACCTGATGCTGGACACCGTCTACGCGGCGATGCCGCGGACCGCCCCGGCCGGTGACGGCTGGCGGGCCCGGGCCGCCGCCGTCGCGGACGACAACCGCGCTCTCTACCGGGCCCACCCCTGGGCGGCGGCCGTCTCCACCAGCCGGCCGCCGCTGGGCCCGGGCCTGATGGCCAAGTACGAGTACGAGCTGCGCGCCCTGGCCGGTTCCGGCCTGCCCGACGTGGAGCTGGACGCGGCCCTCACCCACCTGCTGGGCTTCGTCCAGACCTGCGCCCGGATGGCGGCCGACGAGCGGGCCGCCCGGCAGGACAGCGCGATGACCGACGGGCAGTGGTGGGCCGCCAACGCCGACCTGCTCGCCCGGGTCTTCGACGCCGAGCGCTACCCGGTCGCCGCCCGGGTCGGCGCCGCCGCCGGCGAGGCCCACGGCGGTGCGTACAGCCCGGACCACGCGTACGTCTTCGGCCTGGCCCGGGTGCTGGACGGGCTGGCGGCACTGATCGCGGAGAACGGCCGGATCGCGGAGAACGGGCCGACGGGACACTGATCGACAGCCGCCTCATGGGCGGCGCGGCCCGCCTCAGCGCGGCCGGGCGTCGTACTCCGCGCGGGCCTGCTCGACGGCCGGGACGCGCTCCTCGGACCAGCGGGCGAGGGCGGCGACCAGCCCGGCGGCCTCCCGGCCCAGCGGGGTGAGGCTGTAGTCGACCCGGGGCGGGATGACGGGGTGGGCCTCGCGCAGCACGAAACCGTCCCGTTCCAGGGTCTGGAGGGTCTGCGCGAGCATCTTCTCGCTGACGCCGGAGACCCGGCGGCGCAGCTCGCTGAAGCGGTAGCCGCGCTCGGCCAGCGCGGCCAGCACCAGCACGCCCCAGCGGCTGGTGACGTGCTCCAGGACGCCCCGGGACGGGCACATGCGGTCGTAGACGTTCGGCGGGGGCAGTTCGTCGAGCGGCACGGCCTTGGTCATTACCTGCATGTCAGTACCCTACTTCAAAGTGCGTACTTTCCATAAGTTAGTGCCATCCCTAAGGTGAGTGTCGAGCAGGAAGTTCAACACGCAACCATGTGCAGGGAGCAGCGCTATGTACGTCGTCACCGGAGCCACCGGACAGCTCGGCCGGCTGGTCGTCGAGGGCCTGCTGGCCAAGGTCCCCGCGAGCGAGGTGGCCGTCGCCGTCCGCTCCGCCGGGAAGGCCGCCGACCTGGCCGAGCGCGGCGTGACCGTCCGGGTGGTCGACTACGACCGGCCCGAGAGCCTGGCGGGCGCCTTCGCCGCCGGAGACCGGGTGCTGCTGATCTCGGGCAGCGAGGTCGGCCGCCGCATCCCGCAGCACCGCGCCGTGGTGGACGCGGCGCGGGCCGCCGGTGTCGCGCTCCTCGCCTACACCAGCGCGCCGGGCGCGGCCACCTTCAGGCTGGCGGACGAGCACAAGGAGACCGAGGCGCTGATCCGCGAGTCCGGGCTGCCCTTCACCCTCCTGCGCAACGGCTGGTACACCGAGAACTACCTCGGTGACGCGGCCGGCACGGTGGACCGCGGTGTGGTGATCGGCAGCGCCGGTCAGGGCCGGGTCGCCGGCGCCACCCGCCGGGACTACGCGGACGCCGCCGTCGCGGTGCTGGTCGGCGAGGGCCACGAGAACGCGGTGTACGAGCTGAGCGGCGACGCCGCGTGGAGCCTCGCCGAGCTGGCCGCCGCGTTCGCGCAGGCCTCGGGCAAGCCGGTCGAGTACCGCGAGGTGGCCCCGGCCGAGCACCTGGAGGTGCTGGTCGGCGCCGGTCTGCCGCAGGGCTTCGCGGAGATCCTGGTGGACGTGGACGCGGGCATCGCGCGCGGCGAGCTGGCGGGCACCCCGGGTGACCTGGCCCGGCTGACCGGCCGGCCGACCGTCCCGCTGGCGGAGAGCGTGAGCGCCGCGCTCCGGGGCTGACGCCGCCTGCGGGGCCCGGCCGCCCCGACCGGCCCCGCCCGACAGGCCCCGCCCGGCAATGTCATGACCAAAAACCGAATACGGAGATGACAGTCTGCCTTCCCGCCCGCTACCGTCGGCTCGACACACGCGCGCGTTTCGGAGGGCAGGCCGTCATGCCGGAGACAGATCAGCGGGAGGCCGGCCGGGGCCTCTGGTACGGCGTCGCCGCCTACGGGATGTGGGGGCTCTTCCCCCTGTTCTGGCCGCTGCTGGAGCCCGGTGCCGCCGACGACATCCTGGCCAACCGGATGGTCTGGTCACTGGTCGCCGTGGTGCTGCTGCTGATCGCCCAGCGGCACTGGGGCTGGATACGCCCGCTGCTGCGCCAGCCCCGCCGACTCGCCATGCTGGGCGCGGCCGCCGCCGTGATCTCGGTCAACTGGGGCGTCTACATCTGGGCCGTCAACGCCGGGCACGTCGTCGAGACCAGCCTCGGCTACTTCATCAACCCCCTGGTGACCATCGCCTTCGGCGTACTGGTGCTCAAGGAGCGCCTGCGGGTGGCGCAGTGGACGGCCGTCGGGGTCGGCGCCCTCGCGGTGGCCGTGCTGACCGTCGGGTACGGGCGGCTGCCCTGGATCGCGCTGACCCTGGCGCTCTCCTTCGCCACCTACGGGCTGCTGAAGAAGAAGGTCGGGCTGAGCGGGCTGGAGAGCCTGGCGGCCGAGAGCGCCTTCATGTTCCCGTTCGCGGTCGGCTACCTGGTCTACCTGGAGATCAGCGGACGCGGCACCTTCGGGCACACCGTGGCCGGCTCGTTCGGCTGGGGCCACTCGGGGCTGCTGATGCTCAGCGGGGTGATCACCGCGATCCCGCTGCTCTGCTTCGGCGCGGCGGCGGTCCGGGTGCCGCTCACCGTGCTCGGGCTGCTGCAGTACCTGGCGCCGGTGTTCCAGTTCCTGATCGGCATCGCGGTCTTCCACGAGTCCATGCCGCCCGCCCGCTGGGCCGGCTTCGCCCTGGTCTGGGCCGCGCTGGCGCTGCTCACCTGGGACGCGCTGCGCCGGGTGCGGGCGGACCGCGCGGAGCGGGCCGCGCTCGCCGCGGGGCTCGCCGCGGGGGCCGGCACCGAGGCCGCCACCGCTCCGGCGGCCACCCGCTGAACCGCCCGGCGGGGGCTTCCCGGCGCCGGGAAGCCCCCGCCGTCCTACGCCGTGATGTCCCGGCTGGAGAAGCGCGACCAGGCGGCCGAGCCGAAGACGGCGACGTACGCGGCCTGGAGCCCGAGGTTCTTCAGCACACCGTCCCAGTACATCGGCTCCCGCAGCAGGTCCCCGAAGCTCAGCCAGTGGTGGGTGAAGAGGAACGGCTGGATCGCGTGCAGCTGCGGGAAGCTGTCGAGGATCTGGACGGTGATCACCAGGCCGACGGTGGCGGCCATCGCCGCGATGCCGCTGCCGGTGAGCGTCGAGATGAACAGCCCGATCGCCACCAGCCCGGCCAGCGAGGCGGCCACCACACCGGCCACCAGCACCGCCCGCAGCAGGGCCGAGCCGAGGCCGATGGTGTCCCCGGAGATCAGCGTGACATCGCCGAGCGGGAACAGCGCCGCGCCGGTGGCGAGCGCCGCCAGGGCGACCGTCGCGGTCGCCGCCAGGCAGAACACCAGCCCGGCGGTGAACTTGGCGGCGAGCAGCCTGGTCCGGCCGGCCGGCGCGACCAGCAGATAGCGCAGCGTGCCGCCCGCCGCCTCGCCCGCGACGGAGTCCCCGGCGACCACGCCGACCGTCATCGGCAGGAAGACCGGCAGCGCCACCGCCAGCGCGGTGAACACCAGGAACAGGCCGTTCTGGGTCACCTGGGCGATGAAGGCCGGGCCCTCGCCGCCGCGCGGCCCGTCCGTCTCGATCCTGACGACCGTGCCGATCAGGACCGGCAGCACCGCGAGGATCGCCAGCAGCACCATGGTCCGGACCCGGCGGAAGGTCAGCCGCAGCTCGCTGCGGAACAGCGCCAGGAACCCGGCCGCCGTCTGCGGCCGCCGGCCCACCGGAGGCGCGGCCACCCCGATCCGCTCGCCGGGCCCGACCTGCCCGACCTTCTCAGCCCGCCCGACCTGCTCAGCCTGCTCAGCCCGCGACATCGAAGCCCTCCCCGGTCAGTGCCACGAAGGCGTCCTCCAGCGTCCCGCGTTCGACCCCGAAGCCGTGGACCCGTACCCCGGCCCCGACCAGCGCGGCGCACAGCCCGGGCAGCACCTCGTCGGAGAGCGCCCCCAGCTCGCCGTCCACCCGGCCCTCCCCGGCCGTCACCGCCGCGACCCGGTGCGCCGCCAGCACCTCGGCGGCCCGTGCCACGTCCGGCGTGCGGACCACCAGCCGGCCCTGGGCCCGGGCGGCCAGTTCGGCGACGGTGCCCTGCACCACCAGCCGGCCGCGCGACATCACCGCCGCGTGCGTGCAGACCTGTTCGATCTCGTCCAGCAGGTGGGAGGAGAGGAACACCGTGGTGCCCTCCGCCGCGACCTCCCGGACCAGCGCCCGGATCTCCCGCATGCCCTGCGGGTCCAGGCCGTTGGTCGGCTCGTCCAGCACCAGCAGCTCGCGCGGCTGGAGCAGCGCCGCGGCCAGGCCGAGCCGCTGCTTCATGCCCAGCGAGTACGCCCGGGCCCGCTTGCCGGCGGCGGCCGTCAGCCCGACCCGCTCCAGCGCCTCGGTGACCCGCCGCTGCCGGGTGCGCGGGTCGGCCGTCGGGTCGGCCGCGTCGAACCGGGCCAGGTTGTCCCGGCCGGAGAGGAAGCCGTACAGCGCCGGGCCCTCGATCAGCGCGCCGACCCGGGGCAGCACCGTGGAGACGGACTGCGGCATCGACTCGCCGAGCACCGTCGCCACACCCGCGGTGGGCGCGATCAGGCCCATCAGCATCCGGATGGTGGTGGTCTTGCCGGAGCCGTTGGGCCCGAGGAAGCCGAAGACCGAGCCCCTGGGCACCGTCAGGTCCAGCCCGTCCACGGCGAGCTGGCCGCCCCGGAAGCGCTTGGTCAGGCCCCTGGTCCTGATCACGTCGTCGGACGGGACGCCGGACGGGGCAGCGGACGGGACGGCGGCGGGAACGGCCACGGGGGCCGGGCGCGTCTCGGCGCCCCGGCCCCCGGCCGACTCCGTAACGTCCCCCGTTACGGGAGTCTTCGTCACTCCTACTTCACCCCGGCCGCGCTCTGCAGCACCGGGAGCGTCACCGCGCCCGCGAAGACCCGGCCGTCCTCGGTGACCAGCACGTTCAGCACCTTGGTGCTGATCAGCGTGCCGCCCCCGACCGGCTTGCCCAGCGCCTTCACCAGCGACTGGAGGCTCTGGCCCCCGCCGTGGCCGTTCTGCCCCTGGCCCTTGCCGTCGTGCCGCCCGGGCTTGGCCTCCTTCGGCACGGTGACCTCGCCGGTCGGCAGCTGGGCGCTCAGCACCGCCGTCCAGCCCTCGCCGACCACGTTCAGGCCGACCGGCCCGGCGTGGCCGCCCCGGCCCGCCGGCCCGCCCTGCGCGTCCGGCGCGTCCGGCGCGTCCGGCGCGGCGTGACCGCCCTGGCCGGCCTGCCCGCCCTGCGGCCCGTCCGTCTTCTGCTCCGTCACCTTGGCGCCCTTGGGTACCGAGAAGTCGAAGGTCCTGGCGGCCGGCTCGGCGAAGGAGACGTCCGTGAAGTGGACGTCGAGCACGGTGCCGCCGTCGGCGCCCTTGACCACCACCGCGAGCGGCACTCCGTTGTCGGCGGCCACCGCGATCCGGACCTCGCCGATCGTCGAACCGGACCGGGTGGGCTTCACCGAGAGCTGGTACGCCTTCTGCCCGGCCACGCTCGCCGTGCCGTCCACGGTGACGGCGGTGGTGCCCGCGCCCGCCGTGAGGAACTGGCGGGCGGCCTCCTGCGGGGTGGTCGGCACCCCGGTCAGCGGGACGCCCTCCGGCCGGGCGCCCTGGGGATGGGCGCCCTGGGGATGGGCGCCCTGCGGGAGCGTCAGGTGGACCGCCTCGTTGGTGGAGCTGTCCCAGGCCCAGGCCTGGTCACCGTTGTGGACGAGCGTGTACCCGGCCAGGTTCTCGATCAGGTCGACCCGCTGGCGGTCCGGCCCGGCCACCGCCACCCGCAGGGTGTGGTCGCCGCCGAGCAGACCGCCCAGCTTCGCCCCCGGCGCGGCCGAGGAGGAGGACCCGGCACCGCCGCCGCCCGCGATCGCGCCGCCGGCCGCCGCCCCCAGCAGCTGACTGGGCACCCCGAGGTCGGCCGAGACCGAGACCGTGCCGGAGAGCGTCTGCGCCTGCGAACCGAGCACCTTCGCCACCACCTGCTCGGCCGTCAGCGCGGGCAGGTTCGGCGGGGAGTCGTCCGCCAGCGCGGGCACCAGGCCGATCCCCGCGGCGATCACCCCCGCCACCGCCACCGGTACCACCACCCGCACCGCCGTACGCCGCCCGGACCGGTACGGCGCGCCGCCGCCCCGGTAGTCCTCGGTCGTCGTGTCGTCCGTCATAACGAGCAACCCCTCCGTAGCCGTGACCGACTGCCTGTGCCCCTCCATTACACGGCCACCGGCCCGTGGAGGCATCGCTCTGCAGGGCCAGATCGGGGTAGTCCCGGTGTCGCAGCCGACCCTGAGACGCCCTCAGGGTCTGCCTCCTCCGGACGTACGAGAACTGGCGTAGGGTCGCGCCATGGACGCAACAAGCACCCCGACTGCGAACGCGATGCGGCGCGCCCTGCGCCGTGCCCGGGACGGCGTCGCGCTGGACGCGACCGAGGCGGCGGTCCTGCTCCAGGCCAGAGACGACGACCTGCGCGACCTGTGCGCGAGCGCCGCACGGGTACGCGACGCGGGGCTGGCGGCGGCCGGGCGGCCCGGTGTCATCACCTACTCCAAGAGCGTCTTCATCCCCCTCACCCGGCTCTGCCGCGACAAGTGCCACTACTGCACCTTCGCCACCGTGCCCGGCAAGCTGCGACGGGCCGGACACGGGATGTTCATGTCGCCGGACGAGGTGCTGGACGTCGCCCGGCGCGGCGCCGAACTGGGCTGCAAGGAAGCCCTGATCACGCTCGGCGACAAGCCCGAGGACCGCTGGCCCGAGGCGCGCGAGTGGCTGGACGCGCACGGCTACGACGACACCATCGCCTACGTCCGGGCGATGTCCATCCGCATCCTGGAGGAGACCGGCCTGCTGCCGCACCTCAACCCCGGGGTGCTCGGCTGGACGGACTTCCAGCGGCTCAAGCCGGTCTCGGCCTCGATGGGCATGATGCTGGAGACCACCGCCACCCGCCTCTGGAGCGAGCCCGGGGGCCCGCACCACGGCTCGCCCGACAAGGAGCCGGCCGTCCGGCTGCGGGTGCTGGAGGACGCCGGGCGCAGCTCCGTCCCGTTCACCAGCGGCCTGCTGATCGGCATCGGCGAGACGTACCAGGAGCGCGCCGAGTCGCTGTTCGCGCTGCGCCGGGTCTCCCGGGCCTACCACGGCATCCAGGAGCTGATCCTGCAGAACTTCCGCGCCAAGCCGGACACGGCGATGCGCGGCATGCCCGACGCCGAACTGGACGAGCTGGTGGCCACGGTCGCGGTGGCCCGGCACATCATGGGCCCGGCCGCCTGCCTCCAGGCCCCGCCGAACCTGGTCGACGGCGAGTACGAGCGGCTGATCGGCGCCGGGATCGACGACTGGGGCGGCGTCTCGCCGCTGACACCCGACCATGTGAACCCCGAGCGCCCCTGGCCGCAGATCGACCGCCTCGCCGGGCACTTGGCCGCCGCCGGCTTCGAACTGCGGGAACGCCTCGCCGTCTACCCCGAGTACGTCCGGCACGGCGAGCCCTGGCTGGACCCGCGGGTGCTGCCGCACGTCCGGGCGCTGGCCGACCCGGAGACCGGGCTGGCCCGCCCGGACGCGGTGGTCCAGGGCCGGCCCTGGCAGGAGCCGGAGGACCTGCCCGCCTCCTACGGGCGGACCGACCTGCACACCGCCATCGACACCGAGGGCCGCACCGGCGACCGCCGGGCCGACTTCGAGGACGTCTACGGCGACTGGGAGGTGCTGCGCGAGCAGGTGGGCGCGAACGGCGCGCCCGAGCGGCCGGCGGGCGATCTGCGCGAGGCCCTGGCGGTGGCCGCCGACGACCCGGTGAAGCTGACGGACGAGCAGGCGCTGGCACTGTTCCACGCGGACGGCCCGGCGCTGGACGCGCTCTGCCGGATCGCCGACGACGTCCGGCGGTCGGCGGTCGGCGAGGACGTCACCTACTGCGTCACCCGGAACATCAACTTCACCAACGTCTGCTACACCGGCTGCCGGTTCTGCGCCTTCGCCCAGCGCCGCACCGACGCGGACGCCTACACCCTCTCGCTGGAGCAGGTCGCCGACCGGGCCGCGCAGGCCTGGGAGGTCGGCGCCACCGAGGTCTGCATGCAGGGCGGCATCCACCCGGACCTGCCCGGCACCGCCTACTTCGACATCGCGCGGGCGGTGAAGAAGCGGGTGCCCGGCATCCATGTGCACGCCTTCTCGCCGATGGAGGTGGTCAACGGCGCCACCCGCACCGGGCTTTCGATCCGCGACTGGCTCCAGCAGGCCAAGGAGGCGGGCCTGGACACCATCCCGGGTACGGCGGCGGAGATCCTGGACGACGAGGTCCGCTGGGTGCTCACCAAGGGCAAACTGCCCGCCGCGACCTGGGTGGAGGTCGTCACCACCGCGCACGAGCTGGGCATCCGCTCCTCGTCCACGATGATGTACGGCCATGTGGACACCCCGGAGCACTGGCTGGGGCATCTGCGGCTGCTCGCCGGGATCCAGCAGCGCACCGGCGGCTTCACCGAGTTCGTGACACTGCCGTTCATCCACACCAACGCGCCGGTCTACCTGGCCGGCATCGCCCGGCCCGGCCCGACCGCCCGGGACAACCGGGCCGTGGTGGCGATGGCGCGGCTGCTGCTCCACCCGCACATCCCCAACATCCAGACCAGCTGGGTCAAGCTGGGCGCCGAGGGCGCGGCCGAGATGCTCCGCTCGGGCGCCAACGACCTGGGCGGCACCCTGATGGAGGAGACCATCTCGCGGATGGCCGGTTCCGCGTACGGCAGTTACAAGTCCGTCCGGGACCTCCAGGCGATCGCCGAGGCGGCCGGCCGGCCGCACCGCCAGCGCACCACCACCTACGGCGAGGTGCCCGCCGAGCGCCGGGCCGCGGCGCTGGCCTCGGACGGGCACCTGCCGGAGCTGCTGCCGGTGCTGGAGTAGGGCACCTGCCAGAGCTGTGCGGCGGTTCGTGGAAGTGCTGGTGCCCGAGGGAACCCCTCGACTTGTTCGGGCATTCGAATACAGTGCGAAGGCGCGCGACCGGCCGTGCGTCGCGCGCCTGTTCCCCGGACGAAAGGCACCTCGTCGTGATGCCACTGTGGTCACGCGCACAGCAGCAGGACTTCCGCAGCCGGGTGCGGGGCTGTCTGCTCGGCGGGGCGATCGGCGACGCGCTCGGCGCCGGAATCGAGTTCGAGTCGCTGGACAGGATACGGGCGGTGCACGGCCCGCACGGGGTGACCGGCTACGTCCCCGCGTACGGGCGGAGCGGCGCGATCACCGACGACACCCAGATGGTGCTGTTCACCCTCGACGGCCTGATCCGCGCCCATGTCCGCCGGGACACCGGCAGTTGGCACCCGCCCACCGACATCCACCTCGCCTATCTGCGCTGGGCCGCCACCCAGCGCGACTGGGGCCCGGACGAGCGCCGGGCCGACCTCGGCTGGCTCGGCCGTGAGGAGTGGCTGTACGCCCAGCGGGCCCCCGGCCAGGCCTGCCTCTCCGGCCTCTCCGGGCCGGACGCCGACCGGCTGGGCACCCTGGACGCACCCAAGAACCCGCACTCCAAGGGCTGCGGCACGGTGATGCGGGCCGCGCCGTTCGGGCTGCTCACCACCTGGGAGCCGGGCCTGGTGTTCCAGCTGGCGGTGGAGTGCTCGGTGCTCACCCACGGCCACCCCACCGGCTACCTCTCGGCCGGGGCACTGGCGGTGATCGTCCAGACCGTGGCCCGCGGCGGCACCCTGGAGGAGGGCGTCCACCTCGCGCTGGCCCTGCTCTCCGAGCGGCCGGCGCACGAGGAGACCACGGCCGCGCTGCGGGCCGCGCTGGACGCCGTCCGGGCGGGCGAGCCGTCCGCCGAGCGGGTCGAGGCGCTGGGGGAGGGCTGGGTCGCCGAGGAGGCGCTGGCGATCGGGGTGTACTGCGCGCTGGTCGCCCACGACGTGCGGTCGGGCCTGCTGCTGGCGGTGAACCACTCCGGGGACAGCGACTCCACCGGCGCGATCTGCGGCAACCTGCTCGGGGTGCTGCACGGTGACACCGCGCTGCCGCCCGGCCTGGTGGCCGGTGTGGAGGGGCGCGGGGCGATCCTGGAACTGGCCGACGACTTCGTCCTGGAACTGATGCACGGCCCCGAACTGCACGGCCAGGAGACCCCGGAGGGCGCCGCCTGGGCCACCCGCTATCCGGTGCTGGGCTGAACGCCGCTTCCAGGACGCACAGTTGCCCGTAGCGGTGCCCGTCGCCGGGGGAGGACGACGGGCACCGCTACGGGCAACTGGGCCGAGAACGGACCCCCGGACCCGGACGGGACCGGGCCAGGATCAGAATCCGCCGAACGCCCCTGTCCCGGCGGCGGTGGCGAAGGCATTCCAGGCGTCGGACGAGAAGTGCAGTTGCGGGCCTTCCGGATCCTTGGAATCCCGGACCGACACCGCGTCCGCCAGCGGGGTGGCGATCTCCACACAGGCGCCGTTGCCGCCGCTGTGACTGCTCTTCCGCCAGGCCGTCCTGTTCTCGAAGGTGGTGCTCATTCGTGGTATCCCTCTTCAATCGTGGCTATCAGTGACCGGCTCTCCGCCACTCCGAGCGCCGCTGCGCGCAGGTGGTCGTAGAGACTGGTATAGCGGCGCACGTCCGCGTCCTTCTCGAGGTAGAGATCACTCGTCACCCCTTCGAAGTAGACAACCGTCGAATCGGCTGACTCGGGGAACTCCAACAGGGAGAATGTCCCGGTCATACCGGGGTGGGCACCGTGCGAGAACGGGATCACCTGGATGGTGATGTTGGAGCGCTGACTCAGCTCCAGCATGTGCTTCAGCTGGCCGGCCATCACCTCACGGCTGCCGACCTCCCGGCGCAGCACCGCCTCGTCTATCACCGTCCAGAGACTGCCCAGCCGGTTCTCCCCGTGGACGCGGTCCTGGCGCTTCATCCTGACCTGGACCCGCCGTTGCACGGAGAGCGCGTCGGTGTCCGGCTGGGTGCCCTCCACCACGGCCTGCGCGTACTGTTCGGTCTGCAACAGGCCGGGGACGAACGAGGACTCGTACGCGCGGATCGAGGAGGCCTCGGCCTCCAGCCCGATGTAGACGCTGTACGGGGTCGGCATGTCGTTGAAGTCGTGCCACCAGCCGCGCTGGCGCGACTCCTTGGCCATCTCCATCAGACTGGCGCGCATCTGCTCGTCGGTCACGTTGTAGACGTCGCAGAGGTCGCGCACATCGCGCTGGCTGATGCTGCGGCGGCCGTTCTCCAGGCGGCTGATCTTCGACTGGGAGACCATCAGCCGGCCGGCCACCTCCTCGGCCGTCATCGCCAGGCCCTCGCGCAGCTTGCGGAGTTCGGAACCAAGGCGCCTGCGGCGCACGGTGGGATTGATGTTCGCGGACACGTCGACCTCCGGCCGGACCTCGGGTGATCGTTGGACCGGCAGCCCTCGGAACACTGTTGAAATTGGGACCAACCCCCCTGACTTGGAGCAGCATGTCACCTTGGATCAGGTCGGCGCCGGGGAATCGCATGAGCGCGGTAGATCGGATCATCAGAAAAGCGCTTCGGCGAGACGGCAGGTGCCTCCGGATGGTATGGCGGTGGTGCGGCTCGATCCGGTAGTGCGGTGATGGTGCGATGGCGGTGGTGCTGCCGTGGTGCGTGGTGCGGTGGTGGTGCCGCGGCCGGGCCGCGGTGGCGGTGAACGGGTGTTGCGGAGACGGTATCCGCTGACGCACATGCTGATGGCACGTGCCCGGGTGTTGTGGACCGGTCTCCGCCGTGGCATCCGGGCCGGGGGCGGGGACGGCAGAGGGGCGGTCGCCGGGCGACTTCCGTCGCGGGCGATCGCCCCTCTTCCCTGCTGGGTACTGCTCGGTCCCGCCGCTGTCACCGGGGTTGCTCACCCGGGTGACTCACTCGGGAGCCCGCCGCGGACTGGCGGCGCGAGCGATGCGCCGCGCGCCGCCTCGCGCGCCGGACGACGTTCCCGCCGGGAACCTGCGCGGCCGTACGGGCCGCCGGACGGGCCGTGCGGGCCGTGGGACCGGTTCGTCGGGCCGTGGGACCGGCCCGACGACCGACGGCCGGTGCGTCTGTCGACACGGCCGTCGGTGCGGTCGGTGCGGTCGGTGACGCGGTCGGCGTCGGTGGTGCGGCCGGAGCCCTCGGGAGCCTCCGTCAGCGGACGCCGACGCGGGACGGTGTGGCCCGCCCGCCGGCCGCGCCGCGACCCGCCGTGCGCTGACCCGGACGGCCGGTGCCGGCCGGGGCGCCGCCCTGCGGCGAGCGGTTCTGCTGGGCCGGCAGGCCGTTCTGCACGTCCATCACGGCGTGCGCGACCATCCCGCCCAGCGGGTCGTAGCGGATCAGATCGCGCAGCCGGGACCGCGACGACCGCCCCTCGTTGCCCGGGTACAGGTGCTTGCCCAGACCCACCGAGTGGGCCAGGGCCGCGAGCGCGGCCGTCCGCGGGTCCGGCGGCACGCCGGTGCGGATCGCGGTGTCCAGCCGCTGCTTTATCGCGGCGTTGGTGCAGTCGTCGGACGCCTGATAGCGCGTCGTCGGCAGGACCCCGCACACCTGGCCCGGCACGGCGGTCACCATGCCGCACCGTTCCAGGTGCGCCAGATAGGTCTGCCGCAGCCCCAGCCGGGGCCCGCCGATCCAGTGCGCAGCGCGAACCGGGCTGCCGCGTCGGCGCAGCAACTCCAGTGCGTGGTCCAGCGTCGGGTCGCCGGTCGGCCGTGGCAGCACCACGGCGATCCGGTCTCCCTCCGGGACGATCCGTCCGGCCAGGGACAGCTCGACGAGCTGTGCCCCGGCAAGTCCGAGGTCGAGGGTCTGCGGCTGCGCCGTGGTGCCCGTGGTCGGGTCCAAAGCGAGCAACAAGAGTTCCTCGGGAACAGTTCTGCGGCTCTTGCCCATCCAAGCCTCCCCGCGTGGATGAATGACAGCGTGACGCCTCTCACACGGGCTTGTCGAGTACGCCTCCGAATCGTGACCTTGCGGCGGGGCCGGGGAACCGGCGGCGGCAGGGTGGGCGTCTGACCGGGGGACAGCCCGGAGTGCGGCCGTGCGGCGACAATACGCGCCGGTCGGGCGGGGTGTGGGCGGTCGGAACGGCCGCCGGTGGCGGAGACTGTACTGGTACATGGGGCGGGGCGTCGGCTTCCCGAAATCGGGTCTGCCGGTGCCCCGCCGGGCGTTGAGGAGGCTGGGTTACGTGGGCGAGTCCCCCGACAGGGTGCTGCGGGACGGCGAGCGGGAGCAGGAGCGGGACCGCGAGCGGGCCGGTGTCGGCACCGGTACCGCTCCGGCCGGCGCTCCGGCCGCCGCTTCGGCGGCGAGGGCCGCGGCTCCGGCCGAGCCGGACGACGCCGACGCAGCCGAGGCCGCCGACGGAACCGGGGCCGCCGACGGAACCGGGGCCGCCGACGGAACCGGGGCCGACGGCGCCGCCGAACCCGCGGCGGGCGGTGCGCCGCGAGTGGCGAAGGCCGGCTCGACCGTGCAGCTCCGTGTCCGGGATGTGGACACCCGAACCACCATGCTGCGCCTGCCGGTCGACAACGCGACCACCGCGCTGCGCCTGCCCGATGAGGTGCTGAGGCCGGTGGGCCCTGACGGTTCCGCAGGTGACGGCGGTGAGAGCGGTGAAGAGGCGGCCGGAACGCCGACGGGTGCCGCCGCCGCGCCGGCCGAGCGCCCGGCCGCCGTCGATCCGCGTCTTGCGATCCGGACGGCCGTGGCGGCCGGGGCGGGAGGGGTCGCGAAGGCGGTGGAGAAGACGGCCGACGCACCGGAGGCGGACCGGTCCGGGGGTGCCGCGGGCGCCGGGGGAGCTGCCGAGGGCGCCGCCGAGGCCGCGGACGTCGAGAAGGCGGAGAAGGGCGAGAAGCCCGAGGAAGAGGAAACGGAGAAGGCCGAGAAGGCCGAGGACGTTCGGAACGTGGACCAGGCCGAGACGGAGGCCGCCGAACAGCCCGAGCAGCCCGCCGAGCCCGCCGAGTCCGAGCCGGCCGGGAAGCCGGAGAAGCCCCGGGCGTCCCGGACCCCCGCCGCCGGTACCGTCCCCGAACCGCCGGCGCCGAAGCCGCTGCCCGGTCCGGCCCCCGTTCCCGGGCCGGAGCCCGAGCCCGTTCCCGAGCCCGTCCCCGAGCCGGAGCCCGTCCCCGAGCCGGAGCCCGTCCCTGAGCCGGAGCCGACGCCCGAGCCGGAGCCGACACCGAAGCCCGAGCCCGCCCGCAAGCCGGCCCCGAAGCCCGTACCGGTCCCGGTCCCCGAGCCGCTCCCCACGCCCGACCGGCAGCCGGTGCCGCCCGCACCGCCGCTGCCGAGGCCCGAGCCGCTGCCCGTCCCCGAGCCGATGCCGAGGCCGGAGACGACGGCCGAGGCCATGGAGGTCCTGGCGGCGCTCAACGCCCGCCCGGTCTCGCCGCTTCGCCGCGCGCTCAAGCGGATCACCATCTGGACCGTCTTCCTGGCCGTCGTCCTCGGCGCGGTGGCGACCGCCCAGCTGCTCCGGCCGCTGCCGAACACCAGGGTGAAGTCGACCTCCCCGGGCAGCTTCGCCTTCGGCGGCGACCCGCTCGACCTCGCCTGGCCCGCCAAGGGGCAGTCCGCCGCCGAGGTGGTCGGGGTCGGCAGCCTCGGCAGCTCCGGCCCGGAGACGCCGGCCTCGATCGCCAGCGTCACCAAGGTCATGAACGCCTACCTGATCCTCCAGGCGCACCCCCTGAAGAAGGGGGAGAGCGGCCCGAAGATCACCGTCGACAAGCAGGCCGCCCAGGAGTCCGGCAACGTCGACGAGTCCAAGGTCACCCTCGTCGAGAACCAGCAGCTCACCCAGTACGAGGCGCTGGAGATGCTGATGCTCCCCTCCGCCAACAACGTGGCCCGGCTGCTCGCCCGCTGGGACTCCGGCTCGGAGGAGGCGTTCGTGAAGAAGATGAACGACACCGCCGCCGCGTTCGGCATGACCAACACCGTCTACGCCGACCCGGCCGGGTTCATCGCCGACACCAAGAGCACCGCCAAGGACCAGCTGAAGCTCGCCGAGCGGGTCATGCAGAACGAGGTCTTCCGGCAGATCGTCTCCACTCCCGACACCACCTTCAACGGCCAGAAGATCTACAACACCAACCAGCTGATCTCCCCGAAGAACGGGATCATCGGTGTCAAGACCGGTTCCAGCACCCCGGCCGGCGGCTGCCTGATGTGGGCCGCGTACAAGGAGATCGGCGGCGTCAGGCGGCTGATCCTCGGCGTCACCCTCGGCCAGCCCGCGACCGCCACCGAGGGCATCCTCAAGGTGGTCCAGAACGTCAGCGCCAAGCAGATCCAGGCCGCCCAGAACGGGCTGACCGGACAGACCCCCGTCAAGCAGGGCGACGTGGTCGGCCAGGTCGACGACGGGCTCGGCGGCAAGGTCCCGGTCGTCGCGGCCAAGGACCTCACGGTGGCCGGCTTCCCCGGCATCACCGCCACCCTCACCCTGGACCCGGCGAAGATCGGCCACAAGGCCCAGGCCGGGACCGAGGTCGGCGTTCTGCGCTCGGGCGAGGGCGACAACCGGGTCGAGGTCCCGGTGGTCCTCCAGTCCGACCTGACCCCGCCGTCCATCCTCTCCCGGCTCACCCGCACGCTCTGAGCGGCCACCGGCCCCTGAGGCCCTGACGGAGGGGGAGCCGGCCCGGCCGGCTCCCCCTCCCGCCGTTCCGGCCCCGGGCGCCGCCGGAACGCGCGGTCAGAACCGGGTGCCGCCCCAGACGCCCGGTTCGGTGCGGGTGCCCAGAACGTGCGCGACCGGTTCCTCCTCCGCCACCACCCGGCCCAGCGCCAGCGCCAGCGTCAACCCGGCGAACAGCACGATCAGCCAGGACAGACCGGTGAAGATCACCCCGTACGCGCCGAACTCCGCCACGCTCTTCGCCATCGCGTGCGGCAGATAGATCCGCGCCGCCACCCCGAGGGCCATCACCGTCACCCCGCAGAGCAGCGCCCCCGGCAGCAGCGGCAGCCAGCGCGCCCGGCCACCCAGCAGCAGGTGCTGCGTCCACCACCAGAGCGCGGTGGTGCTCAGGAAGGCCAGCGGAAGCCCCAGCCAGGCGCCCGCGCCGAAACCGTCCCGTACCGGCGTCTGCAAGGCCAGCCAGATCAGCCAGACCGCGAGCCAGACCAGCCAGCGCCAGGCCGCCAGGCGCGTGCCCGCCCTCGGCAGCTCCCAGCAGCGCTCGCAGACCCGCTGCATCGCCCGGCTGAGCGCCGTCGCCGACAGCAGCGTCACCAGCGCGCCGACCACCCCGAAGCCGGTGTCCTCCTCGTGGCTCGTCGCCAGCAGCTGCTGCAGCGACTGCTGCGCCGCCCCCTGCACGCCCAGCTCGGTACGGAGCGAGTCCAGCACACCGGTGCGGATCGCCGTCGGGGCGAACACCGACACCACGAACAGCGCGGGCAGTGCGCTCAGAAAGGCCTGGGCGGCCAGCCGGGTGGCGCAGTCCAGCAGGTTCACCCGCAGCAGCTGGCCGACCGCCCGGCCCACCAGCGGCACCTGGTCGGGCAGCCCGCGCGCGAACCGCGTCAGCTCCGCCGACCGCTCCCGCAGCCGGGCCGTCCGCCGCCACTTCCCGCCGTCCGGGGGCTTCCCGTCCCCGCCTGCGCTGCCGCTGCCGCCGGTCCCGCGCCCGCCGCTGCCGTCGTCGCCCGGGGGCGGACCGGTCGGCTGCTCGCTCACGGGCTCGTCCTCCTCGGCCGCCGCCGGACGGGCGTCCGGGGCGCCCTGATCACCGGGCTCCATGGTCACCCGGCCCCCGGCCACCCGCATCCGGGCCGCGCGCCCGCGAACGGACCGCAGGCTCAGCCGGTACGGTCCAGCAGCGCGAGCGTCACCCCACCGAGCGGCGTCACCCGGCCCGGCGCGCCGTACCGGGACCGGAGCACCCGCGCCTGGTCCTCCGGCATCGCGGCCAGCGGATCGGCGGTGTCCCCGAGCACCAGCAGCCATATGCGCTGCCCCTGCCCCACGCACTCGGCGGGCCGCGGACAGCCGACCGGGAAGAGGCCCTCCGCCTGGAGGGCGCTGCGCTCGACGAAGACCGGGGACGGTCGCACACCGTCCGGCAGATAGTAGGAGACACCCGCCCAGATCATCGCCCAGCTCTGGTCGCCGAGCGGGGCCGCCAGCCCGTCCCCGGGCCGGTACCCGGCCGCTATCAGCCCGGCGGCCGCCCGGTAGGGCTCCTTCGAGCGCGAGTGCGAACCCGCGTACCGCACCGAGGACTGCTTGGGCAGCGCCACCAGCGCGGGCACCGCGAGCAACCCGACCGCCAGCAGCGCCCCGGCGGCCCGGAGCTGCCCCGGCGTCCGGCTGCGCCGGGCCGCGGCCGCCACCGTCGTGTACACCGCGCGGACCCCGCCACCGCCCAGCGCCGCCCAGGCGGGCAGCGTGAACAGCAGATACCGGTCGACGAAGTACGAGGTGCTGCCGCGTGACACCAGCCAGACGCCCACCACCGGCACCACCGCGAGCAGCAGCAGCTGGAGGGCGGGCAGCCGCCGCGCGGGCAGCACCAGCACCAGCAGCGCGAGCAGGACGAAGCTGTGGAACACCGAGGCCGAGCCGAACAGCGGCTCACCGAAGTGCCACAGCTCGCTCAGCGAGGGCGTCCCTATCCAGCCCAGCTGCTGGCCCGACTGCCGGCTGCCCAGCACCACCACCGGCACCACCGGCAGCGCCGCCGCACCCACCGCCAGCGGGTACTGCCAGAACAGCCGCCGCTCCACCGCGCCCCGGGTGCGCCACAGGTGCAGCGCCACCACCATCAGCTGCCCGGCGAGGGTGCTGAGCGAGATCAGATGCCCCGCGCCCGCCGCCGCCATCGCCACGCCGTACGGCGCCCAGCGCCGCAGCCCCGGCCGCTCCAGCGCACGCAGCAGGAACCAGGTGGCCGCCGCGACCGCGCAGGTGACCAGCGCGTACGAGCGGGCCTCCTGCGCGTACCGCGAGACCAGCGGCACCACCGTGAACAGCAGCCCCCCGCCGATCGCCGCGACCCGCCCGCCGAACAGCCGCTCCGCGGTGAGCGCCACGAACGCCGCCGCGCCGGCCATCGCCAGCACCGAGGGCAGCCGCAGCGCGATCGCCGAGTCGCCGAACAGCGCCGTCCAGCCATGCATCAGCAGGTAGTAGGCCCCGTTGCTGGCATCGATGTGCTGCAGCAGCCGGAGCAGATCACCGAGCGACCGGGTGGCCACCGTCCAGGTCGCCACCTCGTCCCGCCACAGCTCGGGCGTCCCGAGCCGGTACGTCCCGACCGCGAGCATGGCCAGCGCCGGCCACAGCCACACCTGCCCCAGCAGTCGGACAACCGTGCTCGAAGCGGCAGCTGGTCTCATCGGGCAGGCCTCGTCGTGGCGATGGAGCGGTTGGGTCCTTCGCAGGCTACTGGACTGCTCCTGACGCCCCATCGCCACCCGGCCCTCCAGCCGCCCGGCCCGTCCGGCCCCGCCGGATCCGCTCGGCACAACCGCCGAGCGGCGGCCGATCGAGGGCCGACAGTGACGATGGGGCGGGGCCGGATCGGCCGGATCCCCGAAGCCGGCCGGTCGATCCGGTGACGTGCCGAACGCGTCGGCACCGACGTCGAGCCGGTCGTGGATTCCGGCCTCGCCGGGTGGGTGGTCCCCGCACCGGAGACACCAGGACGATCCGCCCGCGGCCGAGGCCCCACAGGCATCCGTTCACCCGAATGGCCGGTACGGATGAGGACGGGTGCCCGCGTGCCTACGCTGGGGAACGCGGGGCCGGAGCTGCGCCCGGGACCATGTCACCGGCATGCGGGGGCGCGCGGGGGAAGCCGCTCCGAAGACATCGGACGAGCAGGGTCACGGCTCTCGTGAACCCGTGATCGTGTCCGGGTCCCGCGTTCTCGGAAGGAGCGAATGACGATGACGTCTGTCACCGCGCCGACGCAGTTCCTCGTCCTGTCCCAGGCGGACCTGGGCAGGCCGCTCCAGGTCCAGCTCAACGGGCTGGTCGTGGTGGACCTGGAGACCAACGCCAGCATCGGATCCGACTGGCGCTACACGCCGCTGATCGGGGGCCCGGAGTCGTTCGAGCTGCTCAGCGACGCCGAACTGTCCGGCAAGATCCCGGGTTCGTCGGGAGCCCACTCCTTCCTGTTCCGTGCCGTGCGGCCCGGAACCGGGGAGCTGAGGTTCGAGCATGAGCAGCAGGGCCAGCCGGACGGGGAACCGGTCCTGTTCACCATCGAGATCGTGCCGGCTGACTGAGCTCGGGGGATCTGGGCGGTACCGCCCGGGAGCCGGGCCTTCGACCGGCCGGCGCCGCGGCGCTCCCCCGGTTGAACCGCCGACCACCCGGGCGGTGCCGCCACCTCGTGGCCGCACGCGGCCGCGATCTCGGGGGAGCCGCTCCGCCTGGGCGGCCGGGGTCACCGCCCGGGCAGCGCCACCCGGCCGGCAAACACGCAGATCAACGAGGTGTCGACAAACAGAACAGGGGCCGGGGCGCAGCAGGGGGAGATCTCCAGCAGTCCGATCCGCTAGTCTGTCATCGGTCAGTCGGCTGTCCCGCTGCGGACACGGGCGCCACCCTTCCCCGGGTGTCGCCGGGAGCGCGTGCCCACTGCCTGACCAGGGCGTTTGTCCAACCAGCCCGAAGCCCCTTCCGGGTTTCGGCAAGGTCCTCGACAAGCCCCGCCTCAGTAGCTCAGGGGATAGAGCACGGCTCTCCTAAAGCCGGTGTCGCAGGTTCGAATCCTGCCTGGGGCACAGAGAACGCACAGGTCACAGGCCCTCCGCCCACCCGGGCTGGAGGGCCTGTGGCGTTCCGGCGCACATGCGGTACACGTGGCCGGGGCGGGGCCGCCCGGGAAGCGCCGCCGCCCCCGCCGCCGGTTCGCCGGCCATGGGCCCGGGCCGGGTTTCGGGGGAGGTGAGGGTCGGCCTACGCCCGGGGGAGGAGGCCGGACGGGACGGGGTCCGCCTCGGGGATGATCAAGGAACCGACGTTGTGGCGACGGAAGCGGACGCTGTCGCTCCGTAGGCTCTTCATGATCCTGACGGCGCATCATGGCTGATCAGAGGCGTGAAACCGAGGAACGATGACGACGTACAGGTACACCATGGCCGAGCTGCGCGGACAGCTTCGGCAACTGCTCCTCACCGGGGCGGCGATCGCGATGGGCGTGGCCTTTCTGATCGCCTCGGTCAGCGGGAGCGGGGCGCTGGTGGACTCCTTCAGCCAGACGGCGGCCGCCGAGGTGGGGCCGGGCGATCTCCAGGTGACCGGGGCCACGGCGCAGAGTGTGCTGGACGAGGGGACGGCCGCCCGGGTGCGGCAGGTGGCCGGGGTGACGGAGGTCTCGCTGCGGCAGACCGGCAGGGGTGGCGTACTGACCCCGGCCGGTCTGCCGCTGGACGAGACCGCCGTGGTGAGCTCCGTGGCGTCCGACCCGGCCCTGCGGTGGCAACTGCTCAAGGACGGCCGGTGGCCGGGCGGCCCCGGCGAGGTGCTGCTCGACGCCGAGACCGCGCGGCGGATCGACGCCGCGCCAGGTGCGGACGTCCGGCTGGCCCTGGCCGACGGCGGCACCGCCACCGTCCGGCTGGTCGGGACCCTGGACGGGCGCGGCGCGCCCAGCTTCGCCGGCCGGCCCGTGGTCGCCGTCCCGGACGGGCAGGTGGAGCGGTACGCGACCGGCGTCAGCGGCACCCGGCTCGACCTCCGCCTCGCTCCCGGCACCTCCCGCTCGCAGACCGCCGAGGCGCTGCGCGGCGTCCTCGACGGCCAGACGGAGGTCCGCACCCGGGAGGCCTCCGTCGCCGAGGCGACCAAGCAGAGCCGCACGCTCTACGGGGTGGTGCTGATAGCCGCGCTGTCGTTCGTGCTGATCGCCCTCGCCGTCGCGCGCATGGTGGTCAGCAACACCTTCGCCGTCGTGCTGGCGCAGCGGACCCGCCAGCTCGCCCTGTTGCGGTGTGTCGGCGCCGACCGTGCCCAGATCCGGCGACTGATCCGCCGTCAGGGCCTGTTGCTCGGCGCGGGCGCGTCGGCCGCCGGAGTGCTGCTCGGCACCGGGTTGTGCGCGGTCGGGACGGCGCTGGCCGGCACCGTCGACCTCGGACCGGTGCACCTCTCGCTCATGCCGTCCCCGCTCACCTGTGTGCTGGCCGGGCTGTTCGGCGTCGCACTCACCGTTCTCGCCGTACGCGGCCCGGCGAAGGCCGCCGCGGCGGTGCCGCCGATCGCCGCGCTCGGCGGCGCGCACAGCGCCGGCAGCGGTACGGCCCGGCTGCGCGCCGCCGCGCTGTCCGTGCTGCTGCTGGTGGCGGGCGTCGGTCTGCTGGCGGCCGGGGTGGTGGCCGGACCGCCGTTGTCGCTGCTCGCCGTCACCCTCGGTGCGATCAGCAGCTTCTTCGGCGTGCTGCGGCTCTGCCACCGACTGCTGCCCGCGGTCGTCGCCGCGCTGGGGGCACCGGCCCGACGGCTCTGCGGCACGGCGGGGCGGCTCGCCACGCAGCAGTTGCGGCTCAACCCGGCCCGGACCGGGGCCACCGGGTCGGCGTTGCTGCTCGGTGTGACGGTGATGGTCAGCGCCGTCACCGCGCTGGAGATCACCTCCAACTCCCTGGTGCCGGCGTTCTCCGCCCGCCAGCCCGGTGTCTTCTCGGCCACCGCCACCGGTGGTACTCCGCTGCCCGCCGGGGCGGTCACCGCGCTCGGTGCGGAGCCCGGACTGATCGTCACACCCGTCCGCTCGGCCACCCTGGAGGTCGACGGCCGCAGTCTGCTCGTGGCCGGCGCCGACCCGGCCCGGCTCAACGCGACCGCCGACGGCGTCGACCGGGCCCGCGCGCTGGCCGACGGCGCCGCGCTGACCGGCTTCGGGGACGGTCCGGCGGGCACCGGTGCGGCCGGTGCGCACCAGGTCGCGGGGGCGGTGGGACAGCCCGGCACCACCCTGCGGGTCGAACCCGGGCGCAGCGCCCTGCCGTTCACGCTCCAGACCGGGGCCGCGCTGTTCATGACCCCGGCGACCATGGAGCGGCTCGCCCCCGGTGCGGCCGTCACCACGGTGTGGATCAGTCCCGCCGAAGGCGCCGACCGGCTCACCGCCCGCCGGGCGATGGACCGGGCGCTGGGCGGATATCCGCACGTCGACGTCGTCGACACGGCTGCCCAGGCCGAGACCATGCGTTCGCTGCTCGACCGAATGATGCTGATCACCATGGCGCTGCTCGGCTTCTCGGTCCTGATCGCCGGGCTCGGTGTCGCGGCCACCCTGATGCTCAGCATCAGCGAGCGTGCCCGGGAGATCGGCATGCTGCGGGCGATCGGGATGTCCCGGCAGCAGCTGCGCCGGATGCTGACCCTGGAGGCGGTGCTGCTCTCGACGGCGGGCGCGCTGGTCGGTACCGGCCTCGG
This sequence comes from Kitasatospora sp. NPDC087315, assembly GCF_044744345.1. Taxonomy (NCBI): domain Bacteria; kingdom Bacillati; phylum Actinomycetota; class Actinomycetes; order Kitasatosporales; family Streptomycetaceae; genus Kitasatospora; species Kitasatospora sp. NPDC087315. The sequence continues at coordinate 99,289 of NZ_JBIUYD010000004.1, read as the reverse complement.
GCTGGCCTACGGCTGGGCGGCCGCGCGGTCGGTCACCTCCACGCTGGGGACGACCGGTGGCCCGCCGGTCCTGCTGGTGCTGGCGGCGCTGGTGCTGACGGTGCTGACCGGGCTCGCCGCCGCCGTCCTGCCGGCCCGGCGGGTCGGCCGGATGACCGTCGTGGCCGCGATGCGGGCGGTCTGACGGCCGGCCGACGAGGACAGCCAAGCGCGTGGCCGCCGTCCGGAGCGGCCACGCGGCAGGCGCGTCAGCGGACCGCGCTGTCCGGGTGGCCGGTGCCCTCGTCGAGGGCGTTGTCGTAGGCATTGCCGAGAGTGCTGCCGAGGGTGCCGTCGAGGGCCGGGCCACCCGGGGCGGGGCCGGCCGGGGAGACGAGGACGCGCTGGACCCGGGGTCTGGTCCGCCAGTTGACCCGTCGGACGTCCCGGGCCAGGGCGCCGGGGCGCCAGAGCTCGATGACGGTGGTGACCGTACCCAGCACGATTCCGGCGGCCAGCCAGCCACCGAGGACGTCGCTCGGCCAGTGCACCCCGAGGGCGGTCCTCGTCCAGCCGATCGTCAGCACGGTCACCGCGGCGACGGCGCAGGCGGCGATGCGCCCGCCGCGCCCGACCCGGGGCCAGAGCAGCCCGACCAGGACGGCGCAGGTGATCGCGGAGGCCATCGCGTGACCGGACGGGAAGGCCGGGCCGCCGGCGTGTGAGACGGGGTCGCTGAAGTGCGGCCGCTGACGGTCGAAGGAGAGCTTCAGCAGCCACTGGCCACCCCAGCCGACCAGGGTCTGCGCGACCACCCAGCCGGCCAGCACACGCGCGCCGATCAGCCAGAGCCAGAGGGCGGCGATGCCCAGCAGCGTACGCATGGTGATCGTGCCGCCGATGTCGGAGAGCGTCTGCACCGCGGCCGTTCCGGCGGTGTGCTCCCGGGCGTAGCGGTGCATCCGGTCGATCCAGCCGTGGTCGAGGGCGCTGAGCGGGTGCCAGCCGGTCTGCACCAGGGCCGCCAGGACGCCGAACAACGCGGCACAGCCGACCGCGAGTGCCGAATACCGGAGCAGGCGACGGTCACGCGGGGTGATGGTGGATGCGCTGTTGGTCAGGTGCATGGCTGACACCTTCCCAGTGCGCCGGGCCGATCGGGCAGCGGGGTGATAGCGATTTTGCATCTTTTGTGCGGAGAACTTGCGCACGCCGGGGTGTGTGCGCCGGTGAAAGCGAAGGCGCTCGCCGTCGGGTCCGGCGGCAATGTTGGCCGGACGGTGCGGGAACGTGGGCGGCGGCCCATGGGTTCACGATGTGGAGGAGTTGCGAAGCGGTGTGCCGCAACGGGGTGTCCGTTCCGAATCGGTCGCCCGATTGGCACCCGATGTGTCGGGGTGGTCACCCTCCGTCCAAAACCGGGGTGAAAATCGGCAGGATACTGCATCGCTGGAAGAATCTGAGCGACTTGGGAATGTTGTCCGGAATCTGTTCGTTGGATCGTTACGTGTGAGCCCTGCGGGGCCCGCATTTCTTGCCCTCTCGGGGCAGGCAGGCAGACCCCGGCAATACCAGCAAAGGGAGCAAGCATGGCCACCCGTGCCGTCGTTCGCGACAGGGCCGACCGGACTCGCGCGGCCCGCCCGACCAACCTTGAGGCCGACCGCGACCTGGTCGGTATGTACCTCGACGAGATCGCCAGGACGCCCCTGCTCGATGCCGCCGAGGAGGTCGAGCTCTCGCTGCGGATCGAGGCCGGTGTGTACGCCCAGCACCTGCTGGAAGCGGGCGAACTGCCGAAAGGCGTGAAGCGCAAGGAGCTGGAGGCGATAGCCGAGGACGCCGAGCGCGCCAAGGACGTCTTCATCCGGTCCAATCTCCGTCTCGTGGTCGCTGTGGCGCGCCGTTACCCGCGCAGTGGCCTTCCCCTGCTGGACCTCATCCAGGAGGGCAACGCGGGCCTGGTGCGGGCGGTGGAGAAGTTCGACTACGCCAAGGGGTTCAAGTTCTCCACCTATGCCACCTGGTGGATCCGGCAGGCGATCACCCGGTCGATCGCCGACCAGTCGCGCACCATCCGGCTGCCCGTCCACCTGGTCGAGGAGCTGGGCCGGATCCGGCGGGTGCAGCGGGAGAAGTCCAAGGAGCTGGGCCGCGAGGCCGAGCCGGCCGAGATCGCGGCCGAGCTGGACACCACCGAGGCGCGGATCAAGGACGTGCTGGACTGGGCCCGGGACCCGGTCAGCCTCAATATGTCGGTCGACGACGAGGGTGAGACCCAGTTCGGCGACCTCGTCGAGGACACCGGAGCGACCTCCCCCGAGGACGCCGTGATGGTCATGCTCCGCCGTGAGGAGCTGGACGGTCTGATCGGGCGGCTGGACGACCGTACGGCATCGATCATCCGGTCGCGGTACGGGATGGAGGACGGCCGCGAGCGCACCCTGACCGAGGTGGGCAAGCAGCACGGGCTGACCCGTGAGCGGATCCGCCAGATCGAGAAGCACGCGCTGGCCGAGCTGAAGCGGATCGCCGACCACTCGGGCTTCGAGGCTGCCTGAGCTGCCTGATCTCCCAGCCCGAGGGGAGCGGCCGGCAGGCCGCGTGCGGGTGTGCTGTGCGTGCCGTGACCGTCGTGGCGGGCCGTGCTGCGGAGCGCTCCGCACCAAGGCCCGTTCTCTCCCGACGGCGGCGGCTCGGCGAGCTTCTAGGCTGTAGGGGCAGGTGGGGGTACGGGTAGAAGCGGCAGGGGATCGGGACGACAGTGAACAACGGAGGCGGGTCGGTGAGCGAGCAGGATTCGGTACGGGGTGCCGAGAGCGCCGAGAGTGCCGAGAGCGCCAAGGGCGGGAACGAGGACAAGAAGGCGCCGAAGGCCCGGCTGGTCTTCCGGGACCCGCTGGACCAGCAGTCCCGGGACGACACCGACGCCGGCTGGGGCGACCGCCCGGGAGCAGGCTCCGGGGGCGGTGGCGGACGGGGGCTGGACTGGTACCTGAGCCAGCGCCCGCCGCACCACGGGGACTGAAGGGGTCGACGGGTCCGCCGTCGGCGGGGGCGGTCAGCGCTCCCGCGTGACCAGCGCGTCGCGGATCTCGGTGAGCAGGACGACCTCCTTGGCCTCGGCTTCGATCTGCGTCTCGGCGAGGCTCTTGCGCTTGGCGGCGAACCTGGTCATGGGCAGGATCAGGCAGAAGTAGACGACGGCCGCGGTGATCAGGAACTGCAGGGCCGCGCTGAGCACGGAGCCCCACAGGATGAAGACGCCGGAGGTGACCTCGCCGGTCGCGCTGACCGTACAGGGACCCTTGAGGCAGGAACTGTAGGACGCCAGATCCTTGGCTCCGAAAACTCCGACGATCGGATTGATTACGCCCTTGACGAAGGCGTTGACGATGTTGGTGAAAGCCGCACCGATGACAACGGCGACGGCGAGGTCGACGACATTTCCACGCAGCAGGAATTCCTTGAAGCCTTTCATGTCGCGTGAACGACGAAGTCGTTGTCCGGTTACGGGTGATCTTCCTCCTTTCCCAATTGGCAACCCGTTTGGTGCAGGGCCGCGGCTCCCGGTGGCCAGAGCGCCGCTCGCGCCGGTCCACTGGCGAGCGCGGTGACCACGGCGAGCAGGACCAGAACCGGCACCCCGCCCCGCCGCCGTACGGGGTGCCACAGCCGGTGCCACCCGCCGGCACCGCGCCGGATCGGCGGAAACCGGGGCACCTCCCGCTGCGGCGGGACGGCCGGCGCGGGCGGCGGAGCGGTGTATCTCCGGGCCGGAGCCGACTGCGGGGCGCGGGGCAGCGGGGACGAGAGCGGGAGAGTGAGGGGGAGGGGGAGCGTGAAGCTCGGGGTCGTCATCGGGCACCACCGGTGGTCGCAGGGCGCCGGCCCCAACCGGGCCGGTCTCTTGTGACCCACACTCTGCGCCGCGCCCACGGCGGACGGAACCCCTCTTTCGGATCCTGTGGAAAACCCGGGGTTGTGGATAACTTCGTACACCCACACGGGTGAGCCTGCCCGTTTCCGGGAATGCGACGGGAATGCGAAAGGCCCGCCGACTCCGCCAAAAAACGGGTCAACGGACCTTTCGAATGCCTGGATCGGCCGGGGTGCCAGAGGTTCGGCGGTACCCGGCCTGAGCCGCTCCGGCCTCAGCCGGCCGACTTCGCCGCGGGAGCCGGGCTCGCCGCGGGGGCCGAGCCGTTCGAAGCGGCGGTCGACGGGGACGACGCGCCGGACGACACCGAGGACGGGCCCCCCGCCGGGGACGACGAAGCGGCGCCCACCGAACTGCTGGAGGACGAACGGCTGTCGGTCCGGTAGAAGCCCGAGCCCTTGAAGACCACGCCCACGGCCGAGAAGACCTTGCGGAGCCGCCCCTGGCAGTCGGGGCACGTGGTCAGTGCCTCGTCGGTGAACTTCTGCACCGCCTCCAGGCCGTTGCCGCACTCGGTGCACTGGTACTGGTACGTGGGCACTTGTCTTCCTCCTGGCACTCTCGCCTGATGAGTGCTAACGATGGTCAATGATGCGGCATTCCGCTGGATCAGTCCAGCGACTCCGGTGTGAGATGAGCCGGGGCGCGACCGCGGACCACCGCCCGGACCGGTCGGCTCAGCCCTTGACCGCGCCCACCAGCTGCGCCGTCGCGGTCCGCCCGGACGCCTCCACGCCCGGCGAGTCCACCGAACCGACCGCGCCCGCCGAGTCCGGCGTGCCCGCCGAGTTCGCCGAACCGGCCACGCCCGGCGCGACCAGCAGGTGCCGCAACGCGATCAGCGTCACCAGGCCCAGCCCGGCACCGGCCACCGTCACCAGGAACCCGGCCGACGGGCCCCACCCGTCGATCAGCTGCCCGGCCACCGTGGACCCGGTCGCCAGACCGAGGCCGATGGCACCGGTCAGCCAGGTGAAGGCCTCGGTCTTGGCGCCGTCCGCGACCAGCGTCTCGACCAGGGTGTACCCGGTGATCAGCGTCGGGGCGATGGCGAGGCCGCAGACCAGCCCGGCGGCCGTCAGCGCGACCAGGTCGGGCATCGCCCAGAGCGTCGAGCAGCCGAGCACCAGCAGCGCGTAACTGGCGAGCAGCCGGTGCCTCGCGGCCCTGCGCCAGGCGACCAGACCGTACAGCACACCGGCCAGCATCGAACCGCCGGCGAAGACCCCGTACACGATGCCGCCGGCCCCGTGCCGCCCCACCGAGTCGGCGAAGGCGGTCACCGAGACCTGCATGGCGCCGAAGACGGAGCCGACCCCCAGGAACACGCCGGCCAGCAGCCGGACGCCCGGGGAGGCGAGCGCGGAGGCACGACGGACGCCGGGCTGGTGCGGGTGCCGGGCCGGGGCGGTGCGGCGCTGGGCGGCGAAGGCCAGCCCGCCGGCCACGGTCAGCGCGGCCTCGCCGATCAGCCCGGCGGACGGGCTGACCGAGGTGGCGATGGCGCCGGCCAGCACCGGACCGATCACGAAGGTGAACTCGTCCGTCACCGACTCGAAGGCGAAGGCGGTGTTCAGCTTGGCAGCGGGCGCGCCGTCCGCGGAGAGCTTGGCGACCCAGCGGGCCCGGACCATCGCGCCGACCTGCGGCACGCTGGCGCCGGCCGGGGCGGCGGCGAGGAACAGGCTCCAGACCGGGGCGTGGCCGAGCGCCAGCGCGATCAGCGCGCCGACCGAGAGCGCGTGCACCAGCACGGTCGGGACCAGTACGGCCGCCTGGCCGTAGCGGTCGGCCAGCCGGCCGGTCTGCGGGCCGATGAGGGCCTGGGCGACGGCCGAGACCGCCGCGACGCTGCCGGCCGTGCCGTACGAGCCGTGGGTGTCGAGGACCAGCAGCACGATGCCCAGGCTGAGCATCGCGTAGGGGAGCCGCGCGGCGAACGCGGGCGCCAGGAACGTCCAGACGCCGGGCGTGCGCAGCAGCGCGCCGTACCCGATCCGGGCGGGCGCGCCGGCACCGGTGTCCGGGGCGGTACGGGCGTCCGCGGTGTCCAGGGCGGCGCGGGTGTCCGCGGTGTTGTCGACCGTTCGGCGGGCCGTCACGGTCGGTCCTTCCTGCTGCCTGGTAGCGCGGAAGGGACATGGGACGGCCCCGACGGCGCCGAGAGTCGTCCTCTCGCGCGTCGACCGGGGTAGTTACCGGGCCGGGCCGGCGCGGTGCGCCGAGGGCCGGGCCGCGGCCGCCGAGCGGTCGCGCCAACTCTGCATCAGGCAGATGCTGGGTGTGTATCAACCATCATACGTATACGCGCGTAGATAGCGCGCTGACCCCCACTTTACAGGGCAGATCCAAAACTGTCCCGCCGGATGAAGGTGCCGGGCCGGTGAACAGCGGTGAACGCGGGGAGAAGCCCCCGCGCCCACCGCCCGGGACCGCCCGGCCGGCCACCCGCCCGTTCAGTCACCCCGCCCGTTCAGCCACCCCGCGAGCTTGCCGCCCTTGTCCACGGCCCGCAGCCGCCGCTCCGCCGCCTCGCCGACCTCGTCCGTGGTGACCACCAGCAGCTCGTCGCCGCCGCGCAGCACGGTCGCCTTGTCGGGCACGAAGCTGTTCCCCTCGCGCACCACCAGGGTCACCGCCGCGCCGGCCGGCAGCCGCAGCTCGCCGATCTCCACGCCGGACATCCGGGAGGCGGGGGAGAGCGCCACCGACAGCAGGTGGCCGTGCAGCTTCTCCAGCGGCGCGGACTCGATGCCCAGGTCCTGGCCCATCGAGCCCTCGGAGATCCGCAGCCGCTTGGCGACCCAGGGCAGGGTCGGGCCCTGGAGCAGGGTGAAGACCACGACCAGGATGAAGACGATGTTGAACACGTCCTGGGCCCTGGGCGTGCCCGCCACCATCGGGATGGTGGCCAGCACGATGGGCACCGCCCCGCGCAGTCCGGCCCAGCTCAGCAGCGCCTGCTCGCGGCCGGGCAGCCGGAACGGGGTCAGCGTGAGCATCACCGACAGCGGCCGGGCCAGGAAGACCAGCACGGTGCCTATCACCAGCGCGGGCACCACGGCGGAGCCCATCGTCCCGGGGGTGCAGAGCAGGCCGAGCAGCACGAACATGCCGATCTGGCCGATCCACGCCAGGCCGTCGGCGAAGCCGCGGACGGCCGGGCCGTGCGGCAGTTTGGCGTTGCCGAGGATCACGGCGCTTATGTAGACGGCGAGGAAGCCGGAGCCGTGCAGCAGGGCACCGCCGGCGTAGGCGAGCACGGTCAGTGCCATGACGGCGATGGGGTAGAGGCCGGAGGAGGGCAGGGCGACGTGCTTGATGCCGTACGCGCCGAGCTTGCCGATCGCGAGGCCGACCGCCGCGCCGATCGCCAGCTCGGCGGCGATCGTGCCGATCAGGACGTACCAGGAGTCCAGCTCGCCGGTGGTGGCGAAGGCGACGACCAGGATGACCACGGGCGCGTCGTTGAAGCCCGACTCGGCCTCCAGCAGGCCGGTCAGCCGGTGGGGCAGCGGCACCATCCGCAGGACCGAGAAGACGGCGGCGGCGTCGGTGGAGGAGACGATCGCGCCGAGCAGCATGGAGGTGCGCCAGTCCAGGCCGACCAGCCAGTGCGCGCCCGCGGCGGTGACGAAGACGCTCACCCCGACGCCGACGGTGGCGAGCACGGTGGCCGCCGGCATCACCGGTTTGACCTCGCGCCAGCTCGTCTTGAGACCGCCCTCGGCCAGGATCACCACCAGGGCGGCGTAGCCGAGCACCTGGGTCAGCGCGGCGTTGTTGAAGGAGACGCCGAGGCCGTTCTGGCCGAGGGCGACGCCGATCCCGAGATAGATCAGCAGGCTTGGTAGCCCTGATCGGGTCGAGATGCGCACGGCAACCACCGCGACCAGCAGGATCACGGAGAACTCGAGGAGCAGCTGGTTCAGGTGGTCGACATTCACGCAGGGGCACCTCGAGCGGGCTGGGGGCGGGCGGGGTGTCTGACGGCGGTGAGGCCGAAGGGGGAGCCGACCGGCAAGGGTCAATGCTCCCCTTGCGGATCGTTACTCAGTCTAACATTTTGCCATATCTTTAGTTTCGCTTCTCACACAGGCCTTCATCGGGCGTCCGGGGCTTCCCAGTTGACCTCCTCCGATCCCACGGTGAGCGTCCCCCGTGCACGCCCGCCAGCCGACTCGGCCTAATGTGGTGCCCTGCCATGGCCGAGTGCCCTGGACACGCCCGCCCGCCCCCCAGTCGAGGACCGCAAGGACCCAGATGCCCCGCTCGAAGAAGTTCCGGCGCGCCCGTCTGATCGTGATCGTGCTGGTAATGCTGCTGGTGGCCGGCGCCGGCTACGGCGGCTACCGGGGGGTGGCCGCGGTCCGCGCGTCCTTCCCGGAGGTCGACGGCAGCGTCAAGGTGGCGGGCCTGAGCGCGCCGGTCGACGTCAAGCGGGACGCCAACGGCATCCCGCAGCTCTACGCCGACACCTCCGCGGACCTCTTCCGCGCCCAGGGCTATGTGCAGGCCCAGGACCGGTTCTGGGAGATGGACGTCCGACGGCACATCACCGCCGGCCGGCTCTCCGAGATGTTCGGCGACGGCCAGGTCGAGACCGACTCCTTCATCCGCACCATGGGCTGGCGCCAGGTGGCGCAGAAGGAGTACGACACCCAGCTCTCGGCGGACACCAAGAAGAACCTCCAGGCGTACGCGGACGGCGTCAACGCCTGGCTCGCCGAACATCCCGGCGGCCAGAGCGCCTCGCTGGAGTACACCCTGCTCGGCGTCGTCAACAGCGGCTACAAGCCCGAGCAGTGGACGCCCGTCGACTCGGTCGCCTGGCTCAAGGCGATGGCCTGGAACCTCTCCGGGAACCTCCAGGAGGAGATCGACCGCTCGCTGCTCGCCCAGGACTTCAGTCCGGAGAAGATCGCCGAGCTGTACCCGGAGTACCCGTACGCCCGCAACGGCACGATCGTGAAGACCGGCACCGTCGTCGGCGACAGCTACCGCCCGGCCGACGGCTCCAGCCAGGCCGGTGCCGGGACCACCGCCCAGGGCGCGGCCGCCACCAAGGCGATGCTCAAGGACGTCACCGACCGGATAGACGCGATGCCGCAGATGCTCGGCCGTCAGGGCCAGGGCATCGGCTCCAACTCCTGGGTGGTCGCCGGTACCCACACCACCACCGGAAAGCCGCTGCTGGCCAACGACCCGCACCTCGGCCCCGGCCTGCCCTCGGTCTGGTACCAGATGGGCCTGCACTGCCGCACCGTCTCGCCGACCTGCCAGTACGACGTCTCGGGCTTCACCTTCGCCGGCATGCCGGGCGTGGTGATCGGCCACAACAAGGACATCGCCTGGGGCTTCACCAACCTCGGCGCCGACGTCACCGACCTCTTCCTGGAGAAGGTCACCGGCCCGGACACCTACCAGGTCGACGGCAAGGACGTGAAGTTCGAGCTGCGCAAGGAGACCATCAAGGTGGCCGGCGGCGAGGACCGCACCATCACCGTCCGCACCACCCAGACCGGTGCCCCGCTGATCTCCGACCAGAGCACCGAGCAGCAGAACGTCGGCAAGTACGCCCCGAACGGCAGCGCCGCCCCGGACCGCTCCACCAGCGGCTACGGCGTCGCCCTGCAGTGGACGGCGCTCAGCCCCGGCAAGACCATGGACGCCGTCTTCGAGCTGGACCGCGCCAAGAACTGGGAGGAGTTCCGGGCCGCGGCCAAGGACTTCGCCGTCCCCGCCCAGAACCTGATCTTCGCCGACTCCAAGGACATCGGCTACCAGGCCCCGGGCAACATCCCGATCCGCGGCAAGGGCGACGGCAGCAACCCGGCGCCCGGCTGGGACTCGGCCTACCAGTGGAAGGGCTCGGTCCCCTTCAGCGCCCTGCCGTACAGCATCAACCCGTCGTCCGGCTACATCGTCACCGCCAACCAGGCCGTGGTCGATCCGTCGTACAAGTACCTGCTGACCAAGGACTGGGAGTACGGCACCCGGGCCAAGGAGATCACCGACCAGATCGAGTCCAAGCTCAAGAACAACGGCAAGATCTCCCCGGACGACATGCAGGAGATGCAGCTCGACAACACCAGCATCCTGGCCAAGACGCTGGTCCCGCTGCTGCTCAAGGTGCCGATCGACGACCCGTACGTGCGTGAGGCGCAGGACCTGCTGAAGGACTGGAACTACCACCAGGACGCCGACTCGGCGGCCGCCGCCTACTACAACGGCGTCTGGCGCCAGCTGCTCAGCCTCTCCTTCGGCCAGAAGTTCCCGGCCGACCTGCGGGCCAAGGGCAACTGTCTGCTGGTGCGTCAGCAGGCGGATCCGACCAAGCCCGACACCGGCACCAGCGCCCCCATCGTCACCGAGTGCGGCACCCGCGACCCGGGCAAGGCCCAGCCGGACGGCGGCGACCGCTGGACCGAGGTGGTGCGCCAGCAGCTGGAGAAGCCCGACAGCAGCTGGTGGACGTACATCGACTCGCAGCACCACGAGCAGAAGGGCCTTGACCACCTGCTCGCCGAGGCGATGAAGAACGCCCGCCAGGACCTCACCGCGCTGCTCAGCAAGGACGTCTCCACCTGGAGCTGGGGCCGCCTGCACAAGCTGACGCTGCGCGAGCAGACCCTGGGCACCGACGACTCCTCGCTCGCCTCCGGGGCGGTCCACCGGCTGCTCAACCGCGGCCCGTACCGCCTCTCCGGCGGCTCGGCGGCGGTCGACGCGGCCGGCTGGAACGCGGCCGCCGGGTACGAGGTGGACTGGATCCCCTCGATGCGGATGGTCGTCGACCTGAGCGACCTCGACGCCTCGCGGTGGGTCAACGTCGGCGGCGCCTCCGGGCACGCCTTCCACCCCAACTACAACGACCAGACCGACCTCTGGCTCAAGGGCAAGCTGCTGACCTGGGCCTACTCGCCGGACGCGGTCGAGAAGGCGACCAAGAACAAGCTGGTGCTCACCACCGGCTGACCCCGCCCCGCCACGGCGGCCCCGCCCACCCCGGGCGGGGCCGCCGTCGTTTCCGGCCCGCCGGGCACCCGGCCGCCCGTTCGCCCGGCACCCGCCCGCTACCGCGCCAGCCGGTGCGGCCCGGCCGGAGTGAGCGCGACGTCCACCGGCAGATCGTGCGGTTCGGCCGGCACCCGCTCCAGCAGCTCGTGCTCGTACAGCAGCACGGCCAGCAGCGGCCGGGCCCCCGCACGGCCCAGCCGGGCCAGCACCCGGTCGTACGAGCCGCCGCCCCGGCCCAGCCGCAGCCCCCGGCGGTCCACCGCCAGGCCGGGCAGCAGCACCAGCGACGCCCCGGTGACGGCCTCCGGGCCGAGCCGGGCGCCGACCGGCTCCACCAGCCCGCGCCCGGCCGGCGCGAGCGCCTCCGCCCCCTCGTACTCCGCCCAGTCCAGGTCGTTGTCGGCCAGCAGCACCGGCAGCAGCACCCGCACCCCGCGCGCCCGCAGCGCGTCCAGCAGCGGCCGGGTGCCCGGCTCGGCCCCGACCGACACGTACGCGGCCACCGTGGCACCCGGCCCGGCCAGCTCCCCGGCGTGCCCGGCCAGGGCGTCCGCGGCCGCCTCCCGGGCCCGCGGTGACAGGGCACGCCGCTCGGACAGCAGCCGTGTCCTCAGCGCGCTCTTCTCGTTGTGCATGCGATCCTCCACAGCTCTGGGTCCGTGACGCTCAGAGCCTGACACGCGGAAGGCGCCCCGATGTCCACCCCGCTGCTGGTCCAGGCCCTGGCCGCGCTCAGCGTCCCCGCGCTGGCCGGCACCACCGTGCTCGGGCTGCGGCTGCGCCGGGGGGACGGCGCCGCCGCCGTCCGCGAGGCCGGGCTGCGCGAACGGGTCGGCGAACTGGAGGCCCGCTGCGCCGAGCTGGAACGCACCGCCTCCTGCGACCCGCTCACCGGGGTGTGGAACTACCGGCACCTCCAGCTCACCCTGGACCGGGAGATCGGCCGGGCCCGCCGCGGCGAGCAGACCGACCAGCAGGGCGGGCCGCGCCCGCTGGCCGTCCTGCTGCTGGAGATCGCGGGCTTCGACGCGGTCATCGCCGAGCACGGCCGGGGCCGGGCCAACGCGATACTGCGGGACCTCGCCCAGCGCCTCGGCATGGAGATCCGCCGCTCGGACACCCTCGGCCGGTACAGCGGGGAGGAGTTCCTGATCGTCCTGCCGGACACCGGGGCCGAGGGCGCCGCACAGGTCGCCGAACGCCTGGTCTGGTCGGTCCGCCGCCACCTGCTGCTGGACTGGTCCTCCGGCCCGCGCGAGGGCCGCCCCCCGCACGGCAACGGGCTCACCGCCGCCGTCGGGGTGGCCGTCCTGCCCGAGCACGGCACCCACACCGCCGTCCTGCTCAGAGCCGCCGACGGGGCCCTCGCCGAGGCCCGCGCGGCGGGCGGCGACTGCTGGCGCGCAGTGGTCTCCCCACGGTCGGACAACGGCTCCGTGACCGAACCTGATCGTTCGGGAAAGCCCGGTAGTCTGTCGCCCTGTGTCGGAGGGGACCCCCTCGCCTCCCCCGTCACTTCCCATACGCATGCCACTGTGGCCGGGCCCCGCGACGTGCTGCCATAGCCGTTCGACCGCGCTCGGCCAGGCGAAAACGTGCCTTAGTAAGGTAAACGCATGACGACGACCAACACCCGAATTCCGGTAACCAAGGCCGTGGTACCCGCGGCCGGACTGGGCACCCGCTTCCTCCCGGCCACCAAGGCCACGCCGAAGGAGATGCTGCCCGTCGTCGACAAGCCGGCGATCCAGTACGTCGTCGAGGAGGCGGCCTCCGCCGGGCTGTCCGACATACTGATGGTCACCGGCCGGAACAAGCGCGCCCTCGAGGACCACTTCGACCGCGCCTACGAGCTGGAGGAGCTGCTCGCCCGCAAGGGCGACCAGGACCGGCTGCGCCGCGTGCGCGAGTCCGTCGACCTGGCGAACATGCACTACGTCCGCCAGGGCGACCCCAAGGGCCTCGGCCACGCCGTCTCGGTCGCCGAGCAGCACGTCGCCGGCCAGCCCTTCGCCGTCCTGCTCGGTGACGACCTCATCGACCCGCGCGACCCGCTGCTCGCCCGCATGATCGAGGTCCAGCAGGAGCTCGGCGGCTCGGTCGTCGCCCTGATGGAGGTCGACCCCGCCCAGATCCACCTGTACGGCTGCGCGGCCGTCAAGGCGAACGGCTTCGGCGAGGACGTCTTCCAGGTGACCGACCTGGTCGAGAAGCCCGACACCGCCGACGCCCCGTCGAACTACGCGGTCATCGGCCGCTACGTCCTCGACCCCTCGGTCTTCGACGTGCTGCGGGAGACCGAGCCCGGCCGCGGCGGCGAGATCCAGCTCACCGACGCCCTGCGCGAGCTGACCACCCGTGACCCGGAGACCGGCGGCCAGGTCCACGGCGTGCTCTTCAAGGGCCGTCGCTACGACACCGGCGACCGCGCGGACTACCTGCGCGCCATCGTCCGGCTGGCGTCCGAGCGTGACGACCTGGGCCCGGAGTTCCGCTCCTGGCTCCGTGAGTTCGTCGCCTCCGAGATGCAGGACTGACACACCGACAGAGAGTGAGTGAGCCGATGACCGGGTCCACGGAGAGCACCAGCCCCGCCGCAGCCTGCTGCGACGAATCCGCGGACCCGGCACCGGACGCCCGCCCGGACCGGCTCTGGACGGTCGACGAGCACCTCGCCGACGTCCTGGCGGCCGTCGCCCCGCTGCCCGCGATCGAGCTCCAGCTGCTCGACGCCCAGGGCTGCCGGCTCGACGAGGACGTGATCGCCGACGGCGACCTGCCGCCCTTCGACAACAGCTCGATGGACGGCTACGCCGTCCGCACCGCCGACACCGCGGGCGCCACCGCCGAGTACCCCTCGGCGCTCACCGTGGTCGGCGACATCGCCGCCGGCGCCGGCGCCCTGCCCAGGGTCGGCCCCGGACAGGCCGCCCGGATCATGACCGGCGCCCCGGTGCCGCCCGGCGCCGAGGCCGTCGCCCCGGTCGAGTGGACCGACGGCGGCACCGGCACCGGCCGCGCCGCCGACGCGATGACCGCGCCCGTCGCCGACGAGGAGGTCCGGGTGCTGCGCCCGGTCGCCGAGGGCGCCCACATCCGCCGCCGCGGCAGCGACGTCGCCACCGGTGCGCGCGTCCTGGACGCGGGCACCCGGCTCGGTCCCGCCCAGCTCGGCCTGCTCGCCGCGATCGGCCGGGCCACCGTGAAGGTCCGCCCCCGGCCCCGGGTCGTGGTGCTCTCCACCGGCAGCGAGCTGGTCCAGCCCGGCGAGCCGGTCGGACCCGGCCAGATCCCCGACTCCAACAGCTTCACCCTCACCGCCGCCGCCCGGGACGCCGGAGCCATCGCCTACCGGGTCGGCGGCGTGCCGGACGACGCGGCCCTGCTGCGCGCCGTCCTGGAGGACCAGCTCGGCCGGGCCGACCTCATCGTCACCAGCGGCGGCGTCAGCGTCGGCGCGTACGACGTGGTCAAGGAGGTCTTCGAGTCCTACGGCGGGGTCGACTTCCGTCGGCTGCGGATGCAGCCCGGCAAGCCGCAGGGCTTCGGCCGGATCGGCGCCGGGGCCGGCGTGCCGCTGCTCGCCCTGCCCGGCAACCCGGTCAGCGCGTACATCTCCTTCGAGCTGTTCGTCCGCCCGGTGATCCGCACCATGCTCGGCGCCGCCGACGTGCACCGCCCGGTGGTCCGGGCCGTCTGCCCGGTGGCACTGCGCTCACCCGCCGGGCGGCGGCAGTTCCTGCGCGGCCGCTACTCGGCCGCCGACGGCATGGTCGAGCCGGTCGGCGGGGCGGGATCGCACCTGGTCGGCGCGCTGGCCAGGGCGGACTGCCTGATCACCGTGGAGGAGGACGCCGTCGAGCTGCCGGCCGGCAGCGAGGTCGACGTCGTGCTGCTGGGCGGCTGAGCCTCCCACCTGCCCCGGGCCGTCCCGCGCACCGGCATGGCCCGTCCCACGCACCGGCCTGGGGGAGGGGTACCGTAGCGCGGTATTCGACCTGCGCGTCCCCCTGGAGCCACCCGTGACCACCTCACCCCCCGGCGACCGCCTCACCCACGTCGACGACCAGGGCGCGGCCCGGATGGTCGACGTCTCCGAGAAGACGGCCACCGTGCGCACCGCCGTCGCCGCCGGCCGGGTCCGGGTCGCCCCCCGGGTGGTCGAGCTGCTGCGCGGCGAGGGCGTCCCCAAGGGCGACGCGCTCGCGGTGGCCCGGATCGCCGGGATCATGGGCGCCAAGAAGACCCCGGAACTGATCCCGCTCTGCCACCCGATCGCGGTCTCCGGCGTCCAGGTGGACCTCACGGTCACCGACGAGGCGGTCGAGATCACCGCCACCGTGCGGACCGCCGACCGCACCGGCGTCGAGATGGAGGCGCTGACCGCCGTCGCGGTGGCCGGCCTGACCGTGATCGACATGGTCAAGGCCGTGGACAAGGCCGCCGCCATCGAGAACATCCGGGTGCTCGGCAAGACCGGCGGCAAGAGCGGCGACTGGTTCGCCCCGGAGACCGCGGAATGAGGGCCCTCGCCGTCACCGTCTCCAACCGCGCCTCGGCCGGCGTCTACGAGGACAGGGGCGGCCCGCTGCTGGTGGCCGGCCTGCGCGCGATGGGCTTCACCGCCGACGGCCCCCGGGTCGTCCCGGACGGCGAACCGGTCGAGGCGGTGCTGCGCGAGGCCGTCGCGGCCGGCTACGACGTGGTGCTGACCACCGGCGGCACCGGCATCTCGCCCACCGACCTCACCCCCGAGATGACCGCCCGGGTCGTCGACCGGCCGGTCCCCGGCATCGCCGAGGCCATCCGGGCGTACGGGCGGGAGAAGGTCCCGGCCTCGGCGCTCTCCCGCGGGCTGGCCGGCCTCTCCGGACGCACCCTGATCGTCAACCTGCCGGGTTCCACCGGCGGTGTGAAGGACGGCCTGGCGGTCCTGGAGCCGCTGCTCGCGCACGCCGTCGACCAGCTCGGCGGCGGGGACCACCCCCGGCCCGACACACCTGCCGCCGGGAGGGCGCACTGAACGCCGGCTGGCCGGTGGAGCTCCACGAGGGGGAGGTCACGCTGCGCCCGATCCGGGCCCGCGACCAGCGCGACTGGCAGGAGGTCAGCCTCCGCAACCGGGACTGGCTGCGGCGCTGGGAGGCCACCGTGCCGCCCGGCGCGGCCGGCCGGAGCGCCGGTCCGCGCCCGACGTACCGGCAGATGGTCCGCTTCCTGCGCGGCGAGGCCTCGGCGGGCCGGATGCTGCCCTTCGTGGTCCTCTACAAGGGGCAGCTGGTCGGCCAGCTGACCGTCGGCGGGATCACCTGGGGCTCGATGTGCTCGGCCAACGTCGGCTACTGGATCGACGAGGCGGTGGCCGGCCGGGGCATCATGCCGACCGCCGTGGCGCTCTCGGTGGACCACTGCCTCGGCACCCTGGGGCTGCACCGGATCGAGGTCTGCATCCGGCCGGAGAACGGCCCGAGCCGCCGGGTGGTGGAAAAGCTCGGGTTCCGTTCGGAGGGAATGCGGCCCCGCTATCTGCACATCGACGGTGACTGGCGGGACCACCTGGTGTACGCGCTCACCGCCGAGGAGGTCCCCGAGGGGATGCTGGAGCGGTGGCGGGCGATCAGTTCGGGCCGCGAGTCAGGTAATTGAATATATGTTCGAAAAAAATATCAATATGGCATCGCCGCAGCGACGGACAGGCACAAATAGCGGCAAAATAGTCGGAGAATCAGCTTGATCGCACGACACGCCGTGTCAAATTGCTGCCGGGCCTTCCCCGGCGCCCGTACGGTGTGAAACGTGAGCAGTAGCGGCCTTATCTACGCCGTCATCGTAGGGGCCTGGGCCGCCTATCTGGTGCCAATGTGGCTCCGCAGGCAGGACGAGCTCAACGAGGCGCGCCCCACGGAGCGTTTCAGTACCGCCATCCGCCTGCTGGCCGGGCGTTCGGCGCTGGAGCGGCGGGCGTCCCGGACCCTGGGCGACGAACCGCGTGACGACGAGCAGAGCAATGACGACGGTCCTCCCGTACGGGACGAGGCCGCCTCCAGCGATCCCGGAAGCGGGGCCGACGGAAGGACCGAGGAGAGGGCCGAGGAGAAACCCGCGGCGGAGCCGGCGTCCGAGCGCCCGCCCGCCCAGGCCGCCGAGCGCCGGGCGCGGCTGCTGGCCCGCCGGCGCCGGATGGTCACCGTCCTCTTCATGGCCTTCGCCCTCGGCGCGGTCGTCGCGGCGGTGGCCGGTCTCGCCTTCCTCTGGGTCCCGGCCGTGCCGGCGATCCTCCTCACCCTCTACATCGGCCACCTGCGCAAGCTGGAGCGCCAGCGGTACGAGGTGAAGCTCGACCGGGCCCGGGCCGCCCAGGCCGCCGAGCGGCTGCGCAAGCGCGAGCGGCAGCGCGCCGAGGCCCGGCAGGCCGAGGGCGCCGAGGCGCCCGCCCCGGCGCCTGTACCCGCCCCCGAGGGCCGGGCCGGGCGCGGCCGTTCGCACCTGCGGCTCGCCACCGAGGCCGACCAGGTCCCGGCGGAGGCGCGTCCGTCCGGCTCGGCCTCGGCCCTGGCGGAGGCGACCGAGCACGAGGAGTGGGTGGACGGCATGCGCGAACGCGGTGCGGCCGGTCCGGACTCGTGGGAGCCGGTGCCCGTCCCGCTGCCGACCTATGTCACCGCCCCGGTGGCTCCCCGGGTCAGCCGTGGCCTCGACCTGTCGGCCCCCGGAACCTGGACCGCCGGCCGCCCGGCGGAGTCCCGCAACAACACCCCGCTGTTCGACCAGTACGCCGAGGCCCCCGCCCCCGAGACCCGCCCCCGCGCCGCCAACGAGTGAGCCGCCCCGCCCCCGACCAGGAGCGCGTCCAGGGGGGTGGTCACGGACCCCCTCCGAAAGGTGCTAGAGTTTCTTCTCGTTGGGGCTGTGGCGCAGTCCGGTAGCGCACCTCGTTCGCATCGAGGGGGTCAGGGGTTCGAATCCCCTCAGCTCCACCCAACAAGAAGTCCCGTCCGATCATCAGATCGGGCGGGACTTCTGCGTTGTCTGGGGTGCGGCGGTGGGTGACCCGGGGTCAGCTGGGGCGGGACGGCCGAGGGCCGGCCGGAGGTGGTCCGGCCGGCCCTCGGGGCGGGGCTGTCAGGGGCGGCCGGAGCCGGCGTACGGGTCCGGCCGCGGGGCGCCGGACTGGGGCGGGACGGCCCCGTAGCGGGCGGGGCGGTACCCGCGCGGGTGGCGGGTGAGGGTGTAGCCCGCGACGCCCGCCAGGGCGGCCAGGATGCCGCCGCCGACGGTCCAGAACCAGCGGCTGTTCCAGCCGGAGAACCAGCCGGTGTACCAGTGCTCCTCGGGCTCCTCCGGTGCGGCGGCCTTGGCGGTGGCGGCGCCGCCACCGACCGGGGGCACCAGCGGGGCCTTCAGCTCGCCGCCCTCGGGCTGGGCGTTGTCCGCGTCGCCCTTGGCGCTGACGTGCAGCTGGACCGAGGCGGCGAGGCCGAGGTCCGGCTGCGGGGCGTCGGAGAGCGAGAGCCGGACGTAGTAGGTGCCCGGCAGCGGGTCGCCGGACCACGGCTCGGCCCAGGAGCGGACCTCGCGCAGGGTGCAGCTCAGGGCGAGCGAGGTGGTGGTCGTCTCACCGGTGGCGTTCTGGGTGCCGGCGGTGCAGGACTGGCGGCGGCGCAGCCCGTCGAACACCTCGACGCTCCAGGTCTGCGGCCCGTGCCGGTCGGGCGTGGGGGCCAGGTTGACGGTCAGGCCGACCGTCGCGGTCTGGCCCTCGGAGGCGCCGAACGCCCAGTACAGGTAGTCGCCGGTGGAGGCGGCCACGTTGGCGTCCTGGCCGGGGGCGAGGTTGATGGCGGTCAGGAAGGACGTCCCCGCCTTGGTGGCCGGGGCCGGCGTCCCGCTCTCGCTCGCCGAGGGGGACGGCGAGGCGGCGGAGGCGGCCGGGGCCGCGACCGCGAGGGCCGGGAACAGGGCGAGCGCGGCGAGCGCGCCGCGGAAGGCGCCGCGAAGTGTCGAGATGGGCATGGTCAGTTCTCCCGCCAGACAGCGATCCGCCAGCGTGCGATCCAGCCGAACACCAGGCCGGCCAGCAGACCGGCGAGGGTGAGCACCAGCAGCAGGATCCAGCCGCGGCCGAGACCCATCGCCGGGCCGTCCGGGGCGGACGAGGCGCTGGCCAGGTCGACCGTCAGCTCCAGCGGCATGCCGGGGTCGGCCTGGACGCCGGGCTGGGCCGCGAGCGAGTTGCTGACGACCAGGCAGACGGTGGTCTCCGGCTTGGCGCTCGCGGAGCTGGACGGCGACGCGGTGACGTAGCCCTTGGAGTCGTTGGTGGACCAGCGCAGGCCGGTGGAGATGACGTCCGTCCGGCCGCTGCCGGCGTCGGTGCCGCGGACCAGTTCCTGCCCGGCCGTGCTGGTGGCCTGGAGGAGGACGCCGTAGTCACGGGCGACCGCGCGGTCGAGCGAGACGCTGACCGAGGCGCGCAGCTCCTGGCCGGCCTTCACCGGGACGCGGTAGACGCGGTGCTCGGAGAACTTCTCCCGGTCGCTGTAGACGCCGGGGGAGAGCACCGGGGCGTTCTCGCACTTGTCGGTGCCCGCCGTCTTGGTGGGCGTCACGGTGTAGGTGTCGTTGGAGCGGTCGACCAGTTGCTTCACCTTGT
The DNA here is from genome assembly GCF_044744345.1 of Kitasatospora sp. NPDC087315. NCBI lineage: Bacteria > Bacillati > Actinomycetota > Actinomycetes > Kitasatosporales > Streptomycetaceae > Kitasatospora > Kitasatospora sp. NPDC087315. The sequence goes on along the minus strand of NZ_JBIUYD010000004.1, from coordinate 79,697 downwards.
CGGTGAGCTGCTCCTGGGTGCGGACGTCGGTGTAGGTGCCGCCGGTGGCGTTGGCGATGCAGAGCAGCTGCTGGCGGGTCTTGTCGTCGTGGGCCAGACCGAGGGTGTCCACCACCAGGTGGATGCCCTGGGCGGCGAGTTCGCGGGCGACGTCGCAGGGGTCGGGCGGGGTGCAGGTGTCCTCGCCGTCGGTGATCAGCACCACCCGGCGGGTGGTCTCGCCCTTGCCGAGGTCCTGGGCGGCGCCGCGCAGGGCCAGGCCGATCGGGGTCCAGCCGGTCGGGCGCAGGGTGGCGACGGCGGTCTTGGCCTCGACCTTGTTGGTCTTGCCGACCGGGAAGAGCTGCTTGCTGTCCTGGCAGCCCTGGTTCTTGTCGTCGCCGGGGTAGTTGGCGCCGAGGGTGCGGATGCCGAACTCGGTCTCCGCGGGCAGCGCGTCGATCACCTCGTTCAGGGACTGCTGGGCCACCGCGATGCGGCTCTTGCCCTGGATGTCGGCGGTCCGCATGGAGCCGCTGACGTCCAGCACTAGGTCGACCCGGGGGGCTTCCTTGCCGGCGGAGCCGGCTGATGGTTCGTCGGCATGGGCGGGCAGGCCGCTGAGCAGCGCGCCGCCTGTTATCGCCAGGGCGGCCAGCAGGCTGCCGAGCCTGGCCTTCGGTCGTCGTCCGGTAGTCACCCGCCGATCCTAGGGATCATCAGTTCGCCATGGCCAACGAGGGGAGGTGTGCGTGCGGTGCGGATCCGGCGTGAACTCCCGCTCGCCGATGGGAGATCGAGCGCCCGGCGCGGAGCTTCACGCCGGTCCTGCCGGGGCTGGCCGACCTTCTGTGGTGGCCGCCTCGCCCGCGAACTCGGCGGTGCGCGGGCTGGTCGCCGCGGTCCGGACCGGGCGGCTCGGCTACCCGTGGGCCGAACTGCTGCTGGCCGCCGGGCTGCTGGCCCTGGCGGGGCGCCGCCCGGAGTGAGCATGGCGGGGCGCCGCCAATAACAGGACACACCGGACGGAAGAGCCGATACATGGGGATAGCACTCGTTAGGGTGCAGAACAGGGCATGGGCGCCGCCGCACCGGCGTCCGGACCCGGCCGGCATGTCCGACTGATTGGAAGGATCAGCACGTGAGCAACCTCTTCGCGATCGCCTACCCGGATCTGGCCACCGCCCGGGCGGTGCGCGACGAAGCGGTCGGGCTGCAGACGCAGAAGCTGATCGACCTGGAGGACGCGGTCGTGGTGGAGCGCCGCGACGACGGCAGGATCAAGCTGCACCAGCAGGTCAGTACCACCGGAGCGGGCGCGGCCTCGGGCGCGCTCTGGGGCGGCGTCATCGGCCTGCTGTTCTTCATGCCGTTCCTCGGCGCGGCGGTCGGCGGCGCCGCCGGAGCGGCGGTCGGCGCCTCCACCGACATCGGGGTCGACGACGACTTCATGCGCGAGGTCGGACGGCACCTCCAGCCGGGCACCGCCGCGGTGTTCCTGCTGGTCCGCAAGGCCACCGCGGACAAGGTCGTTCCGGCGCTGGCCCGGTACGGCGGCCAGATCATCCAGACCTCGCTCTCGGCCGCCGCGGAGGCCGAGCTGAAGGCGACCGTCGAGGCGTCCCGGGCGGCCGCCGCCCCCGCCGCCCCGGCCGCGCCGCCCGCACCCGCCGCGCCGCCCGCCCCGCCCGCGCCGGCGTCCGCCTGAGCCGTACCGGCCTGACCTGACCAGCCGCTCACGTCGGGGCGGACGGGCCCGCCGCCCGTCCGCCCCGATCGCCATCCCGGCAGAAACACCCCCGCAGGACACCCCTACGCAGGACGGTCCGTGGTGACACCCTCCGCCGCGACGAGAACCGCCGGCCGGCCGCGCCGGACGGCGCGGACCCGGCGCACCACCGAACTCGCGCTGGTCCTGGCCGCCGTACTGATCGCCGTCTTCGGCTACGCCGAGGTCGGGGTCAACATCGACGGCACGGTGCCCGCCGACGCGGGCGAGTACGGCGCCGCGCTCGGCGTGCTCGCCCTGCTGGCGCACGTCGTGGTCCGCCGACGGGCGCCGTACGCGGATCCGCTGCTGCTGCCGATCGCCGTCCTGCTCAACGGGATCGGACTGGTCGTCATCTACCGCCTCGACCGGGCCACCCCCGGCGCCGGCGCGGCGCCCACCCAACTGCTCTGGTCGACGCTCGGGGTGGCGCTGTTCATCGCGGTGGTGCTGCTGCTGCGCGACCACAGACGGCTGCAGCGCTACGCGTACATCGGGGCGCTGGTGGCCCTGGTGCTGCTGGTACTGCCGATCTTCTTCCCACCGGTGTACGGCTCGCGGATCTGGATCACCGTCGGACCGCTCTCCTTCCAGCCGGGGGAGTTCGCCAAGATCCTGCTGGCGGTCTTCTTCGCCGCCTACCTGGCGGTGCACCGGGACGCGCTGGCGCTCACCGGCCGCCGGGTGTGGAGGTTCCGGCTGCCGCCCGGACGGGTGCTCGGACCGGTCCTGCTGATCTGGGCGGCCTTCGTCGGCATCCTCGTGCTGGAGACCGACCTCGGCACCTCGCTGCTCTTCTTCGGCCTCTTCGTGGTGATGCTGTACGTGGCCACCGCGCGCAGCGGGTGGATCGCCATCGGGCTGTTCCTGGCCGCGGTGGCGGCGGTCGGGGTCGGCTGGCTCTCGCCACACGTGCACAGCCGGGTCGCCGACTGGCTGGACCCGCTCGGCTCGATCACCGCGGGGCGGGGCGCCAACCAGATCGCCCAGTCGCTGTTCGCGTTCGCCTGGGGCGGCGAACTGGGCACCGGCCTCGGCAACGGGCACTCCGTCCTGATCGGCTTCGCCGCCAAGTCCGACTTCATCCTCGCCACCATCGGCGAGGAACTGGGGCTGACCGGTCTGATCGCGGTGTTCCTGCTGTACGCGCTGCTGGTCTCCCGGGGCTTCCGCACCGGCATCGCGCTGCGCGACCCGTTCGGGCGGCTGCTGGCGATCGGGCTGGCCGCGATCGTCGGCCTCCAGGTGTTCGTGGTGGCCGGCGGGGTGCTCGACCTCATCCCGCTGACCGGGATGACCCTGCCGTTCGTCGCCCAGGGCGGTTCCTCGGTGGTCACCAACTGGATCATCGTCGCCCTGCTGGTGCGGATGAGCGACATCGCCCGCCGCCCGGCCCCGGAGGAGGTCTGATGTCCGGTCGCACCCGTCCGAAGAGCGCCGGGAACGGGCCCCAGGGCCTGCCGGGGATCTCCGTCACCGGCCGCCGGGCGGGCACCTTCTGCCTGCTGCTGATCGTGGCGCTCTGCGCCCAGGCCACCCGGATCCAGGTGTTCCGGGCCGACGAACTCGACCACAACGCCGCCAACCAGCGGCTCACCATCGAGCGCTACTCCCAGCCGCGCGGCAACATCCTGGTCGGCTCCGACACCGTCACCGGCTCCACGCCCACCGGCGGCCGCTACGACTACAAGCGCACCTACACCGACGGCCCGCTGTACGCGGCCGTCACCGGGTACTCCTCGCAGGCGTACGGCAACACCCAGCTCGAGGGGACCGAGGACGACCTGCTCTCCGGCACCGACGGCCGGCTGGCGAGCTGGGCGGTCTGGGACGCCGTCGCGCGCCGGCAGAACCCGGGCGGGGACGTCTACACGACCATCAACCGGGCCGCCCAGGAGGCCGCGATGCGCGGCCTCGGCAGCCAGAAGGGCGCGGTCGCCGCGATCGAGCCCGCCACCGGCCGGATCCTGGCCCTGGCCAGCACCCCCTCGTACGACCCGGGGAGCTTCGCCGGCTCCACCGCCGCCGACCAGGTGGCCTGGAACCGGCTCCAGGCCGACACCGACCAGCCGATGCTCAACCGGGCGCTGCGCCAGACCTACCCGCCCGGGTCGACCTTCAAGGTGGTCACGGCGGCGGCCGCGCTGGCGAACGGGGTGGTCACCGACATCGACGCGCCGACCGACACGCCCTACCCGTACGTCCTGCCGGGCACCACCACCCCGCTGGTCAACGACACCTCGGCGTGCGACCGGGCCGGGCTGTCGCTGGACGCCGCGATGGTCTACAGCTGCAACAGCGTGCTGGGCCACCTCGGGGTGTCGACCGGCCTGGACCGGATGACGGCGATGGCCGAGAACTTCGGCTTCAACGACCCCAGGCTGGACATCCCGGTCCGGTCGGCCCGCTCCAACTTCGACACCGAGATGGACCAGTCCCAGGTCGCGCTCTCCGCCATCGGCCAGTTCGACACCGCGGCCACCCCGCTGGTGATGGCGATGGTCGCGGCCGGGGTCGCCGACAACGGCACGGTGATGCGTCCACAGCTTGTGGAGAAACTGACCAGGAGCGACGGCACCACGGTGCGGCTGAGCCGGCCCACCCGGTACAAGCAGGCGATGAGCCCGGCGGTGGCCGCGCAGGTGCAGCGGCTGATGACCGACGTGGTGGAGAACGGCACCGGGCGCAACGCCCGGATCGCCGGGGCGGTGGTCGGCGGCAAGACCGGTACCGCCCAGCACGGGGTGGACAACAGCGGGACGCCGTACGCCTGGTTCATCTCCTGGGCCAGGCCGGCCGGCTCGGACCAGGTGGCGCCGGTGGCGGTCGCCGTGGTGATCGCGGACAGTGACGCCACCGATGTCACCGGCGGCGGACTCGCGGCGCCGATCGCCCGCTCGGTGATGCAGGCCGTCCTGGCCGGCTGAGGGCCTTCGCACCCCGGCCGACCTGCCGCTTAGCTGCTCGGTGGCAGATCCGCCGTCTGCGAAGTGTCCGGTTTGTACAGTCTGGCACGACGATTCGTCCAATGCGCGCGACGAGACTGTTCGTTTGCGACACTGGTGCTTTCGGGGGGTACTGTCCCATCTTTGTTCGGTTGGTCCCTGATGTCACCCCACGGCAGATCGAGTGACCGGCTCCTAGGACACCCTCCCCCGCCTAGAAGGATCCGCGTTTTGACCAGCAACACCCTTGGCGCGCGTCTTCTGCGACGCAAGCCCGTCGCCACCCTGATCGCCGAGAGCGAGGGCCGGGACGCCCTCCCCGCCGGTGCGCCCGAGGAGGGCGGACGCTCCGGCATCCACCTGCGGCGTTCCATCGGCCTCTGGCAGCTGTCCTCGATCGGCATCGGCGCCACCATCGGCACCGGCATCTTCTTCGTGCTCAGCACGGCCGTTCCGTCGGCCGGCCCGGCCGTCATCCTGTCCTTCGTGATCGCCGCGGTCACCGCGGGCCTGACCGCGCTCTGCTACGCCGAGATGGCCTCCGCGATCCCGGTCTCCGGCTCCTCGTACTCGTACGCCTACGCCACTCTCGGCGAGGGCGTCGCGTTCGGCGTCGGCATCTGCCTGCTGATGGAGTACGGCGTCTCCGCCTCCGCCATCGCGGTGAGCTGGGCCGAGTACCTGAACAAGTTCCTCGACCTGACCGTCGGCTGGCAGATCCCCGCCCAGTTGTCCGGCGCGCCCGGCGGCGGCCACTGGTTCAACCTGCCGGCGCTCATCCTGGTCGCGATGGTCTGCCTCCTGCTGGTGCGCGGCGTCAGCGAGTCGGTGAAGGTCAACGCGGCCATGGTGGGCATCAAGATCCTCATCCTGCTGCTCTTCGTCGGGATCGGCCTGACCGGCTTCCACTCCGGCAACCTGACCCCGTTCATGCCGCTGGGCATCGGCGGCGTCCAGGTCGCGGCCTCCAGCATCTTCTTCTCGTTCATCGGCCTGGACGCCGTGTCCACCGCCGGTGAGGAGGTCAAGAACCCGCGCCGCACCCTGCCGTTGGCGATCATCATCTCGCTGGTCGTGGTCACCCTGCTGTACATCCTGGTCGCCCTGGCCGGCATCGGCGCCCAGCCCTGGCAGAAGTTCGAGGGCCAGGAGGCCGGCCTCGCCCAGATCCTGCAGGACATCACCGGCCAGAGCTGGCCCGCGGTGGTCTTCGCGATCGGCGCGATCGTCTCGATCTTCAGCATCACCCTGGTGGTGATCTACGGCCAGACCCGCATCCTGTACTCGATGGGCCGCGACGGCATGCTGCCGAAGCGCTTCGCCCAGCTCTCCCCGCGCACCGGCACCCCGGTCTGGAACACCCTCGTGGTCGGCCTCGGCGTCGGCGCGCTCGCCGCCTTCGTGCCGCTGCGCGTCCTGGCCGACATCACCAGCCTGGGCACGCTGATCGCCTTCTCGGTCGTCTCGATCGGCGTGATCATCCTGCGCCGTACCCAGCCGGACCTGCCGCGTGGCTTCAAGGTCCCCGGCTACCCGGTTGTCCCGCTGCTCAGCGTCGGCTTCTGCGTCTACCTGATCACCGGCCTGCACGCCGACACCTACCGGGCCGGTGCGATCGCCCTGGCCGTCGCCCTGGTCGTGTACTTCGGGTACAGCGTCAAGCACTCCAGGCTGAACCGGCCGGAGCAGACCGCCCTCGCCGACCGCGCGACCGGCTGAGGCCGCAGAACCACGAGTAGGGGCACGAGGAGGGGACCGCCGGACGCCATGACACCCCGGCGGTCCCTTTCGTCCCGGTGGACACACCCCGCGCCGACATGGCGACAGGGTGCCACCCCCACCCATAACCTTCCACCATGGTGAGCACCCGCACGCCCGGCACCTCCCGCCCGCGCGGCCGCTTCACCGGCCGTAGCGGCACGCCGGCCCCGCCCGCACCGGCCGGACCGTCGGTCAGGTACGGACGCCTGCGCCGCGGCCTGGCCCCCGGACCGTTCCCCCGCCAGCGCGGCGGGAGCGCCCCCGCCCCGCCGCCCGATCGGCTGAACCCGGCCCGGCTCGCCTCCCTGCGCCGCGTCCAGGTGCTCGGCTGCGCGATCGCCGCGGGGTGGGCCGCCGCCTTCCCCCTCGTCTCGAACCTGCCCAACCAGCGGCTCTGGGGCACCGTCGCGGCCCCCGCGTACGCGGTCGCCGGGCTGTTCTGCCTGGTCCTGCCCCGGCGGTTCGCCGCCCGTGCCGCCGCCGTGGCCGCCCTGCTGGGGGCGGTCCTGGTGCCGCTGGTGCTGCTGGCCCTCCAGGGCCGCCACCAGTCCGAGGTGATGGTGGTCGAACGCTCCGCGCACCTGCTGCTCACCACCGGCAGCCCGTACCTGCCGCACCCGGCGGTGGTCACCGACTACGACCCGTACCTGCCCGCGATGACGCTGTTCGGGATGCCCCGCGCCCTGTTCGGCAACGGCAGTCCGGCGGCGCGGCTGGCCGGGGACGCCCGGATCTGGTTCGCGCTGGCCTTCCTGGGCTGCCTGCTGGCCAGCTGGCGGCTGCTGCGGCCGTCCCGGGACCGCGCCCCACTGCTGCCGCTGGCCGCGCTCACCGCCTCACCGCTGATCGCGCTGGCGCTGGTGGTCGGCGGGGTGGACCTGCCGCTGATCGGGGTCTGCTGCCTCGCCATGGCGCTGGCCGAGCGGGACCGCACCATCGCCGCCGGGCTGGTGCTCGCCCTGGCCTGCACCCTGAAGTGGACGGCGTGGCCGGCGCTGCCGGTGGCCGTCCTGCTGCTCTGGCGGCTGTACGGGCGGCGGCCGGCCGCCCGGGCCGGGCTCACCGCGCTCGGCGCGGGCCTGGTGGTGATCCTCCCGTCCGTCCTGGCCAGGGCGGACGCGCTGCGCGAGCAGGTGGTGCGGTTCCCGCTGGGGCTGACCGCGATCCACACCCCGGCGGGCAGCCCGCTGCCCGGCAAGGTGCTCGCCGGGCTGGGGCCGACCGGGCACACCGTCTCGCTGGCGCTGATGACGGTGGGCGGGGCCGGGGTGACGATCTGGCTGCTGGCCCGGCCGCCGGTCTCCGCGATCGCCGCCGCCGACCTGCTGGCGGGCGGGCTGGCGATCGCCTTCATGCTGGCGCCGGCCGGGCGCTTCGGGTACCTGGCGCTGCCGGTGGTGCTGCTGATCTGGCCCCGGCTGGCGGCCCGGCGGCTGAGCGGGCGCAGACCCGTCCCGGTGAACTGTCTGCTGGCCCGCCCGGATCCCGTCCTGCCCCGGAGCTGAGCACACCGGGACCGGGACGGGGACCGGACGGGCCCGTGGGCCGCGTCAGCGGTTGCCGGCCGCCTTGATCACGGCGGCCACGGCCGGCCCGGCCGCGTCGACACCGTGGCCGCCGCCCTGGACCTCGGCGGCGACGGCGATGTTGCCCCGGTAGGCGGTGAACCAGCTGTTGGTGGTGGCCATGCCGGCCACCTCGGCGGAGCCGGTCTTGGCGCCCGCGTTGTCCGAGATCCCGGCCATGGCGGCCTTGGCGGTGCCGTCCTTGGCGGTGGCGGCCATCATGTCGCGCAGCTTGCCGGCGGCGTCGGGGGAGAGGTTGCGGGCGGCCTTCTGCTGGGGCAGGTCGGCGACCAGGATCGGCTGCCTGAACTCGCCGCTCTGCACGGTGGCCGTGACCGAGGCGATGGCCAGCGGGTTCATCTGGACCTTGCCCTGGCCGATGTACTGCATGGCCTGCTCGTCCTTGTTGCCGCCCGCGTCCGGCACCCGGCCGTCGGTGTTGGGCAGGCCGGTCTTCCACTCCAGGCCGATGCCGAAGACGTCCTTGGCGGTGGAGGTGAGGGCGCCCGGCTTGAGGCTGGTCAGGCCCTGATTGATGAAGGCGGTGTTGCAGGAGATCATGAAGTCCTGCTTGAGGGTGTTGTTCGGGTAGACGTCCTCGAAGGAGTTCGGGATCGCCTGCGGGTTGCTGCTCTTCGCCGGGCAGGGCACCACGGTGTCGGGGTTGACGCCGGCCTCCAGCAGGGCGGCCGAGGTGAGGATCTTCATCGTGGAGCCGGGGGCCAGCAGGCCGGTGAAGGCCCGGTTCTGGCCGCTGGCGGGCGCGTTGGCGAAGGCCAGCACCTGACCGGTGCTCGGCTCGATCGCGACGATCGAGCCCGACTTGCCGGCGAGGTCGCTCATCGCCTTCTCGGCCGCGGCCTGCGCCGCGTTGTCGATGGTCACCTTGAACGGCTTGGCGGGCTTGGGCTCGACGATGGTGAACAGCTTGTCCGAGGCGCCCTTGCCGGCCGCGTCGGTGATCACCACGCCGCTGCCCGCGTCGCTCTGGTCCTTGGTCGGGTCGGCCTGGAGGATCTTGCGGGCGCTGTCCTGCAGGGCGCTCAGCAGCGCCGGGGTGATCGAGGCGCCCTGGAGCGCCTTGCCGTTGCGGTCCACCACGGTGGACGGCGGGGCGAAGACCGGCTGGGTGGCGATCACCTCGCCCGGGCCCAGGTGCGGGTGGATCACCGTCGGCGCCCAGTGCACGGCCGGGGTGTTGTCGCTCATTTTCACGACACTGAGGAAGCCGTTGTAGTCCCAGGCCCGGCTGGTGCCCTCGAACTCGGCCCGGGCCTTGAAGCCCATCAGCACACCGGCGGGGCCCGCGGCGGCGGACGGCGACTCGGTGCCCGCCGCGGTGCCGGTCGCCGAGGGCGTGCCGGAGGCGGAGGGCTTGGCGGCGGTCGGCGCGGGGGTGCCGGTGGCGGACGCGAAGGCGGCCGGGGTGGCCGGACCGGCCGGGGTCAGGGTCAGCCCGCTCGGCTTGACCTGGTCCTTGAAGGAGTTCAGCGCGGTGGTCGCGGCCGCCGGGTCGTCGGTCAGCCCGGCCGCCTTGGAGATGTCACCGGCGGCCCAGGCGTCCAGGAAGTCCTTGGCACCGGCCGAGGCCTGCTCCGCCGTGGGCGGCTCGGCGACCACGGTGCGGGCCTTCTTGGCCTTCGGCGCGTCGGCGTCGTCGGAGCCGCCGATGAGGCTGTACGCCCCGTAGCCGCCGCCCGCCAGCATGGCGACGGACACGCCGGTGATGATGCCGATCTTCGCGCCTCTGCGCATGGTGCTGATCCCCCTGGGGTCTGGCGACAGGTCGCAGCCGACGGTGGCCGGATACGGGTTCCGGGTTCAGCGTAGGCAGACGGACTCCGTACGCCGACGAAATGACCGGGTCTTGTGACGGATCTGGTACGTGTCGCGTACCACGCCGGTACCGGTCCCGCGCTCAGATCCAGCTGGTGAACCACATCCGCCGGCGCCAGTCCTCCATCGGGATCGCCTGCCCCGTGTAGAGGGGGTAGAAGAAGAGGAAGTTCCACATGATCAGCAGGACCAGCAGGCCGGCCGCCGCGGAGCCGATGACCCGGCGGTCCCGGGAGGCGCCGGGGGGCCCGATCAGCGCGCCGACCATCATGGTCACCGCGAGCACCAGGAACGGCACGAAGGCCACCGCGTAGAACAGGAAGATCGTCCGCTGCTGGTAGGCGAACCAGGGCAGATAGCCCGCGGCCAGGCCGCAGAGCACCGCGCCGGCCCGCCAGTCCCGGCGGGCCGCCCAGCGCCACAGACAGTAGACCAGGGCCACCACGCCCGCCCACCAGAGCAGCGGGGTGCCGATGCCCAGCACCTCGCGGGCGCACTCGCTCGCGGTGCAGCCGCTCTGGCCCTGCTTCGGGGACTCGTAGAAGAAGGAGACCGGCCGGCCCAGCACCAGCCAGCTCCACGGGTTGGACTGGTAGGTGTGCGGGTCGCTCAGGTGGGTGTGGAACTCGTACACCGTGGAGTGGTAGTGCCACAGCGCGCGCAGGCCCTCCGGGATCCAGGTCGCACCGTCCCGGCCGACCGCCCAGTCCCGGCCCCAGCCGCCCTTGCCGGGTGCGTTGCTGCTGGCGAACCAGCCCCACCAGGAGGTGATGTAGACGACCACCGAGACCACGACCACCGAGACGAAGGCCGGCACCACGTCCCGGACCAGCGTCGCCAGGTGCGGCCGGCCCGCCCCGGCCAGCCGGCGCGCGCCCACGTCCCAGAGCACCGTCAGCACGCCGAACGCGGCCGCCACGTAGAGGCCGCTCCACTTGGTGGCGCAGGTCAGCCCCACACAGACGCCGGCCGCGATCCGGTACGGCCGCCAGCCCAGGTTCAGCCGCCCGGCCAGCGCCGGGTCCGCCACGCCGCCGAGGCGCTCGGCGATCCGGGCCCGGGTGCGGTCGCGGTCCAGCAGCAGGAAGCCGAACGCGGCGAGGATCCAGAACATCACGATCAGGTCCAGCAGCGCCGCCCGGCTGAGCACGAAGTGCAGACCGTCCACCGCCAGCAGCAGCCCGGCCACGCAGCCCAGCAGGGTCGAACGGAACAGCCGGCGGGCGATCCGGGCCACCATCAGGATGGAGAGCGTGCCCAGCAACGCCACCGAGAACCGCCAGCCGAACGGGTTCATCCCGAAGAGCTGCTCGCCCGCGCCGATGATCCACTTGCCGACCGGCGGATGGACCACATAGCTGGCGACGGCCTGGTACGGCACCGCCGCCCCCGGCGTCATGATCTGTTCGTTGGCGCCCTCCGGCCAGCTGATCTCGTAGCCGCCGTGCCAGAGCGCGTAGGCGTCCTTGGCGTAGTACGTCTCGTCGAAGATGATCGCGTGCGGCTGGCCGAGGCCGGTGAACCGCAGCAGCCCGCCGAACAGCGCCACCGCCAGCGGGCCCAGCCAGCCCGCCCAGCGGCAGAGCCAGGACCAGAGCCGGTCCGGCAGGGCTATCCCGAGCCGCAGCAGCAGCGGGGAGGGCGCGACCCGGTCGGGCGTCACCCCCGGGCCGTCCGGCATCGGCGGCACCAGCCGCTCGGCCAGCGGGACCGCGGGCGCGGGCGTGTAGCCGTGCCGGACCAGGCCGCGCAGCCAGGCCGGGCGCGGTGGACCGGGCCGGTCCGGTCCGGGCTGCTCCGGTCCGGGCTCGCGGGGGCCGGGGACGGCGGGGGACGGCTGGTCCGTCAGGACCGGCACGCCAACGCCACCCTGCGCGGTGTGGTCTGTACCAGTAGGCGTCTGCGCCGCCGTGTCGCCGTTCATCCGCCACATCGTAGGGGCGGTCGCCGGCCGGGGAACGGCTCCCTCCGAAGCTGCCCGAATCGTCACCAAAAGCGCCCGGCGGCCGGAAGCTGAAAGGATGGGGGCGTGACAGGAGTACTCGTTCTCGCAGGCACCCCCATCGGCGACGTCTCGGACGCCCCGCCCCGGCTGCTCACCGAGCTGGCCGCCGCGGATGTGATCGCGGCCGAGGACACCCGGCGGCTGCGCCGGCTCACCCAGGCGCTCGGGGTGACCCCGGCCGGGCGGGTGGTCTCCTACTTCGAGGGCAACGAGGTCGGGCGGACCCCCGAACTGGTCGAGGCGCTGCTCGGCGGCGCCCGGGTGCTGCTGGTGACCGACGCCGGGATGCCGTCCGTCTCCGACCCCGGCTACCGGCTGGTGGCCGCCGCCGTGGCCGCCGACGTGAAGGTGACCGCGGTGCCCGGGCCGTCCGCGGTGCTCACCGCACTGGCGCTGTCCGGCCTCCCGGTGGACCGCTTCACCTTCGAGGGCTTCCTGCCGCGCAAGACCGGGGACCGGGCCCGCCAGCTCGCCTCGGTCGCCGCCGAGCCGCGCACCATGGTCTTCTTCGAGGCCCCGCACCGGATCGCCGAGGCGCTGGCCGCGATGGCCGAGGCGTTCGGGGCCGAGCGGCCGGCCGCGGTCTGCCGCGAGCTGACCAAGACCTACGAGGAGGTCAGGCGAGGACCGCTCGGCGAGCTGGCGGCCTGGGCCGCCGAGGGCGTCAGGGGCGAGATCACCGTGGTGGTCTCGGGCGCCCCGCCGGCCGCGCCGCAGGAGCTGGGCCCGGCCGAACTGGCCCGCCGGGTGGCCGTCCGGGAGGAGGCGGGGGAGCGCCGCAAGGAGGCCATCGCGGCGGTCGCGGCGGAGCTCGCGCTGCCCAAGCGGGAGGTGTTCGACGCGGTGGTCGCCGCCAAGAACGAGGCGGGGAAGCCGGCCGGGAAGGCCGGGTAGCCGGGCCGGAACCCGCGCCGGGAACGCCGGGAACGGGGCCCGGAGCGGGCCCCGGAAAACGGGTGGAAACCGGGAGTGCCCGGGGCCGGGAGGGCGCGTACCTTGGAGAGAAGGCCCCGGTAAACACTCGTTGAGCTGAAGCTTTGGGCGCGCTTTTCGTACAGGATCCCTCCTTTCGTATAGGGATTCCCAACCAGCGTCCAAGTCTTCACAAGACGGGTATCGGCCGGGGCGGTCCGGGCATTTCCTGGGAAGGAAAGACCCAGCCGGGCGAGCGCCCGGCGGGCGCTGGGAGACGGCTATGAGCGAGACGATCGGTAGCCCCCTCGGTGGTAACGCGCTGAGCGACCCCGGCCCGGCGGGCCGGCCGCACACTCCCGTGGAGACCGTTCGGGAGGCCTACTCCTTCGCGTGCCTGAGCTGCGGGTACGGCTGGGAGCAGGCGTACGACATCGAGCACCACCCCGCCCGGGACGGGCACGTCGTGTTCGAGTACCACGCCAACGGTGTCCGGGTGCCGTCCCCGCTGCTCAAGCCGACCTGCCCGGGCTGTGGTGGCCACACCGTCCGGATCATGCGCGAGGGCCGGGTGGCCAGCGCCGAACGGCACTGGCAGCACGCCCCCGGCTACCCCGCGCACGCCGAGCCGGCCGGGGCCCCGGCGGCCACCGACACCGTCCGCCCGCAGGGCCGGTGGGCGCGGTTCTGGTCGCGGCTGCTGGGCTGACCGCGGCGACGGCGCCGACCGCGACCGCGACCCCCTCCGCGGCGGGCGGCGACCATCCAGCGGCGTGAGCGGCCGACGGTGCCGGGCCGCCCTCCACCCACCCGTCGAGGGCGGCCCCCCCAACCGAAAAATAATTCCGAACAATGCGGGCCATGCACTACCAAACACACCCCGGGCCCCGA
>NZ_JBIUYD010000004.1:0-66026 GCF_044744345.1 Kitasatospora sp. NPDC087315 | reverse complement strand
GGGGGGCGGGGCCCCGGGGGGGGGGGGGGGGGCGGGGGGGGGGGGGCGGGGGGGGGGGCGCGCCCCCCCCCCCCCGGGGGGCGCCCCCCCCCCGCACGCGACTAAGATTTCCGACCATGGCGGCCACTGCAGACCACAGCACCACCGGGACCCCGACCCCGGCGTACTACGTTTCCACCCCGATCTACTACGTCAACGATCGCCCGCACCTGGGCCACGCGTACACCACCGTGGCGGGCGACGTCCTCACCCGCTGGCACCGTCAGCGCGGCGAGAAGGTCTGGTACCTGACCGGCACCGACGAGCACGGCCAGAAGATCCTGCGCACCGCCGAGGCCAACGGCGTCAGCCCGCAGGAGTGGTGCGACAAGCTGGTCGAGGAGGCGTGGAAGCCGCTCTGGGAGCACCTGGAGATCGCCAACGACGACTTCATCCGCACCACCCAGCAGCGCCACACCGACCGGGTGCAGGAGTTCGTCCAGGACCTGTACGACAAGGGCGAGATCTACAAGGGCGGCTACTCCGGCCCGTACTGCGTCGGCTGCGAGGAGTACAAGCTCCCCGCCGAACTGCTGGACGGCGCCGCCGAGGGCGAGAAGCTCTGCCCGATCCACAAGAAGCCGGTCGAGTGGCTGGAGGAGGAGAACTACTTCTTCCGCCTCTCCGCGTACGGCCCGAAGCTGCTGGAGTTCTACGCCGAGAACCCCGGCTTCATCGCCCCCGAGTCGGCCCGCAACGAGGTGCTGCGCTTCGTCGAGCAGGGGCTGCAGGACCTCTCGATCTCCCGCTCCACCTTCAACTGGGGCGTGCCGCTGCCCTGGGACGAGAAGCACGTCCTGTACGTCTGGGTGGACGCGCTGCAGAACTACATCACCGCGGCCGGCTACGGCGCCGACCCGGAGCGGTTCGCCGAGCTGTGGCCCGCCTCCGTCCACCTGGTGGGCAAGGACATCCTGCGCTTCCACGCGGTGATCTGGCCGGCCATGCTGATGGCCGCCGGGCTGCCGCTGCCCAAGCGGATCGTCGCCAACGGCTGGCTGATGGTCGGCGGCGAGAAGATGTCCAAGTCCAACCTGACCGGCATCGCGCCCACCGACCTGACCTCGCACTTCGGCGTGGACGCGTACCGCTACTACTTCCTGCGGGCGATCCCGTTCGGCACGGACGGCTCCTTCTCCTGGGAGGACTTCACCGCCCGGTACACCTCCGAGCTCGCCAACGACTTCGGCAACCTCGCCTCGCGGGTCGCCGCCATGGTCGGCAAGTACTTCGACGGCGTGCTGCCGGCCTCGGCCGCCCACGGCGACGCCGAGCAGGCCGTCGCGGACGGGCTCACCGCCGCCGCGGCGACCGCCGACCGGAAGATCGGTGAGGAGCTGGACTTCGCCGGCGGCCTCGCGGCGATCTTCGAGTTCGTCAAGCAGGTCAACGGCTACCTCACCGAGCAGGAGCCCTGGAAGGTCGCCAAGGACGACTCGGCGGAGGGCCGGGCGCGCCTCGCGACCATCCTCTACACCGCCGCCGAGGCGCTGCGGGCCACCGCCGTCCTGCTCAACCCGGTGATGCCGAGCACCGCCGAGAAGCTCTGGGCCTCGCTGGGCGCGGCCGACGCGGGCCTCGGCGAGCTGGCCGGCCAGACCGTCGCCACCGTCGCGGACTGGGGCCGGCTGCCCGTCGGCGCCACAGTCACCAAGGGCGACATCCTGTTCCCCCGCCTGGAAGAGAAGTCCGCCTCCTGATGGCCAAGACGGACGACCGGTCGACCCCACCGCCGCTGCCCGCCCCGCTGGCGGTGGCGGTGGCCGACTCGCACACCCACCTGGACATGCAGTCCGGCACCCCCGCCGAGGGCCTCGCCAAGGCCGCCTCGGTGGGGGTCGCCACCGTCGTCCAGGTGGGCTGCGACGTGCCCGGCTCCCGCTGGGCCGCCGACCTCGCGGCCGAGTTCGGGCAGGTGCACGCGGCCGTCGCCCTGCACCCCAACGAGGCGCCCCGGATCTACCTCGGCGACCCCGACGGCTGGTCCGGGCAGCAGCGCCCGGCCGGCGGGCAGGCCGCGCTCGACGCGGCCCTCGCCGAGATCGACGCGCTCGCCGCGCTGCCGCAGGTCGTCGCGGTCGGCGAGACCGGCCTCGACTACTTCCGCACCGGCCCGGAGGGCGTGGAGATCCAGAAGGAGTCGTTCCGCCGCCACATCGCGATGGCCAAGCGGCACGGCAAGGCCCTGGTGATCCACGACCGGGACGCCCACGAGGACGTCATCGCCGTCCTGCTGGAGGAGGGCGCCCCCGAGCGGACGGTCTTCCACTGCTACTCCGGCGACGCCGCGATGGCCAGGATCTGCGCCGAGCACGGCTGGTACCTCTCCTTCGCCGGCCCGGTCACCTTCAAGGCCAACCAGCCGCTGCGGGACGCCCTCGTCGCCACCCCGCTCGACCGCGTCCTGGTCGAGACCGACGCGCCCTTCCTCACCCCCCACCCCTACCGGGGCCGGCCCAACGCGCCGTACCTGATCCCGGTCACGGTCCGCTCGATGGCCGGGACGCTCGGCCTGCACGAGGACGAACTCGCGACGGCGATCGCGGCGAACACGGCCAGGGCCTTCGGCTACTGAGCGGGTCGCACGAATATTCGGTTCAGGGGAAACGGTTCGGCACTCTCGTGGCGCTGTAAGGCTGGTTGGCATGAGTGCGGTGGGGGAGGTGGCGATGGCCGCCGAGCCGTCGTCCATGAGTTCCACCGGGACGAGGAGAAGGGCGTCTATCTGCCCGTCGCCCGGCACGAAGGGGTGCTGCGCACCTCCGTGGCCGTACCCCGTGGAGATCGACCTCGCGGCGGTCGTCGAACTCTGAGCGCCCGCCGCGCCCGTATCCTTGGCGCGTGAGCACCACCGATCCCACCCCTGACAGCCTCCCGCAGCCCCCGGCCGGAGGGGCCGCCCTGCTGGGCGGCGCCGACATCCGGGAGCTGGCGGCCGCGTTCGGCGTGAAGCCGACCAAGCAGCGCGGGCAGAACTTCGTCACCGACGCCAACACCGTACGGCGGATCGTCCGGGCCGCGGACGTGACGGGCGAGGACGCGGTGGTCGAGGTCGGACCCGGACTCGGGTCGCTGACGCTGGCGCTGCTGGAGGTCGCCGAGCACGTCACCGCCGTCGAGATCGACCCCGTCCTGGCGCGCCACCTGCCGGACACCGTCGCCGCCCGGCTGCCCGGCAAGGCCGACGCCTTCGACCTCGTGTTCAGCGACGCGATGGACGTCACCGAGCTGCCCGGCCCGGCGCCGACCGCGCTGGTCGCCAACCTGCCCTACAACGTGGCCGTGCCGGTGCTGCTGCACATGCTCGCCACCTTCCCCAGCATCGAACGCACCCTGGTGATGGTGCAGAGCGAGGTCGCCGACCGGCTCGCGGCCAAGCCGGGGAACAAGGTGTACGGCGTCCCGTCGGTCAAGGCCAACTGGTACGCGGAGGTGAAGCGGGCCGGCGCCATCGGGCGCAACGTGTTCTGGCCCGCGCCCAACGTCGACTCCGGGCTGGTCTCGCTGATCCGCCGCGACCCGCCGCGCACCACCGCCAGCCGCGAGGAGGTCTTCGCGGTCGTCGACGCCGCGTTCGCCCAGCGACGCAAGACCCTGCGCGCCGCGCTGGCCGGCTGGGCCGGCTCCCCGGCCGCGGCCGAGCAGGCGCTCGCCGCCGCCGGGATCGACCACAAGCTGCGCGGCGAGATGCTGACGGTGGAGCAGTTCGCCGCCATCGCCGAGCAGAAGCCGGCGGGATCGGCGGGTGCGGCGGGCCGGACGGAGCAGGCCGATCAGGCCGATCAGTCGGAGAAGACGGAGCAGCAGTGATCACGGTACGAGTCCCCGCCAAGGTCAACGTCCAGCTGGGGGTCGGCGGACTGCGGGCCGACGGCTACCACGACCTGGCGAACGTCTTCTTCGCCGTCGCCCTCGGCGACGAGGTGACGGCCACCGCGGCCACCCCCGGCGAGGGCGTCACCCTCAGCTGCTCCGGCCCCGACGCGGCCGCCGTCCCGCTCGACGACAGCAACCTCGCCGCCCGCGCCGCCCGGCTGCTCGCCGCCCACCACGGACTGGCCGCCCCCGACGTCCGCCTGCACATCGCCAAGGCCATCCCGGTGGCCGGCGGCATGGCCGGCGGCAGCGCCGACGGCGCGGCGGCGCTGGTCGCCTGCGACGCCCTCTGGGGCCTGCGGACCCCCTTCGAGACCCTGCTGGAACTCGCCGCCGAACTCGGCTCCGACGTACCGTTCGCGCTGGTCGGCGGCGTCGCCCTCGGCCGGGGACGCGGCGAGATCCTGGAGCCGCTGCCCGTCGGCGGGACGTTCCACTGGGTCTTCGCCGTCGCCGACGGCGGGCTCTCCACCCCCGCCGTCTTCCGCGAGTGCGACCGCCTCCGCGACGAGGCCGGCACCGGCTCCACCGACACCGAGGTGCCCACCCCCGACGCCGACCCCGCGCTGCTCGCCGCCCTCGCCGACGGCGACGCCGTCGCCCTGGCCGCCGCGCTCGCCAACGACCTCCAGCAGGCCGCCCTCTCGCTGCGCCCCGCGCTCGCCGACACCCTGCGGGCCGGCACCGAGGCCGGTGCGATCGGCGCCCTGGTCTCCGGCTCCGGCCCGACCTGCGCCTTCCTCACCAAGGACGCCGACTCGGCGGCCGCCGTCGCCGAGGCCCTGCGCGCGTCCGGTGCGTGCCGTACGGCGCACGCCACCTACGGGCCGGTGGCGGGGGCGGGCGTCCCGGCGTAACGGGAGCCCAGGGCCGTTCCGGGCGGCTCGTCGGGGTGGGGCGGGCGGCTTGTCAGGGCGGCCCGGTACGGGCGTGACCGGTGCCGGGCAGGGGCCCGGCGTCCGGCGGGGCAGGGGGCCCGGGTCGGCGCATTAGGCTGGGAAGGATCGGGGTCCACCCCGAGATTTCGGGCCAGCCCCGAGACCGCCGAACCCAGGAGCGCAGCACACGTGGCCGTCAACCTCGCCACCATCGAGTCCGTCACGAAGGTCTACGGCACCCGCGCCCTTCTGGACGGGGTCAGCCTCGGCGTCAGCGAAGGGGACCGGATCGGCGTCGTCGGACGCAACGGGGACGGCAAGACCACCCTGATCCGGATGCTCGCCAAGCTGGAGGAGCCGGACGGCGGGCGGATCACCCACTCCGGCGGGCTCCAGCTGGCCGTCCTCACCCAGCACGACTCGCTCGACCCCCAGGCCACCATCCGGCACGAGGTGATCGCCGACCGGGCCGACCACGAGTGGCTCGGCGACGCCCGGATCCGAGACATCATCGAAGGCCTCTTCGGCGGCCTCGACCTGCCCGGCTTCGCCGACGGCCTGGACACCGTCATCGGCCCGCTCTCCGGCGGCGAGCGCCGCCGGATCGCCCTCGCCAAGCTGCTCCTCGGCGCGCCGGACCTGATCGTCCTCGACGAGCCCACCAACCACCTCGACGTCGAGGGCATCGCCTGGCTCGCCAAGCACCTCCAGGGCCGCCGCTCCGCGCTCGTCTGCGTCACCCACGACCGCTGGTTCCTCGACCAGGTCTGCACCCGGATGTGGGACGTCCAGCACGGCTCGGTGCACGAGTACGAGGGCGGCTACTCCGACTACGTCTTCGCCCGTGCCGAGCGCTCCCGGATCGAGGCCGTCGAGGAGCAGAAGCGCCAGAACCTGGCCCGCAAGGAGCTCGCCTGGCTGCGCCGCGGCGCCCCCGCCCGGACCTCCAAGCCGCGCTACCGGATCGAGGCCGCCAACGCCCTGATCGCCGACGTGCCGGACCCGCGCGACAAGAGCGAGCTGATGAAGTTCGCCAACGCCCGGCTGGGCCGGACGGTCTTCGAGCTGGAGGACGTCACCGTCAAGGCTGGCCCCAAGCTGCTGCTGGAGAACCTCACCTGGCAGCTCGGCCCCGGCGACCGGATCGGCCTGCTCGGGGTCAACGGCGCCGGCAAGACCTCGCTGCTGCGCGCGATGCGGGACGCCTACGCCTCCGAGGGCGACGTGCAGCCCGCCTCCGGTGTGATCAAGGTCGGCAAGACGGTGCGGCTGGCCTACCTCTCCCAGGAGGTCGCCGAACTGGAGCCGACGACCCGGGTGCTGCAGGCGGTCGAGCAGGTGCGCAGCCGCGTCGACCTCGGCAAGGGCCGGGAGATGAGCGCCGGGCAGCTCTGCGAGCAGTTCGGCTTCGGCAAGGACAAGCAGTGGACGCCGGTCGGTGACCTCTCCGGTGGCGAGCGGCGCCGGCTCCAGCTGCTGCGGCTGCTGATGGACGAGCCGAACGTGCTGTTCCTGGACGAGCCGACCAACGACCTCGACATCGAGACGCTCAACCAGCTGGAGGACCTGCTCGACGGCTGGCCCGGCTCCATGGTCGTGATCAGCCACGACCGGTTCTTCATCGAGCGGACGACCGACGTGGTGCACGCGCTGCTCGGCGACAAGAAGCTGCGGATGCTGCCGAACGGCGTCGACGAGTACCTGGAGCGGCGGGCGCGGATGGCGGCGGCCGCCGCCTCTGCCGCCTCCGCCGCTTCGTCCGCCTCCGCCGCGGACTCCGCCGGAGCGCCGGCCGGGGCCCCGGCGATGTCGGCCGGGGACGTGCGGGCGGCCAAGAAGGAGATGCAGAAGCTGGAGCGGCAGATCGCCAAGCTGGACGAGAAGGAGGCCAAGCTGCACGCCCAACTCGCCGAGCACGCCGCCGACTTCTCCAAGGTCGCGGAGCTGGACGCGCAACTGCGCGCCGTCCGGGGCGAGAAGGAGGAGCTGGAGATGGGCTGGCTGGAGCTGGCCGAGCAGGTCTGACCCGGTTCAGCCGCTGCCCAGCAGGGTCTCCAGCTCGTCCGCCGCACGGCCCAGCGCGCTGCGCGTCGGGTCGTGCGGCCTGGTCGGGCGGACCGCGGGACCGGCCGGCGGGCGGTGCTCCCGGGCGGCCGCGGTGAGCTCGTCCAGCGCCTGCCGGACCCGGGCCACCTCGGCCGGGTCGGGCACCCGTCCGCCGTAGCGGATCTGCGCCGCGTACGCCGCCACCGCGCCGCTGAGGCGCTCCAGCGCGACCGTCGCCGGCAGCCACTGCTCGGCCAGCCGGCCGGTGGGCGGCGGCTCGGTGAGCCCCTGCTGCACCTCCCGGTGGGCTTCCGCCAGCGCGCGGTAGGCGGTGCGGCGCAACCAGACCTCGGCGACGGGCTGCCGCGGACCGGGGCGGGCGGGCCCGCCCGCCGGTGCGTCCCGGGTGAGCCCCGCCACCGAGGAGAGATAGGCCTGGAGGGCGGTCGTCGCGGCCACCAGACGGGGCTCGATCCGGTGGCGCGTGCGCTCCGGCCAGAGCAGATAGCCGAAGAGCAGCACGATGGCACTGGCCAGCGAGGTGTCCAGCACCCTGGGCCAGAACTCGGCCGCGCTGCTCTGCCCGCCGA
The DNA here is from genome assembly GCF_044744345.1 of Kitasatospora sp. NPDC087315. NCBI lineage: Bacteria > Bacillati > Actinomycetota > Actinomycetes > Kitasatosporales > Streptomycetaceae > Kitasatospora > Kitasatospora sp. NPDC087315. Next base: position 58,597 of record NZ_JBIUYD010000004.1, on the reverse strand, counting down.
GCTGCAGCAGGATCAGCGCCATCGGCGTCATGACGACGGTGTTCAGGCCGTAGTGCGCCGCCGTGGCGTACGGCAGCAGGGCCACGCAGAACGCGGCGATCGCGGTCAGCGCCCACTCGTCGGTGGTGAGCGAGAGGACGGCCGCCGTCACCGCCACCCCCAGCACGGTGCCGATCGAGCGGCTGACCGCGCGCAGGAAGACCGAGCCGAGATCCGGCTTGAGGACGAACGCGATCGTCATCGGCACCCAGTAGCTCTTGCTGAGCGGGTAGGCCGCGGTGGCCGCCGAGCCGACCGCGATGCACAGCGCCACCCGCAGGCCGTACCGGACCGAGCCGCGGGAGAGCAGCCGGACCCGCAGCCGCCAGGGGTCGGGCGGCGGGGGCGGCGCGGTGCCGAGCACGGCCTCCCGGCCGGCGACGGTCTCGGCGGCGGCGCGCAGCGCCACGTCCAGGGCCTGCCGGGACGGCGTGTCGGGCTGCCAGTCGGGCACCGCCACCTCGCCGCCGCCGCGCTCCACCGCGCGGGCCAGCAGGCCGGGGACCGCGGCGACCTCCGGCGGGACGGGCCGCCTGGCCCAGAGCAGCCCGCTCGCCGCCTCGGTGGCGGCCAGCGCGGCCTCGTACATCCGGCGGAGCCGGACGGTGCGGGGGGACTCGGGGACCCGGGGGTGGGGCGGGGGGAGAAGATCCTGGAGCTGGTTCAGACGGGCCGTCAGAACCTGGCGGGAGGCCGCGCCCCGCGGTGTGCCGAGGTCGGCCAGGGTGCGCCCGAGCGCGTCGTACGCGGCCGCGAGGGCGCGGTTGCGCGGATCCCCGCGAGGACGGCGGTAGCTCCGGTGCGGCAGACCGAGCAGGACCACGAACGCCGCCCCCACCAGCATCATCGGCGGCGCCGCCCACCAGGGGCGGGCCATCGGCATGCCACTGCCCAGCGCCGCGGAGACCAGCAGGAGCATCCCGGCCGCGGACCCGCGCGGCCCGGTGGCGCTCAGCGCGCCGGAGGCGAAGGCCGTCACGGTGAGCGCCGCGCCGAGGGTGAGTGCGCCGGCCCGGAACTCCTGGAGCGACATCCCGATCAGCATGCCGAGCGCGGAGGCGAGGACGGCGGAGGCGATCCTGGGGGCGCGCAGGCGGGTCGGCTCGATGCGGTCGTTCATGGTCGCGTGCATCGCCCCGAGGCCGGCGAAGACGCCGAGGTCCAGGCGGTGGGCGAGCAGGCCGGCCGTCAGCGGGACGGCCATGCCGACCGCCGCGCGCAGCATCAGCGCCAGCGGAAGCGGCGGCCGGGCGGGGCGGGCGGCGCGGGCCCACCAGGGGGCGCTCCGGCGGGGGCTCGGGCCGGGGGTGCTGGGGCCGGGGGTGCTGGGCTGCCCGGGAGGCACGTGATCACGTCCGTTCCGCTGCTGGGCCCGCCCCGTGCGGGTGAACGATGGCGGGGGTCGCTGCTGTGCGACATTGCGCGGCAGATGAGGTCGTACCCGGTCGAACCGGGCCCAGCCAGTCTACCGGCCGGCGCCCGGCATTCCCGGGGTGGTCCGGGCCCGGGTCGAGCCCCCGGCCCGGGGCGCGTGTCAAGTTCGTACCGATCGCGCCCGGTCGTGCCATGGGCCCTGCCGGTGCGACAGAGGTGATGACTACGATGGCCGGGGCGACGACCGTCCCACGGGACGGTCGGTTCGCCGAGCAGGACGGTACGACCGAGAAGTTGACGGTGTGTCGCGGTGCGGCGGCCCAGGGGGCGCCCCCGCGCGCGGGGGAGAGGTGGATTGCGGTGGCTGGCGAGGCTGGACCGGGCGGCGCGGGCTGGGCGGACGGGCCCAACGGCGAGGTGAAGCCGTGGTCGCTCAATGACAGTTGGATCGGCAGAGTGGTCAGCCAGGTCCAGACCGACGTCAGCGCCAGCGCCCTGGTGACGGCGTTCGGGTCCAATGACGTCAAGATCGAGCTGGACACGCTGACGAACTTCAAGAAGAAGGTCGACGCGCTGCTGGCGTCCCTGGAGGGCTCGGACGCGGCACAGCACAAGATCCAGGAACAGAAGCTGACACCGGGGAACTTCGGGACGGGGTTCACCGAGTCCTCCGACCTGATGGCGGCCTACGAGAAAACGCACGCGGCGATCGCCCAGCTCTCGAAGGACTTCGCCGATCAGATCGCGAAGATGAGCGAAGCGGTGGCCCGGACGGCGGGCAACTACGGGACCAACGAGGAGCACCAGACCGCCGCCGCGAAGACCGTCGCCAAGAACGCCGGCAGCTACACCCCGGCGGCCGGACCGAACGGGCCGGCGCCGGGGCAGGGTGGCGTTGGCGGTACGTACTGATGGTGGGCCGGGGAGAGAGTCTCAGCAAAACGGGGAGTAAGTGATGGCAGGCGGAACGAAATTCGAAGGGTTCGAGCACGGCAATCTCAAGGCCATGGTCGCCAACACCGATCCGTCCAAGGTCACGAGCCGGGGCAACCAGCTCAAGGCCGCGAGTCGGGTCCTGGACGACCTGAGCCGGGCTCTGGCCGCCCACCTCGGCCAGATCCAGTGGGAGGGGCCGGCCGCCGACAACTTCAAGACCTGGGCGGGCAACCTGAACAAGTCGGCCGCCATGATCAGCGAGTACTCGAAGGGCGCCGGCGAGGCCATGGTCCAGGCCGGCGAGGCGCTCAGCACCGCCAAGACCGGCGTACCCGAGGTGCCGAAGACCGACATCGCGACGGTCGACAAGCGCAACACTCAGCCATGCCCGAACGTGACGCCAACTCAGCAGGCCGTGTACGGCTTCGGGAGCGCCACTACGACCCCGTCCGTCGACGACATCATGAAGCGGGTCAACCACAACTGGGTCACCGCGACGGAGGCACAGGCGGCTCAGAAGCGGGTCGAGGCGGCGCACCAGGAGGCCATCCACCAGATGGAGAAACTGGGGCAGGCGTACGAGGCGGCGACGACCAAACTGAACGGGCTGAAGCTGCCGACCCTGCCGGGGGCGCCAGGCGACGGCAGCGGTATTGGCGGAAGCCAGGAGGTCTCTCCCGGCGGTGGCGGCAGTACCGGCTCCGGCGGTACCGTTCGCACTCCTCGTACGGGCGGCAGCGGTAGTGGCAGTGGTGGGAGCTACACCCCGTCCGGCGGCGGCTACAGCGGCGGGTCGGTTCCCCCTCACCTGCCTGCGCCGGGTCCACAGGGGTCCGACGGGTCGGGTCACATCGACTCGGTTCCGCCGCACAACGGGCCGCCGTCGCTGCCGCACGACCCCGGTGTCCCCGGGCCGTCGCCGCAGCCCTGGTACCCGACCGACCGTCCCGGCACCGACCTCAACAGCCTGCCGTCCGTGCCGACTTTGCCTGGGCAGACCGGTCCGGTCGTGCCGGGTGGTGGCGGCAGCCTGCCTCCGAGCGGTCCGGGTGGCAGCCCCGGTTTCCCTGGCGGCCCGGGCGCAGACGGTGGGTATCCGGGCGGTGGTTCGCTTCCTCTCGGAGGCTTTGGACCCGGCGGAGGCGGGTCGGTCCCGGCGAAGGGCGGCGGCGGTGGTTCGATTTCGAGCCGGGCCGGCAGTTTCGGTGGGGGCGCTCTGCCTGCGAAGGGCGGGGCCCCGGGGCCGACCGGTGGTGGAACGGTCTTCGGTGCGCGCGAGGCCCAGGCGGGCCGGTCCGGAGCGGCCGGTGGCATGGGGGGCGCGGGCGGTATGGGTGGCGGTATGCACCCGGGCATGGGCGGCCACGGTGCCGGCGGCTCGGGTGGCAGCGCGCGCGGGCGCGGTCTGACCTCGACCAGCGGCGGCACCGTCGGCGGGCGCAAGGGCCCGGTTGTCGGTGGCGAGTTCACGCCCGGCGGCACCGGCCTGCGCAATCGGGCCGGCGCCGCCGCGGGAGCTGAGGGCGGAGCCCGTTCGGGCCAGAACGGCATGATGAGCCCCGGCATGGCGGGTGGCGCGGGCAAGAACGAGCGCGACCGTCGTAAGCGGGCCGACTACCTGCACGAGGACGAGGAAACCTGGACCAGCGGTACTCCGCAGAGCAATCCGGGCGTGATTGAGTAGTTGTGGAACAACTGCCCGGCCATTGGGTCCGTCCCGGTGGCCGGGCAGATCCGTCCGGGGCGCGGTCCTCGGCTGACGGGGAGACTGACGAGGGAGTTGTGATGCGGCGGACTGGCGTGCGGGTGCGTGGGCGACGTTTCGCCGTGGCGTCCTTGGTAACGGCTGTGGTCGTCGGTCCGGCGGCAGTTCCTGCCGCAGCGGCCGATTCGATTCGTGAACAGCAGTGGCATCTCGATGCCATGAAGGTGTCGGACATATGGAAGATCAGCAAAGGCCAAGGTGTCACGGTCGCGGTGATCGACAGTGGCTTCAAGCTGGACCACCCAGACCTGGTGGGGCAATTGCTGCCAGGTAAGGACTTCAGCGGGCTCCCGGGTGGTGTCGGTGCCTATACCGAAAGCCATGGCACTGAGATGGCTGCCCTTGTCGTGGGCTCCGGAAAAGGGCTGAATGGCAATGGGGCTTATGGTCTGGCGCCGGGGGCCAAGGTTCTCCCAATCAAAATCAAGAACAATGACAACGCTGCCGGAGTGAGTTCCGCGGAATTCCTCAACCAAATCGGCCAGGGGATCGTCTACGCGGCCGATCAGGGCGCCAAGGTCATCAGTATTTCCCAGGCGACATCCGCAGTGCGGGTATCGGCCGACGACATCGCGAGTCTCAAGGCCGCCGTGGCGCACGCGAGCACGAAGGGTGCTCTGGTGGTGGCGGGTGTCGGGAACTCTGCTCAATCGGGCAACCCGGTGCAGTATCCAGCGGCGCTTCCCGGCGTTGTTGGGGTTGGCGCCGTGGACCGAGACGGACTCGCCACGGCAGAATCCGAGCAGGGGGCGCAGGTTGATCTAACCGCACCAGGAATTGAGATCTACAACGCCTGTACCGCGAATTCTGGTTACTGCAAGGGACATGGCACGTCCGACGCCACGGCACTTGTGTCTGCGTCTGCGGCACTGGTCTGGGCAGTGCATCCCGATTGGACTGGTAATCAGATTGCACGTGTCCTTGTCAACACTGCTGGTAAGCCGACGGATGGGTCGAGCCGGAATGACGCTGTTGGGTACGGGATCGTCCGGCCCCGAGTCGCTTTGACGGAGCCGGGGGATCCGGGGCCGGCGGATGTGAACCCGATTTCGGAGCAGTCGGCTGGAGCGCCTTCGGGCGCATCGGCCTCAGTGGTTCCGTCCCAGGCCGAGACGCCCTCGGCGGCCGCATCGGCTGGGTCGGGGGCGGCGCCGACCGAGGACAGTACGCCGGTGGGGTCGCCTGCCGTGCGGCCGGAGGCTGATGGGGTGTCCGGCTCCGGGAGTGTGGTGCCGCTGGTGGTGGCGGTGGTTGTCGGGTTGGTGCTGGTGGCCGGGGTGGTGTTCTTCGTGGTGCGGAGGCGGGCCGCTGCCCGGTAGGCGGTGGTCGGGCGGTGATCCGTGCACGCGGTGGCGGTAGGGGAAGCCGGTCGTCGGATGTGGATGTCGATGGCCGGCGGGGGAGCCGGGGCGCGGTGGGCTGATGTGCGCGTGGGTGCGTGAGGTGGGCGTGCGGGGTGGGGGTGTGCGCCGGTGTCACCCGGGTGGGTGCTGTCAGTGGGGCCGGGGGGTCGTCAGGGTGGCGGTATGGATACGCAGGAAGCCCGGCGGGCGGCCCAGTTGCGGCGAGCGGCGGCCGCGGCGCTGATCGGTACGGCGATCGAGTTCTACGACTTCTTTCTCTACGGGACGGCGGCGGCGCTCGTCTTCGGCGGGGTGTTCTTTCCCGAACTGGGCAGGGTGGGGGCGCTGTTGGCGGCGTTCTCGGTGTACGCGGTGGCGTTTCTGGCGCGGCCGCTGGGGGCGGTGGTGTTCGGGCACTTCGGGGACCGGCTGGGGCGGAAGCGGATGCTGGTGGTGTCGCTGCTGCTGATGGGGCTGTCGACGGCCGCGGTGGGGCTGATGCCGGGGTACGAGGTGTGGGGGTGGTGGTCGCCGGTGGCGCTTGTGGTGCTGCGGGTGTGCCAGGGCGTGGGGCTGGGCGGGGAGTGGGGCGGGGCGGCGCTGCTGATCGCGGAGAACGCGCCGGCCGGGCGGCGCGGGCGGTACGGGGCGTTTCTGCAGCTCGGGCCGGTCAGCGGGTTCGTGCTGGCGAACGGGGTGTTCCTGGTGCTGCAACTGGTGCTGGACGAGAGGGCGTTCGCAGCCTGGGGCTGGCGGGTGCCGTTTCTGGCGTCGTTGGTGCTGGTGGCGGTGGGGCTGTTCGTCCGGCTGCGGATCGAGGAGACGCCGTTGTTCCGGGCAGGGGAGGAGCGGGGCCGACCGCCGGTGGTGGAGGTGTTGCGCGGGCACTGGCGGACGGTGCTGATCGGCTGCGGCGCGATCACCGTGGGGTACGCGTTGTTCTATCTGACCACCACGTACGCGCTGGCGTACGCGACGACGGGGCTCGGGGTGCCGAGCACGATGCTGCTGTCGATGCTGCTGGTGGGCGCCGCAGGGAAGGGGGTGACGGTCTGGGTGAGCGCACGGCGCAGTGACCAGTGGGGGCGCCGGCGCACCCTGCAGATGGCGACGGGGCTCGCGATGGCCTGGTCGCTGGTGCTGTTCCCGCTGCTGGAGACGGTGCGCAGGCCACTGATGTTCCTGGCCCTGGCGGGGGCGATGGTGGTGCTGGGGTGTCTGCTGGGGCCGGTGGCGGCGTTCCTGCCGGAGCTGTTCCCGACCAGGGTGCGCTACACGGGGGCGGCGCTGACGTACAACCTCGGCGGTGTGGTGGGCGGGGCGACCACCCCGTTGATCGCGACCAGGCTGACCGAGGCGTACGGGACGGCGGAGCCGGTCGGCTGGTATCTGGCGGGGCTGGGGGCGGTGGCGCTGCTCTGTCTGCGGCTGCTGCCGGAGACCAGCGGTGCGGAGCTCGGGGCTGTCGGGGTGGACGGCGGACGCCGCCGGGCGCCCGTGCTGGGGGCGGATCCGGCGGCGTGACGCGGGTGGGGCGACCGGGCTCAGGCGGCCTGGGCGGCCAGGGCGGCGCGGCCGGCCAGCAGGACGGCGGTGTGCTTGGCGACCCGCTCGCCGAGGTGCTCGGCGGTGGCGATGTCGGCCTTGTGCACGGCGTCGGCGCCGAGGTCGGAGGGGGTGGAGGCGGTGGCACCGGCGAAGAAGCCGAGGCGGTTGAGGTCGTTCTCGGTGCCGGTGCTGGAGTTCCAGCCGGGCTTGAGGCCGAGGCTGACCCAGCTCATGCCGTGCTGGAAGGCCAGGGTCTGGAAGAAGCCCAGGGTGCCGGCCTTGTCACCGCTCTTGGAGGCGGAGTTGGTGAAGCCGGCGGCGACCTTGTCCAGCCAGGCGTCGCCGAACCAGCGCTTGCTGCTGGCCTCGGCGAAGGCGTGGAAGGCGCCGGAGGCGGTGCCCATGTAGGTGGGTGAGCCGAAGACGATCGCGTCGGCGGCGTCCAGCTGGGCCCACTGCTCGTCGGTGATGGTGTCGACGGCGACCGAGACGACCTCGGCGCCGGTGGCGGCGGCGCCGCGGGCCACGGCCTCGGCGATGACGGCGGTGTGGCCGTAGCCGGAGTGGAAGGCGATGGCGACGGTCGGGCGGGTGGCGGTCATGGCGTGGGCGCTCCTGGGAGGGAGGGATGGGGGCACGGGAGAAAGCTCGAAGGGCAGGCCGGAAGGGGCGGCGTTCCCGGCCTCCCGACGGTCTCCAATATAGACCAAGTCTCTATTGGTTACCAAGGGTGGATCGGAGACCTTCCCCGTTACCCTGGAGGGCATGACGACGCAGGAGCGCTCCCCGGCCGGGCCGGAGCGGGCCCATGAGCTCGATGTCTTCGCTCAGCTCTGTCCGAGCCGGGCCATGTTCGCGGAGCTGGCGGACAAGTGGTCGATGCTGATCCTGATGAGCCTCGGCGAACTCGGCCCGCAGCGCTTCTCCGAACTGCAGCGCGCGGTCGACGGGGTCAGTCGCAAGATGCTCACCCAGTCGCTGCGCACCCTGGAGCGGAACGGCCTGGTGCGTCGTACGGTGCACCCCGAGACGCCGCCGCGCGTGGTCTACGACCTGTTGCCGCTCGGCCGTGAACTGGCCGTGCTGGTGGCGCCGCTCGGGCGCTGGGCCGAGGAGCACACCGAGTTGATGCTCGCCGCCCGCGAGGAGTTCGACCGGGCGCACGCCGACGGCTGAGGCCGGTGCGGCCGGCCGGAGCCGATTTCCCTTCTGGCCCGCCAGCCGTGTAATGTCTTCCTTGTTCGACCGGTTCGCCCCTATAGCTCAGTCGGTAGAGCGTCTCCATGGTAAGGAGAAGGTCTGCGGTTCGATTCCGCATGGGGGCTCAAGTGAAAGGCCCTCGCCCAACGGCGAGGGTCTTTTTCGTGTCCCCGCACCGGCGTCGGGGTGTACGGGGGCGTGACGCGGCCTAGCGGGCCGGGCCCGGAATGCGCTGTGATGGTGCGTCATCGGCCGCCCGCCCCAACGGGCGTGGACGCGGGCCGGACCCCGACCTGGAGGGCGTCATGGGCGTTCGACTCGTGGTGGTCGACGACCACCGGCTGCTGGCCGAGGCGCTGGCCGCCGCGCTCCAGCTGCGCGGCCACCGAGTGCTCGCGGTGGGCTCGCCGGCCGGCGCGGCCGCCGACCTGGTGGCCGGCCGTCGACCCGAGGTGTGTCTGCTCGGGGTAACCGGTCCGGCCGAACCCGGCGCCTTCGACGGGCTGCGCCGGATCCGCCGGGAGCGGCCCGAGGTGGCCGTCATCGTGCTCGGGCCGGTCGGTGAACTGCGCGGTGTGGCAGGCGCGTTCGCGGCCGGGGCGGCGGGCTACGTGCCCAGCGACGAGCGGATCGAGGTGGTCGAGCGGGCCATCGCCCGGGCCCGGGCGGGCGAGGCGGCGGTCGCGGTGGACGTCCTGCGGGGCGCCTTCGACCAGTTGCTGAGACCGGCCGCCGAGCCGGACGACGAAGCCGTCCGGCTGCTGCGGCTGCTGACCCGCCGTGAGGTCCAGGTACTGGCCCGGATCGCGGACGGCGAGGACACCGCGGCGATCGCGGCCGGGATGCGGATCGCCGCCAGCACCGCCCGGACCCACGTCCAGCGGGTGCTGATGAAGCTCGGCGCGCGCACCCGGCTGGAGGCGGCGGCGGTCGCGGCCAGGACCGGGCTGCTGGAGCGGATGGCCCAGGGCTGAGCGGGCGGTTCCGGCGGCGGCCGGGCCCGGCGGACGGTCGCGGCCGGATGGTCCGGAAAGGGCTCCCGGGTGGTCCGGAGCACCCCCGGCGGCCAGGGAGAATAGGCCCCAGTCGTACGTACGTCACCGATGGCCCGCCGAGGCGGCGGACCATCGCCCGCTGGAGGTCTCATCATGAGTAAGTACCTGGTCACGGGTGGCGCCGGCTATGTCGGCAGTGTGGTCGCCGCCCACCTGCTGGAGGCGGGACACCAGGTGACCGTCCTGGACGACCTCTCCACCGGCTTCCGCGAGGGCGTGCCGGCCGGGGCCGAGTTCGTGTCCGGACGCATTCAGGACGCCGGCGAGGTGCTGGACGGCTCCTTCGACGGGGTGCTGCACTTCGCCGCCTCCTCGCAGGTCGGCGAGTCGGTCGCGGACCCGGAGAAGTACTGGCGCAACAACGTGGCCGGCTCGCTGGAGCTGGTCGCCGCGATGCGCAAGGCCGGTGTGCGCAAGCTGGTGTTCTCCTCCACCGCCGCCGTGTACGGCGAGCCGGAGGTCGTCCCGATCGCCGAGACCGCCCGCACCTCGCCGACCAACACCTACGGTGCCACCAAGCTGGCCGTCGACCACCTGATCACCAGTGAGGCCGTCGCCCACGGCCTGGCCGCCGTCTCGCTGCGCTACTTCAACGTGGCCGGCGCGTACGGCGCGTACGGCGAGCGGCACGATCCCGAGTCGCACCTGATCCCGCTGGTCTTCCAGGCCGCCCTCGGGCAGCGCGAGCACATCGCGGTGTACGGCGACGACTACCCGACCGCGGACGGCACCTGCATCCGCGACTACATCCACGTCGCCGACCTGGCCGAGGCGCACCTGCTGGCGCTGGACGCGGCCAAGCCGGGCGAGCACCTGATCTGCAACCTGGGCAACGGCAGCGGCTTCTCGGTGCGCGAGGTGATCGAGTCGGTCAAGCGGGTCACCGGCCGGGAGATCCCGGTGGTGACCTCCGGCCGCCGGGCCGGCGACCCGGCCGTGCTGGTGGCCTCCGCCGAGCGCGCCCACCAGGCGCTGGGCTGGACCCCGCGTCGTCCGAACCTGGACGACATCGTCGCCGACGCCTGGAAGTTCACCCTGGAGAAGAACGGCCAGTAAGGCTCGAAGGCTCCGGCCCGAGGCGCCGCTCCCACCGGTCGGGGGCGGCGCCTCGGGCATGCCCGGGCGCCGGTCGTCGGCGTGCGGTCGTCGGCGTGCGGTCGTCGGTATGCGGGTCGTCGGCGCGCGGCCGTCAGCGCGTGGCAGTCAGTGCGCCGGGCGCGCGGCATAGGCGCGCAGGAACGCCTGTACGCCGGCCGTGATGATCTCCGTCGTCTCCTGCCCGGTGAGCGGATGCGCGCCCCAGTACGAGCGCTGGGTGACCTCGGTCCCGGTCAGCAGCACGAAGTGCTGGGCGGCGCGCGCCGGGTCGGGCGCGTCCAGGAGGCCCTGAGCGGCCAACTCGCCGAACCGGCTGCCGAGTTCGGCCATGGCCCGGCGCGGCCCGGTCTGCTGCCAGGCGTCCAGCAGGGCCTTCGGCAGATGTCCGGCCTCGGCGTTGATCTGCCGGACCAGCGCGAAGTGGTCGGCGAACTCCGTGAGCGCGCTCACCCAGGCCAGGCCGAGGGCGGTGAAGTCCGCCTCCAGGTCGGTGACCTTGGCCAGGGTGCGCCCGATGACCTCCAGGTGGGCGTCCCTGACCTGCCCCGCGCTCTCCTGGACGACGGTCTGGAAGAGCAGTTCCTTGCCCGCGAAGTGGTTGTAGATGGTCCGGGTGGAGACCCCGGCCTCCGCCGCGATGGCGTCGATGCCGGCGCGGGTGTAGCCGTCGCGACCAAAGACCGTACGGGCGGCCCGGGTGATGGCCTGACGCTTCTCGGCGAGCCCTCGGCGGGGCCGTGGCGTCGTCTCGTCCTGGCTGGTCATCGAGGCTCCTCCGAGAAAGATGCAGTCATCGTTTTACTCATTGCCATACACGTTGTACTTTACCTGACGTACCGTCCGGCCGGGCGGCGACCGTCCGGTGAAACGTCGCAACCCTGGAGACCGCAATGCCCGAGACCCTTCGTCAGGCCACGTCCGAGACGCCGGCCACGGCCCCGTGCCGGCTCGCCGTCATCGTCGGCAGCAGCCGGCAGGGCCGCTTCGCGCCCACCGTCGCCGACTGGTTCCTGCGCACCGCCCGGGGCCGGGACGACCTCGACCTCGACGTCATCGACCTGGCCGACCACCCGCTGCCCCGCCTGGGTGACGAGCCCACCGCCGAGCAGGCCGGGCGGCTCGCCGCGCTCTCGCCGCGCCTGGCCGCCGCCGACGCCTTCGTGGTGGTCACCCCCGAGTACAACCACAGCTTCCCCGGCGTCCTCAAGGACGCCATCGACTGGCACCGCGCCGAGTGGCAGGCCAAGCCGGTCGGCTTCGTCTCCTACGGCGGACTCGGCGGCGGGCTGCGCGCGGTCGAGCAGCTCCGGCTGGTCTTCGCCGAGCTGCACGCCGTCACCGTCCGGGACACCGTCAGCTTCCACGGCGCCTGGGCCGTCTTCGGCGACGACGGCGAGCCCGTCGACCCGGCCGTCCCGAACGGGGCCGCCAAGGGCATGCTCGACCAGCTCACCTGGTGGGCGCACGCCCTGCGGGACGCCCGCACCGCCCGCCCGTACGCGGTCTGACCTGCCCGCCCCGACCACCCGTCAAGAGCCGCGCACCCGGGCCGGGCCCCCGAAGCCCGACCGTCCAAGGGGCCGATGAGCGCCGCCGTACCCGCCGCCACCACCGCGGCGCCCGCCCCACCCCGCCCGCGCACCGCCGCGGTCGTGGCCCTCGGCTCGCTGGTGACCGTCCTCGACGCCACGATCGTCGACGTCGCCCTCAACCGCCCTGCCGAGGGCTTCCAGGCCCCCCGGCCGCCGTCCACCACGCCGGCCGCCGTCCACCACGCCGGCCGGCGGCCGGGGCGGGGGGCTGACGCCCCCAGGCACCGACACCCCCGAAACCACCGGCCCCGGGCCGCTTCCGAGCGCCAAGTGGCAGCAAATTCGCACCTCCTGACGAAAGTTCACCAAACCCCCGCCGGGCCGCCCCCTACCCCGTACGCTGAATTCGGTACCGGTGGGGGCCGGCGCCTGGGCCCGACCGGCCGTCCGGGGGGTGGGCCGAGGAGAAGTGCCCAGGTCGCGGCACCGGAGTCTGGGCCGTCACCCCGGGCGCGGGCCGGGTCTAGCAGGGGGGAAGTGGCAATGGGGCGGATCCGCGTCCTGGTGGTCGACGACCACCGGATCTTCGCCGAGGCACTGGCCGCGGCGCTCACCGCCGAGCCCGACGTCGAGGTCGGCGCCGCCGGCAGCGCGGCCGCCGCCGAGCGCGCGCTCGAGCGCGCCGCCACCGAGGGCCGCGCCTTCCACGTCGTCCTGATCGACGCCGACCTCGGCGGCGAGGGCGTCCTCGGGGGGGCGCGCAAACCCCGCCAGCCCGGCGCCGACCCGCCCGATGCCGCGCGGCGGCGCCTGCCGCCCAGCGTGCCCGCGCCCCGCCGTCCGGCCGTCGCACCCGCACCGCCGGCCGGCTCGTCGCCCCCGCACCAGGCCCCGCACCCGGCCGAACCGCAGCGGTCCGAACCGCACCGGCAGGAGCCGTACCGGCCCGAGCTCCGCCGCCAGGAGATCCAGCGGCCGGAACCGTACCGGCAGGAGCCGCACCGGCCCGTCCCCCCGGCGCCCGACGGCATCACCCTGCTCGCCCGGATCCGCCGCAACCACCCCGGCCTGAAGGCGATCGTCCTGGCCACCGCCGACGACCCGCACCGCGCCGCCCGGGCCCTGCACGCCGGCGCCACCGGCTGGGTCGCCAAGGAGAGCTCGCTGGCCCGCCTCCTGGCCGTCATCCGTGGCGTCCTGCGCGACGAGACCCACCTGCCGCCCGCCCTGCTCACCGGTGTCATCCGGGAGCTCACCACCGCGCGACGGGACCGCACCGAGAGCGAACGCCTCGTCGACACCCTCACCCCGCGGGAGAAGCAGATCCTGCGCTGCATGGTCGCCGGCCTCGGCCGGCAGGCCGTCGCCGAACGCCTCTACCTCTCCCCGCACACCGTCCGCACCCATATGCAGAACGTCCTCGGCAAGCTCGGGGTGCACTCCACCCTGGCCGCCGTCGCGGTCGCCCGCCGGGCGGGCGTCAGCCCGTCCGAACCGGCCGCCCCCAGCGCCCCACCATCCGTCGCCTCGACCACAGCTCCCGGCGCCGGCTCCCCGTGACACCCCGGTACCGACTCAGGTTCGTCAGGTCAGGGAAAACCGGGGGCAGATGTCGCCGCACCGTACTTCCGCACGCCCGCATACGGTCCGGAACGGCTCACACCCGGCCCGGAACGACCCGGACACGGCCCGGAACGGTCCCAGCGCCGCCGCCGTACCCCCGACCGGCCTACGCACCCTGATCGTCGGAGCCGGCCGCCGGCGCGGGGGCCGGCCGGGCCGGGGGTGCGCTCAGCCCGGGATGTTGTCGAACGGGGCGACCAGCTGCCGCAGCAGCCCGGCGAGTTCGCCCTGCTGCCCGGCGCTGAGCTGGGCGAGCAGCTCGCGCTCGTGGGCGAGCAGCCCGGCGAGCGCCTGATCGGCCCGGTCGCGCCCGTCGTCGGTGAGCCGGACCAGCACACCGCGCCGGTCGTCCGGGTCGGGCAGGCGCTTGACCAGGCCCTTGCCGGTGAGACGGTCGATCCGGTTGGTCATGGTGCCGGAGGTGACCAGGGTCTGGGTGAGCAGCTGGCCGGGGGAGAGCTGGTACGGGGAGCCGGCCCGGCGCAGCGCGGTCAGGACGTCGAACTCCCACGGCTCCAGGCCGTGCTCGGCGAAGGCGGTCCGGCGGGCGCGGTCGAGGTGCCGGGCGAGTCGGCTGACCCGGCTGAGCACCTCAAGTGGTTCCACGTCGAGGTCGGGGCGCTCTCGGCGCCATGCTGCGACCAGGCGGTCGACCTCGTCCTCCATGACGATCAGTGTATCGGGGGATGTGTCGATGTGAAGTCTCTTGACATCGAGAAATGTAGCGTGGAGGCTGCGCCTGGATATCTTGATGTCGAGATACTTGTGAGGACGATCATGAGCACCCCCGTCTGGGACCCGGAACAGTACCTGCGCTTCGCCGACGAACGGACCCGCCCGCTGCGCGATCTGCTCGCCCGCGTCCCCGCCGTTCCCCACGAACCCGCCGCCACGATCCTCGACATCGGCTGCGGCCCCGGCAACTCCACCGCCGTCCTGCGCCGACGCTGGCCCGAAGCCCGCATCACCGGCATCGACAACTCCGCCGAGATGCTCGCCACCGCCCGCACCGAAGGCGAACCCACCGCCGACTACCGGCTCGCCGACGCCCGCGACTACGATCCGGCCACCGCCGCGCCCGACCTGATCGTGTCCAACGCCACCCTCCAGTGGGTGGACGGGCACCTCGCGCTGCTTCCGCGCTGGGCCGACGCCCTCAGGACCGGCGGCGTCCTCGCCTTCCAGGTCCCCGGCAACTTCGGCTCACCCAGCCACACCCTGCTCGCCGAACTCCGCCGCGACCCCCGCTGGCGCGACGCCGTCGGCGACAACGCCACCCGCGCGGGCGTCCACCGGCCCGCCGAGTACCTGGCCACCCTCGCCGACGCCGGCTGCGCCGTCGACGTCTGGGAGACCACCTACAGCACCCTGCTCACCGGCGCCGACCCCGTCCTGGAATGGGTCAAGGGCACCGCCCTGCGCCCCGTCCTCACCCGGCTCACCGACCCCGTCGACCGGGCCGCCTTCCTCGCCGAGTACGGCGCCCTGCTCCGCGAGGCCTACCCCGCGGGACCGCACGGCACCGTCTTCCCGTTCCGGCGGATCTTCGCGGTGGCCGTCCGCCGCTGAGCATCGCCGGTACCTCCGGGGCCGGTACGCCCACCGCCGGGCGCTCAGGCCTTCCGCTCGCCGACCAGCTTCGGGTGCCGCTCCATCCCCTCCAGGCCGTGCCAGGCCAGGTTCACCAGATGCGCCGCCACCTCCGCCTTCTGCGGCTTGCGGACCTCCAGCCACCACTGCCCGGTCAGCGCGACCATTCCGACCAGCATCTGCGAGTACATCGGGGCAAGGCGGGCGTCGAAGCCCCGCGCCTTGAACTCCAGCCCGAGAATGTCCTCCACCTGCGTCGCGATGTCGCTGATCAGCGACGCGAACGTTCCCGTCGACTGCGCCACCGGGGAATCCCGGACCAGGATCTTGAAACCGTCCGTGGAGGTGTCGATGTAGTCCATCAACGCGAACGCCGCCTGCTCCAGCAGCTCCCGCGAGTGCCCGCCCGTCAACGCCCCCGTCACCATGTCCAGCAGGAGCTGCATCTCGCGGTCCACCACCACCGCGTACAGCCCCTCCTTGCCGCCGAAGTGCTCGTACACCACGGGCTTGGACACCCCGGCCCGCTCGGCGATCTCCTCCACCGAGGTGCCGTCGTAGCCGCGCTCCGCGAACACCGACCGGCCGATCTCCAGCAGTTGCTCCCGCCGCTGCTTCCCGGTCATCCGCACCCGGCCGCCCCGGCGGCGGGGCGCCGGTGCGGTGGTACCCGTCGGGGCAGCGGCACGCGGACGGGCCTGCGCCGCACCCGGCGCGGCGTCCGTCCGCGGGCTCTCGTGGCCGCCTGTGCTGTCTGCGCTGCTCCCGTTCACCCCTACATCATGCTGCAGGCGAGCCCTCATGCGGCGCGGCGGGCGGCGATCCGCTGTGCGTCCGGCCAACGGACGTCGCGGGCCCACCCGGCCAGCTCGAACCAGCGGATCAGCCGTGCCGAGGAGTCGATCTGGCCGCGCAGCACGCCGTGCCGGGCCGAGGTCGGGTCCGCGTGGTGCAGGTTGTGCCAGGACTCTCCGCAGGAGAGCACGGCCAGCCACCAGACGTTGCCGGAGCGGTCACGGGAGCGGAACGGGCGCTCGCCGAGCGCGTGGCAGATCGAGTTGATCGACCAGGTGACGTGGTGCAGCAGCGCCACCCGAACCAGCGAGCCCCAGAAGAACGCGGACAGGGCACCCTGCCAGGAGAGCGTGACCAGCCCGCCGACCAGGGGCGGCAGCAGCATCGAGATCGCGGTCCAGAGCCAGAACAGCCGGGAGATCCGCCTTATGGCCGGGTCGTGGACCAGATCCGGCGCATAGGTCAGCTGCGGGGTCTGCTCCTCGTCGAAGAGCCAGCCCATGTGCGCCCACCAGAGGCCCCTGAGCAGGGCCGGGATGCTCTCCCCGTAGCGCCAGGGCGAGTGCGGGTCGCCGTCCTTGTCGCTGTACCGGTGGTGCTTGCGGTGGTCCGCCACCCAGCGCACCAGCGGTCCCTCGATCGCCAGGCTGCCGGCCACCGCGAGGGTCAGCCGCAGGGCCCGGTTGGCCTTGAAGGCGCCGTGGGTGAAGTAGCGGTGGTAACCGATCGTGATGCCGTGGCAGGTGAGGAAGTACATGGCGGTGGCGATCGCGAGGTCCGTCCACCCCAGCCCCCAGCCCCAGGCCACCGGCGCGGCGGCGAGCAGCGCGGTGAAGGGGACGGCGATGAACAGCCCGAGCGCGATCCGCTCGGCGAGCCCCTGTTTCTCCCCGCCGCGGGTGGCGGAGAGCAGGGTCGGGGCGGTGTCGGCGGAGAGCGCGGTATCGGCGTGTGCCTCGCCGGCCTGGATGGTCATGGGGTGTCCCTTGGGGGAGGGGGCGGAGGCTACGTTTGCGTAACTTACGGCATCGTAGGTTGCGCTCCGCCACGAAGGAAATACGGCACCCGGGGGCGCTTTAGTGAATTCACTCGACTGGATGGATGAACCCGGGACCGGGCCCGTGTCCGGACGGATCGCCCACCGGATCACCGCGTCCGGGCCGGGGTGGCCGGCCCGACGGCGGGGCGGGCGGGCCCGGGTGCCTGTCCGTCAACGTCCCCGGCGGAGCGGACCCCTACCGGTGGATCGCGGGGCGGCGGTCGGGAAATGGAGGTGGATTACGGCGCCGTTCACCCCGTAGTCTTGGGCGAGCGCGCCCTGGCGGCACCGGGGCGCGGTGACGGTACCGTCCCGGATCGTCTAAGGGCAGGACAGCTGGTTTTGGTCCAGCTTATGGGGGTTCGAATCCTCCTCCGGGAGCACCTCAGAGGCCGTGTGGCCGGTGCGGGGCAGACCCGTGCTGGCGTTGCGCCGGGCTGCCCCGCACTATCCTCGAAGCGCCGGGGCGCAGACGTGCGGATCCGCTCCCCGGCCCGCACTGCCCTCTCTGTGAACCGACTGAGGAGCCTCCCCCCGTGAGTGCCAATTCGCCTGCCGCCGTTGTCGTGCTTGCCGCCGGTGGCGGGACCCGGATGAAGTCGAACAGCCTGCCCAAGGTGCTGCACGAGGTGTGCGGGCGGTCGCTGGTGGGCCACGCGGTCGCGGCGGCCCAGGAGTTGACGCCGCAGCAGCTGGTCGTGGTGGTCGGGCACATGCGGGAGAAGGTGCGGGAGCACCTGACGGCGCTCTACCCGGCGGCGCGGGCCGTGGTGCAGGAGGAGCAGAACGGCACCGGGCACGCCGTCCGGACGGCGCTGGAGGCGCTGGCCGCGGACGGGGTGGAGCTGGACGGCACGGTGATCGTCACCACCGGGGACGCGCCGCTGCTGACCGGGGCGACGCTGCGCTCGCTCGCCGAGGCGCACGCCGAGCAGGGCAACGGCGTGACGGTGCTGACGGCCGTGGTGCCGGACCCGTTCGGCTACGGGCGGATCCTGCGCGACGGGGCCGACGGCGCGGTCGCCGCGATCGTCGAGGAGAAGGACGCCTCCGACGCCCAGCGGGCCATCGGCGAGATCAACTCCGGGGTCTTCGCCTTCGACGCGAAGCTGCTGGCCGAGGCCCTCTCCCGGGTGACCACGGACAACGTGCAGGGCGAGGAGTACCTGACCGACACCCTGGAGATCCTGCGGACGGCCGGCCACCGGGTGGGCGCGGTCGTGGCCGCGGACTACCGGGACATCCTGGGCATCAACGACCGGGTGCAGCTGGCGCAGGCCCGCCGGCTGCTGAACGACCGCCTGCTGGAGCGGGCGATGCGCGAGGGTGTCACCGTGGTGGACCCGGCGACGACCTGGTTCGACGTGCAGGTGTCCTACGAGCCGGACGCGGTGGTGCTGCCCAACACCCAGCTGCAGGGCTCCACCCACCTCGGCGAGGGCTGCGAGGTCGGCCCGAACTCGACGATCAAGGACACCCGGATCGGCGCCGGCGCGCGTGTGAGCAACGCCACGACGGACGGTGCGGAGGTGGGCGACTTCGCCGTCGCGGGGCCGTACGCGTACCTGCGGCCGGGGGCGAAGCTGGCCCGCAAGGCGAAGGTCGGCACCTATGTCGAGGTGAAGAACTCGGAGCTGGGCGAGGGCGCCAAGGTGCCGCACCTGTCGTACATCGGGGACGCCACGATCGGTGAGGGCACCAACATCGGCGCGGCCTCGGTCACGGTGAACTACGACGGGGTGAACAAGCACCGCACGGTGATCGGGGCCCACTGCCGCACGGGTTCGGACAACATGTTCATCGCTCCGGTGACGGTCGGCGACGGCGCCTACACCGGGGCCGGCTCGGTGATCACCGCAGACATTCCGCCGGGCGCCCTGGGGGTGAGCCGGGCGCAGCAGCGCAACATCGCGGGATGGGTGGAGCGCAAGCGTCCGGGCACCACGTCGGCGCAGGCCGCGGCCGCCGCGACGGACGGGGCCGACGAGCGCTGAGGAGGCCGGCGGGGCTCCGAGGGCCGGTCCCGGGGCGGACGGTTTCTGCGCGGGCGCGTAACCTTGGGGACATACGTGCGCCATAGGGCTTACCGCCCGTGTCAAGGCGTACCGACATTCCCCCGACCCCTGTCGCGAGCGGGCCTGTGCCTGTCCGCGGTGCGGACGGGTTCAGCGTCAGCAACGCGAGGAGACGGTGCAGTGAGCGGGATCACGACGTCGGGTGAGAAGAAACTGAAGCTCTTCTCCGGCCGTGCCCACCCCGAACTGGCGAGCGAGGTGGCCGCGTCGCTGGGGACCGAACTGGTTCCGACGAAGGCGCTGGACTTTGCGAACGGGGAGATCTACGTCCGCTTCCTGGATTCGGCGCGTGGTGCGGACTGCTTTGTGATGCAGAGCCACACGGCTCCCATCAACCAGTGGATCATGGAACAGCTGATCATGATCGACGCTCTGAAGCGGGCCTCCGCGCGGAGCATCACGGCGATCCTGCCGTTCTACGGCTACGCCCGCCAGGACAAGAAGCACCTGGGCCGTGAGCCCATCTCCGCCCGCCTGATCGCCGATCTGCTGCGGCAGGCGGGCGCGGACCGGCTGATGGCGGTGGACCTGCACACGGCGCAGATCCAGGGCTTCTTCGACGGCCCGGTGGACCACCTGTTCGCGCTGCCGCTGCTGGCGGACTACCTGGGCGCGAAGGTGGACCGGGACCGGCTGACCATCGTGTCGCCGGACGCGGGCCGGGTGAAGGTCGCGGACCAGTGGTCGGACCGGCTGGGCGCACCGCTGGCGATCATCCACAAGCGCCGTGACATGACGCAGGCGAACACCATCCTGTCCGCCGAGGTGGTCGGTGACGTCAAGGGCCGGGTCTGTGTCCTGGTCGACGACATGATCGACACGGCCGGCACGATCTGCGCCGCCGCCGACGCGCTGTTCGACAACGGTGCCGCGGACGTGATCGTGGCGGCCACGCACGGCGTGCTGTCCGGTCCGGCGGCGGACCGCCTGAAGAACTCGCGGGTCAGCGAGTTCGTCTTCACCAACACGCTGCCGACGCCGGCCGAGCTCCAGCTCGACAAGATCACCACGCTGTCGATCGCCCCGTCGATCGCCGCGGCGATCCGCGAGGTGTTCGAGGACGGCTCGGTCACCAGCCTCTTCGAGGGCGTGCACTGACGAAGCCCCGCGCAGGCGGCCCCGGTCCCTCGCGGGCCGGGGCCGCCGCCGATTTCGCGGGAGGCCGCCGGTGCGGTTAGACTCGTGAAACTGCTCGGCGAGGGATGCCGTGTGCCTGCTTGCCGGGTGCCCGCTCCGTGATCGACGCGCTGCCGGTGCCGG
Source organism: Kitasatospora sp. NPDC087315 (assembly GCF_044744345.1). Classification (NCBI taxonomy): domain Bacteria; kingdom Bacillati; phylum Actinomycetota; class Actinomycetes; order Kitasatosporales; family Streptomycetaceae; genus Kitasatospora; species Kitasatospora sp. NPDC087315. Next base: position 38,325 of record NZ_JBIUYD010000004.1, on the reverse strand, counting down.
ATTTCCGATGGCCGGCAGAGGTCGTGCACCGCCGAGTGACCCCCGAACGTACTGAGGGTGTGGTCCCGGCGGTTTTTCGCGTTGCCTGCACCCCCGCGCCATTTTCACGAGGAGTGCAGTCGTGTCCGAGATCCGCATTGCCGCTGAGACCCGTACCGAGTTCGGCAAGGGTGCCGCCCGTCGTGCCCGCCGCGCCGGCCTCGTCCCCGGAGTCGTCTACGGCCACGGCCACGCCCCGGTTCACCTGAACCTGCCGAGCCACGCCCTGATGATGGCGCTGAAGACCCCGAACGCCCTGCTGGTCGTGCCGATCGAGGGCAAGGACGAGTACGTGCTGCCGAAGGCCGTCCAGCGTGAGGCCATCAAGCGCACCATCGAGCACGTCGACCTGCTGCTGGTGAAGCGCGGCGAGAAGGTCACCGTCGAGATCCCGGTGCACACCGAGGGCGAGCTGGCCCCCGGCGGCAACCTGCTGGAGCACGTGCTCAACGCCCTGCCGATCGAGGCCGAGGCCACCCACCTGCCCGAGTCCGTGACCGTCTCGGTCGAGGGCCTGGAGGCCGGTGCCTCGATCCACGCCAAGGACATCACCCTGCCGGCCGGCGTCACCCTGGCCGTCGAGGCCGACGCCGTCGTGCTGCAGGTCATCGGCGCCCAGGCCGCCCCGGCCGAGGAGGAGGCCGAGGAGGCCGAGGCCGGCGCCGAGGCCTGAGCCTCCCGCCAGTCACTGACACCGCTGCCCCGGCCGCTCCCGTACTGGAGCGGCCGGGGCAGCGGTGTGTCCGGGATGATGTCGACGAGGGTCGAGTTCGAGGAGCGTGGGATGAGCGAGGACGCGTACGAGGGGCCGTGGCTGGTGGTCGGGCTCGGCAACCCGGGTGAGCAGTACGCCCGGAACCGGCACAACATCGGGTTCATGGTGGTGGACCTGCTGGCGCAGCGGATGGGCGCGCGGTTCAAGGCGCACAAGAGCCGGGCGCAGGTGGCCGAGGGGCGGCTGGGCGGCCGGCGGGTGGTGCTGGCGAAGCCGATGTCGTTCATGAACCTCTCGGGCGGTCCGGTGACCGCGCTGCGGGACTTCTACAAGGTGCCGGCGTCGGCGCTGGTGGCGGTCCACGACGAGCTGGACATCGACTACGCGGCGCTGCGGCTGAAGCTGGGGGGCGGCGACAACGGTCACAACGGGCTGAAGTCGATCACCAAGTCGCTGGGCCCCGACTACCACCGGGTGCGGTGCGGTATCGGCCGTCCGCCGGGGCGGATGGAGGTCGCGGACTTCGTGCTGAAGGACTTCTCCAGTACCGAGCGCAAGGAACTGGAGTGGTTCGTGGACCGCTCGGCGGACGCGGTGGAGGCGCTGTTGTCCGAGGGGCTGGAGCGGGCGCAGGGGACGTACAACTCCTGAGCGGTGACCGGGCGTCAGCCCGGCGGCCGCCACGCCGGGCGGGTACGCAACAGTCGTACAACGCTTGGCCGTCCAAACCTGAATAGGTGTGAGAAACCTGTGCGCGATCGGATAGCGTCGGGAGGGTACGCGAACGGGTCCTGGGGAGTTCTCGATGCGGAGATTGCGGCCGGTCCGAGTGGTGCGGCTGAGGCAGCTCGGACGGCGGGTGGGTACGGCCGGTGCGCTGGGGGCGGCCGGAGTGCTGCTCTCCGGTGGCGGTCTGGCACATGCGGAGTCGGTGGCGGAGCCCGATCCGGGTGTGGTGTCCCCGGAGCCGGTGTCGGCGCAGCTGGGGCCGGTGCTGGGCGGTTCGGTCGGCGGTGACGCGGGCCTGCTGGCGGTCGGCGGCGGTCTGGTCGTGGCGGCCGGCGGCGCGGCGCTCTGGCTGAAGCGCCGTCGTGCGGGCGATCCGGGGGAGTAGCGCACGTGGTGTCCGGCGGGGCCGGTGTCCGGGTTCCGGGCACCGGCCCCGCCGTGTTCGACCGTGTTCGACGGCCGGTGGTGGAACCGTGGGCCCGCGTCGCGCGGGGGACGGACGGGACGGGCCCCGTGGCATCGGGTGATGCCACGGGGCCCGTCCGTCGTCGCGGGGCCGGTCAGCCGGTGTTGCGCAGGCCGGCGGCGATGCCGTTCACGGTGAGCAGCAGCGCGCGGGCGCGCAGCGGGTCCTCGGTGAGGCCGGCGGCGACCTCCTCGCGCTGGCGGCGCAGCAGCGCGACCTGGAGGTAGGAGATCGGGTCGAGGTAGGCGTCGCGGACGGTGAAGGTCTGCTTCAGCACGGGGTTGTGCTCCAGCAGTTCGCTCTCGCCGGTGAGGCGCAGGACCTCGCGCAGGGTGAGCTCGTGCTCGGCGATGATCTGGTCGAAGATGTGGTGCAGCTCGGCGGGGACGAGCTGCTCGACGTAGTGGCGGGCGATCCGCAGGTCGGTCTTGGCCAGCGTCATGGCGACGTTGGACAGGAAGTTGCGGAAGAAGTGCCACTGGCCGTACATCTCGTCGAGGACGTCGCCGAGGCCGGCCGCGCGGGCGGCGGCGAGGCCGGAGCCGACGCCGTACCAGCCGGGGACGATCTGGCGGGACTGGGTCCAGCCGAACACCCACGGGATGGCCCGCAGTCCGTCCAGGCCGGCGCCGGAGTCGGGGCGGCGGGACGGGCGGGAGCCGAGGTGGAGCGAGGCGAGCTGGTCGACCGGGGTGGCGGCGAAGAAGTACTTCGGCAGGTCGTCCTGCTCGACGAGGGCGCGGTAGGCCGTGTGGGCGGCCGCGGAGACCTGGTCCATGGCGGCGTCCCAGCGGGCCAGTTCCTCGGGGGCCTGGCGCGGCGCGGTGTGCAGCGCGGAGGCGGAGAGGGTGGCCGAGATGGTCAGTTCGAGGTTCTCGCGGGCCAGCGAGGGCAGCAGGTACTTGTCGGAGATGACCTCGCCCTGCTCGGTGACCTTGATCTCGCCCTCCAGGGTGCCCCAGGGCTGGGCCAGGATGGCCTCGTGCGAGGGGCCGCCGCCGCGGCCGACGGTGCCGCCGCGGCCGTGGAAGAGGCGCAGCCGGATGCCGTAGCGGTGGGCGACGTCGCGCAGCCGGCGCTGGGCGCGGTGGATCTCCCACTGGGAGGTGGTGATGCCGCCGAACTTGGAGGAGTCGGAGTAGCCGAGCATGACCTCCTGGACGTCGCCGCGGAGCGAGACGAGCAGGCGGTAGGACGGGTCGGAGAGCATCTCGTCCAGGATGCGGTCGGCTTCCCGGAGTTCGTCGGTGGTCTCCAGCAGCGGCACGATGCCGATCTTGGCGATGCCGGCGTGGAGGTCGATCAGGCCGGCCTCGCGGGCGAGGACGGTGGCGGCGAAGACGTCGTCGGCGCCCTGGCACATGGAGATGATGTAGCTCTCGACGATCTCGTCGCCGAACCGCTCGAAGCCCTCGCGGATGGTGTTGAAGACGCCGAGGGTCTTGGTGCCGGCGGCGTCGAGCGGGGCCGGGGTGGGGGCCAGCGGGCGGCGCGAGCGGAGCTCCTTGGCGAGCAGCTTCTGCCGGTACTCGCGGGGCATGTCGTTGTAGCGCCAGGCCTCCTCGCCGAGCCGGTCGAAGAGCTGGCCGAGCGCGTGGTGGTGGGCCTCGGCGTGCTCGCGGACGTCCATGGTGGCGAGCTGGAGGCCGAAGGCCTCGATGGTGCGGATGGCGCGGGCGAGGCGCCCGTCGGCGATGAGTTCGCCGCGGTGGGCGCGCAGGGAGTCCTGGATGAGGCGCAGGTCGGCGATGAGCTCGCGGGTGCCGAGGTAGTCGCGGCCGTCGATGTGCGGGGTGCCGTGGGACAGCCGCTCGCGGGTGTTCTCCAGCTTGAGGCGGACGCAGGTGGCCTTGAGGCGGTAGGGCTCCTCGGCGTTCATCCGCTTGTAGCGGGGGCTGAGTTCGGGGAGCGCGTGCAGGTCGTTGTTGAGCGACGCGAGCAGCTCGACCGAGGCGCCGGCGAGGCGCTCCGAGGTGGAGAGGGAGTTGCGCAGGTCGTCGACGGCGGCGAGGGCGTCCTTGATGCCGTACTCGTGCTGGAGGTTGAGGACGTCCCAGGTGACCTGGGGGGTGACGTTGGGGTTGCCGTCCCGGTCGCCGCCGATCCAGGTGCCGAAGGTGAGCGGGCGGACGCCGTCGGGGAGGCTGAGGCCGACCCGGGCCAGCTCCTCGTGCAGTTCCTCGAGGACCTCGGGGACGGCGTCGCGGTAGAGCTCGTCCAGGTAGTAGACGGCGTTGCGGGCCTCGTCGGTGGGCTCGGGGCGGGCGATGCGCAGCTCGTCGGTCTGCCAGAGCAGGTCGATGACCTCGGCGAGGCGCCGGTCGGCCTGGCGCTTGGCGGAGGAGGTGCGGGCCGGGTCGGCGGCGGCGAGACCGGAGGCGAGCTGGTCGCGGTGGACGCGGTCGAGGAGTTCGCCGATCCGGCGGAGCTTGTTGAGGACGCTGCGGCGGGCGGCCTCGGTGGGGTGGGCGGTGAAGACCGGGCGGACCGCCAGGTGGGCCAGGGTGTCGGCGAGGTGCTTGGGGTCGGCCTCGGCGAGCTGGTCGGCGGTCTGGGCGAGGAGGGAGCCCTCGCGGGCGCGGCGGGTAGCGAACTCGCGGCCGCGGTGCACCTGCTCGGTGACGTTGGCGAGGTGGAAGTAGGTGGAGAAGGCGCGGACGAGCTTGGCGGCGGTCTCCAGGTCGATGTCGGAGAGCAGTTCGGCGGTGGCCTCGCCGTTGGTGCGGCTGAGCAGCCGGACCTGTTCGACCAGGCCCAGCAGCTGGGGGCCTTCCTGGCGGACGAGCGTCTCGCCGAGCAGGTCGCCGAGGCGGCGGATGTCCGCGCGCAGGGCGGCGTTGTCCGCGACTGGGCCGGCGGCGCCGACATGGCTGGGGCTGTCCGCCGGGGTGGGGACCGGAGCGGTCACGGCTGGCTCCCTGTGGTGGTGGGGTTCGGCAACGGCTCATCGTCACAGTTCCGCGCGCGTGTGGCGCGTGTGACGCGTGCGGACCGCGCTGTCCGACGCGACCAGCATAGGTGTCGGGAGGGTCGCTGTCCGCGAGGTGGCCGGATGGCGGACAAGATCACACACAGCCCATGTGGTCTGGACCACTTGAGGCCCCGGTGAAGTGTCGCGGCGTATCCGGGTGGGGAGAGGACCCTGTTGCGGCTTAGGCTGTCGGCCATGAGCAAGTCGCCTGGGGAGCGCGTGCCGGTCAGGTCGTTCTGGTGGTGGGAGCGTCGGCGCAGCGCTCTCCTGGACATCGGGCTGGCCGGGCTCGCGGCGCTGGAGTGCGCGGTCAGCGCGGTCACCTTCCTGGCACCCCGGCTTGACCTGGGGCTGCCGGCGATCGTGGGGGTCGCACTGGCCGGGGCGCTGGCGGGTTCCACCCTGGTGCTGCGGCGGCGCTGGCCGGCGGTGCCGGTGATGGTGGCGCTGGTGACGGTGCCCGGCATGTTCGGCGTGCTGCTGCTGGTGATGTCGCTGTACACGATGGCGGAGTCCTGGGAGTGGCCGTCGCGGCGGCTGCGGATGGTGGCGCTGTCGGTGGTGGCGTTCGTCGAGGCGTCCGGTGTGATGCTCGTGTCGATGGTGACGCCCGGCGGCGGGGCGATGCCCGAGCCGCCGCTCTGGGGGAAGGTGCTGCTGTCGGTGCTGGTGGCGGTCGCGCTGACGGTGCCGCCGGTGGTGACCGGGCTGTACGTGGGCGCGCGGCGACGGCTGATCGAATCGCTCCAGGACCGCGCGCACGGTCTGGAGGCGGAGCTGGACCTGCTGGCCGAGCAGGCCAGGGAGCGGGCCCGCCGGGCCCGGCTGGAGGAACGGACCAGGATCGCCCGGGAGATGCACGACGTGGTGGCGCACCGGGTGTCGCTGATGGTGGTGCACTCCGGGGCGCTGGAGCGGATCGTCGCGAAGGACCCGGAGAAGGCGGCGCAGAGCGCCAAGCTGATGGGCGAGGTCGGCCGGCAGGCGCTGAACGAGCTGCGGGAGATTCTCGGGGTGCTGCGGATGTCGGACGAGCAGGCGCCGGAGCCGGACTCGCTGGCCGGGCTGCCGCGGCTGGTCGACCAGTCGCGGGCGGCCGGGATGGCGGTGACGCTGACCGTCAGCGGCAGCCGTCAGGAGTTCACCGGCGAGGCCGAGCAGACCGCGTACCGGGTGGTGCAGGAAGGGCTGACCAACGCGCACAAGCACGCGGGCGGCGCGCAGGTCGCGGTGCTGCTGGCGTACGCGCCGAACGGGGTGCGGGTGAGCGTGGTGAACGCCTGCCCGGGCGGGGAGCGGGGCGCGGCGGCGCTGCCCAGCGGCGGCAACGGGCTGGTCGGGATGCGCGAGCGGGTGGTCGCGCTGGGCGGCACCTTCTCGGCCGGTCCGGAGCGGGACGGCGGGTTCCGGGTGGAGGCGGTGCTGCCGTCCCGGCTGGTGGTCCGGGCCGAGCGGCTGGTCTGACGGCCGGGCACGGCCGGGGTGGTCAGGTCTCGTCGGCGGTGCGCAGCCGCTCGGGGGCGGTGCCGAGGATCAGTGTGGAGACGGCCTGGTCAATGCCGTGTCCGAGAAACCACTCGCCGGTGTGGTCCAGGCTGTAGACGCGGCCCTCCTCGTCGATGGCGAGCAGCGCCTGTCCGTATGTCTCCTCGCCGAGCGGGGCGAGCCGGGTGTCCAGGGCGCGGCCGAGGTCGGCGAGGGTGCGCGGCTGGTGCAGGCCGCAGAGCGGGTCCACCAGGAACGGGGTGCGGGCGAGCTGACGCCCCGGTCCGCCCAGGTCGAAGGCGAGGCCGCCGAACTCGGCCCAGGCCTCGACCGCGGCCGGGAACACCGCGTGCTGGACGCCGGCCGGACTGCCGTACGCGACCAGCGCGTCGGCCCACTCCTCGGCCTGCCGGATCTGCCAGCGGCCGGGGTGCCAGCCGGCCGCCTTGAGCTCGGCGGCGACGTCGGCGGGGAAACGGGGGCGGGTCCGGCCGGCGGGCGCGCCGAGGGTGGCCGGCGGCGGCAGCGGCGGGCTGGGCGGATTCAGGACGGGCTCCGGGGGCTCGGGGACGGGGGGCGTGCGGGGCGCGGTCAGCGGCCGGGCGGGCCGACGGCGACGCTCTGCACGGTGAAGTGCTCCAGCAGCGGGACGCAGGACCGGCAGGGCGGGGCGTGGGTGCCGTGCGCCGGGTCGTGCTCCTCGCGGATGCGGACGGTGGTCAGCCGCGCCCCCTTGAGCGCCTTGCGGGCCTCGTGCAGACTCATCGGCTTGCGGGAGGCGCGCTTGGAGCGCTTGCCGTCCACGGTGGTGAGGTACTGGGAGAGCAGGACGGCCTCCGGGCAGCGGCCGGTGAAGCGTTCGCGGTGCTCGACCGGCAGACCGTCCAGGAACTCGCCGACCAGCGGGTGCAGCACCGGGCGCCGGGCGGGCTTGTCGCCGGCCAGGGTGTGCACCTCGCCGCCGCGCAGCGACAGGGCGGCGGCGACGGCGGGCAGCAGACTGTCGCGGTGGTGGCGCAGCAGGGGCGGGCCGTCCGGTTCCCCGGTGGTCATGCGTCGTCCTCCTCCTGTTTTCCGCTGACGGCACGGCTGATGGGGTCAGTCCGGGGCAAGCCTGTCAAATATCCCCGCCATCCGCACAACCGGGGTGCGGAGGTGGGTGGTCGTCAGGGCCGCTCGCGGGGTGACCGGCCGGGCGGGCACGCGATCGTGGCCGGATCCGCACGCCATCGTCACGACTCGTCCCCGGTGGACCCGAATCCACCCCCGGCCGGCGGCGGTGGCCGGTAGCGTTCCAGCAGCGGGCCGAGGGAGCGGCCGGGCCATGGGGATGGCCGGCCGGTCAAGGCAACTCCTTTGCTCGGCGCGGCCGTTGAGGCCGCCGTGGCGGGGGCGTCCAGACGTCGGGCAAGGGGGGTCTTGCGATGACGGAAACCGCCAACGAGGCGCCGGGCGAGCACGTGCCCACGCCCGGTGTGCCGCACGCCGTCGCGGTCTCCTCCTGCACCACCGGCCGGCACCGGCGCCCGGCTGGTCGCGGACCCGCCGCACGGCACCACCAACTACCAGTCCTGCTGGGTGCTGCCGCCGGACGGCGCCCCCGACCGCGCCGAGCTGCTCGCCCGGCTCGCCGGGGCCGGCGTCCTCGCCCGGCGCGGCATCGTGGCCGCCCACCTGGAGGCCCCGTACAAGGGCGCCGCCCGGGTGCCGCTGCCCGCCGCCGAACTGCTCACCCGCCGCTCGCCGGTCCTGCCGCTTTACCACTCGCTCACCGAGCGGCAGCAGGACCGGGTGACCGACGCCCTGCGCGCCGCCCTCCCACCGCGCTGACCCCGAAGGGGAGCAGGATGCCCACCGGCACACCCGTCCCACTGGTGGACCTGAAGGCCGCGCACGCCGAGGTCGAGGCGGAGGTCCGGGCCGGCTTCGACCGGGTGCTCGCCACCGGCGGCTACCTCAAGGGCCCCGAGGTGGCCGGCTTCGAGGAGGAGTACGCCGGCTTCTCCGGCACCCGGCACCGCGTGGGCGCCGCCAACGGCACCGACGCCCTCGAACTCGCCCTGCGCGCCCTCGGCCTGCCGCCCGGCGGCGTGGTGCTGCCCGCCAGCACCTTCGTCGCCACCGCGGAGGCCGTGGTCCGGGCCGGCCTGCGCCCGGTCCTGGTCGACGCCGACCCCGCCCATCCGCTGATCGACCCGGCCCGCGCCGCCGACGCGCGGCCCGGGGCGGTCGCGCTGCTGCCCGTCCACCTCAACGGCCGGCTCGCCCCGACGGCGCCGCTGCTGGAGGCGGCCGACGGCCTGCCCGTGGTGGAGAGGACACCGCCCAGTCCCAGGGCGCCAGGCAGTACGGCCGCGCCTTCCACGGCCGGATCTCCGCCGCCGGCTTCCACCCCGGCAAGAACCTCGGCGCGTACGGCGACGCGGGCGCCGCCGTCACCGACGACGACCTGGCCGCCGCCGTCCGGCTCATCGGCGACCACGGCTCGGGCCGCAAGTACGAGCACGAGCGGTTCGGCTTCAACTCCCGGATGGACGCCCTCCAGGCCGTGGTGCTGCGGGCCAAGCTGCGCCGGCCGCCCGCCCGGAACGACGCCCGCCGGGCGCTACCACCGGCTGCTGGCCGGCCTCGACGGCGTCACCCTGCCGCGGACGGCGCCCGGCAACGAGCGCGTCCGGCACCTGTACGCGGTGCGGATCGGTCCGGGCCGCGACCGGGACACCGTCCTCGCCGCGCTCCAGGCCGCCGGCGTCGGCGCCGCCGTCCACTACCCCGTCCCGGTCCGCCTCCAGCCCGCCTTCCGGCACCTCGGTCACGGCGAGGGGGCCTTCCCGGTGGCCGAGCGGGCCGCCCGCGAACTGCTCACCCTGCCGCCGTTCCCGCAGATCACCGAGGTCCAGCAGGAACGCGTCGCCGAAGCCCTGGCGAAGGCCCTCGCGGCCTGAGCCACCACCGGCCGCCGGCCCCGTTCCGGTCTTCCCGGGCGGGGGTCCGGGGCCGGGGCAGACCCCCTACCCTGGTGTCCAGCAAGCGCACCGAGAATTTGCAGCAGCCAGTGGGGGCTCCCAGATGACGACAGGTCGGCCCGGCGTCGCCGCCGCGCCAAACGCGGCGTACGCAGGTCAGGTGGTGCAGTTCCCGGATCCGGTCCGCGCGGAGCGGCACCCCGCCGGGGTCCGGGTGGACGAGCACGGCTACCCGGACTTCGGCCCGTACGCGGCCGCCGCGGCCGAGGTCGCCGACCCGCCGGACGGCTTCGGCGTGGACGAGCTGCGGCTGACCGACTACGTCTCGGCCAACGCCGCGCTGTTCACCCAGGGCCACCCGCTCTGGGCCGATCTGGAGACCGCCGTCGCCACCCCGCCCGGCTGGACCTGGCACCACGCGGTCGGCCGGGCCGCGCCCGGCCGGCGGCGGATGGAACTCGTCCCGGTCGAGGTCAAGGCGCTGCTGCGGCACCACGGCGGGCTGGCCACCTCCTCGGCCGACCACAGCCGCCGGGGCACCCGCCCGCTGCAGGAGCGGCGGCCCGCGCACTTCTCGCTCGCCCGGGACGGCGGCGACCCGATCGGCGTCCCCGAGGACCTGCTGCAGAGCGCCGAGGAGCGCCTCGGCTACCGGCTGCCCGGCGCGTACCGCACCTTCCTCAAGCTCGGCGGCGGCCGCGCCCCGGTCGGCGTGGCGCTGGACCCGGAGCTCGGACTGCTGCTCGACCAGCCGTTCCTGACCCTCAGCGAGGAGTACGGCACCGAGGACGTCGTGTACGCCAACAAGTGCCTGCGCGACCACCTCACCAAGGACTACCTCGGCATCGCCTACGCCCAGGGCGGCATCGTGGCGCTCAAGGTGCGCGGCGACCGGGTCGGCTCGGTCTGGTTCTGCCTCTACGACGACGCCCGGGACAACGGCGCGGCCGAGGCCCCGGAGGACCGGGTCGCCCGGCTGCTGCTGCCCTGCGGTGAGGACTTCGACGCCTTCCTGCTCCGGCTGGCCGGCAGCCCGCCGGAGCTGGAGACGGTCGCGGAGCTGATGGTGGACGGCGGGTTCGCCCGCGCCGTGCCGGTGGGCTGACGTGGCCCCGGCGGTGGCGGTGTCCGGCGTGATGGACGCGGTGGGCGCGACAGGTGCGGAACAAGCGGGGACGAAGGGGACAGGGGTGAACCGGGCGTGGTGACGTACGCGCAGGCACAGGAGCTCGCCGAGGAGTGGATCAACGGCGGGGTGCCGCGTCCGCTCCAGCGTGAGGTGCGGGTCCGCGAGTTCGACCTGGGCTTCGTCTGCTGGGCGGTCCAGCCCGCCGACCGGGCGTCGGGTGAGACCGGCGGTTCGGCGGGCGAGGCGCGGCTGGTGATCGCCCGGGACTCCGGGGCCAGCACGCTCTGGCCCGCGCTGCCGGTCAACGAGGTGGTCCGGCAGTACGAGGAGGTGTACGGGCGGCCGGTCGCGGCAAACCCGGCCGGTGCGGCGAAGCCCGCGCCCGGGCCGGTCGAGGCGACGTCCTTCCTGCTCAGCCCGCCGCAGTGGCTCCAGGAGGCGGGCGCCGCGGCGATCGCGGCGGAGGCGGAGCGGCTGGGGACGGCCGCCGCCCCGCGGGCCGCCGCCGCGCAAACGGTCCCGCAGGCCGCCGCTCCGCCGGCGCCCGCCGTGCTGACCACGCCGCCGGCCTCCGAGCGGCCCGCCGGGGACGCGCCGACCATGCTCGCCCCGCCGCCCGGCCCGGCGCCGCAGGCCCCCGTCGCCGATCCCGCCGATCCCGCCGCGCCGCCCACAGCTCCGCCTGCCGCTCCGCCGGTCGGCGGTGCCGAGGCGGCCACCGTGCTGCTGCCCGAGGGCCTGCGCACCAACGGCGCCGGTCTGCCCGGTGCGGGCCGGCCCGGTGCCGAGGCGGCCACGGTGCTGCTGCCCGCCGACGGCTACGGGACGCCTCCGTCCCCGCCGCCGGCCGGCCCGGCGGTGGAGCCCGCGCCGACGGTGCTGGCCTCGCCGGACGGTCTGCCCGGGCTGATGGGTCTGCCCGGGGCGCCCGGCCCCGGTGTACCAGGCCCCGGCGCGCCCGGGACGCCACCGCCCGCCGCGCCCGCGCCCGCCGTGCCGCAGGGCGTCCCCGGCCGTAACCCGGTCGGCGCTCCGCCGCCGCCCCCGCCGGGCGAGCTGCGCGGCGGCCAGGCCGGTCCGTCCGCCGCCCCCGCCGGGCTCGGCCGCAACCCGGTCGGTGCCCCGCCGCCGCCCCCGCCGGGCGAGCTGCGGCACACCCCGGGCGGCGGCACGCCCGTGGCGGCCGTCGGCGGACGCAACCCGGCCGCCGCCCCGCCGCCCCCGCCCCCGGCGGGCCTGCGCGGCGCCGACGGTCCGCCCGCCGCGCCCGCCGCTCCGCCCGCCGCGCCCGGTGCCGGGGCGGCGTACGAGCGCACCCAGCTCGCGAACGCGATCGACCTGTCGGCCGCCGGTGCCGCCCCGGGCGTGCCCGGCGACCCCGGCACGCCGCCGTCCGGGGGCCCGGCCGTGCCGCCGCCACCCGGCGCCGCGGGGCCCGGCGCGCCCGCGTCCGGCTACGGCTACCCGGCCGCCCCGGCCCCGGCCCCGGCCGCTCCGCCGGCGCCCGTCCCCGGCCCTCCGCAGGGCGCCCCGGTGCCGCCCGGCGTGCCCGCCGTCGGCCCGGGCTACTTCGCGGCGCTCAGCTACCGCGGCCCGGACGGTTCCGAGCAGAAGCTGCTCCACCGCAGCGAGCCCGGCACCCCGCACCCCGAGTGGAAGATCCTCCAGGACCTGCGGCGGCTGAACGTTCCGCCGGAGCAGGTGCTGGAGCTCTACACCGAGCTGGAGTCCTGCGACCTTCCGGGCGGCTACTGCCACCGGATGATCGCCGCCTCCTGGCCGAACGTCCGGCTGACCCACACCGCCGACTACGGCCGGGACCACCACACCCGGCAGGCCGGCATGGCCCAGCTGCTCGACCACCTGGACGAGCTGCACCAGCTGGCCTCCGGCGCCCAGCGGGTGCGCCCGTTCCGGGTGCCGCTGCCCGCCCCGGGGAGTGTCCCGCCGCTGCCGCCGCTCGCACCGCAGCAGCTCGCCCAGGAGCTCGGCCAGGCCTTCGGCCCGAACGTGTTCCGCTTCGAGCAGCGCGCCGTCGCCCGGCAGGGGGTGCCCGAGCCGGTGGCGCAGACCCTGATGTGGGCGGGCCTGCCGCGCGAGTTCGGGCCGTTCTTCTGGGCGCAGGCCCAGGAGGGCCGCCCGATCCCGACGCTCGCCGAGCTGGCGGTCGAACGCGGCCTGCCGGCCGGCCCGGACTTCGGCGGCTACCTGGTGCTCGGCAACGACTACGGCCGCCAGCTCTGTGTGCAGTACGGCACAGCGCACGTGGTCGCGGTGGACGTCGACGGAACCGGCGAGCCGCCCCGGTTCGTCAACAGCGGTGTACCGGAGTTCGTCCGCGCGCTGGCCCTGCTGGGCCGGATGTGGCGGCTGCGGTACGGACTGACGCCCGATCAGGCAGGCCGCTGGACAACCGACTTCCAGGCCCAGCTCGCCGCCGTCGACCCGGCGGCCCTCCAGTCGGCGGACACCTGGTGGGCCGTGCTGCTGGAGCAGTTCTGGGACGGTCTGCTGTAGCGGACCGCCCCCGGTCCACCCAGGTGGAAGGGGTCGTTCCGCTGTCCGGAACGGCCCCTTCGCCGTGCTGCTGCGGCTCTGCCTCATTGGGGTTTCGCCACGATCTGCGCAAAATAGGTCAAGAGGATGGGTCTATTCGGCCGGTCCTCACCGCGTTTCGATCCGTAAGACGTTCGGTTCCAGACTCGGTTCCCGATCCGTCCGATCCGTCCGATCATGGGCTCCGCAGCCCGCGACACGAGGGGAAGAGCCCATGAGCGACGCCGTCCCCCAGCACGGCTTCACCGCTGCCCGGCGCGGTTACGCGCCCGAGCAGGTCGACCGAGCCCTGGCCGCTCTCACCGCACAGCGCGACGAGGCGTGGGAACGGCTGAGCGTGCTCGGCGCCGGGATCCGGGAGATGGAGCGTCGGCTGGCCGACATCCGGCAGGCCGCCGCCGACGCCCCGGAGCCGGACTACGAGGTGCTCAGCGAGCAGGCCCTGGCGCTGGCCAGGATGGCCGAGAACGAGGCCAGGGCCGTCCGCGACGCCGCCGAGCGGTACGCCGAGGACAACCGGGACGACGTCTACGAGGCCGGCCAGGCGCTGTCCCACGCCGCCAAGGAGTACGCCGCGACCACCCGCGCGGAGGCCGACCAGGCCGCCCGGCGCACCGACGAGCGCACCCGGGCCGAGGCCGAGGCGATCCGCGCCGACGCCGACCGCGACATCCGGTCCGTCCGGGACGCGGCCACCGCCCACGCCGCCAAGGTGCGGGTCGCGGTGGCGGAGGCCTCCGAGCGGGCCGAGGCCAAACTGGCCGAGCTGCGCCGCCGCGCCGACGAGACGTTCGCCGCGGCCGAGGCCAAGGCGGACGCCGCGGACGCCCAGGTGGCGGCGACCGCCGAGCGCCGGGTCAAGGAGGCCGAGCAGCACCGGGAGACCGTGCTCGGCCAGATCAAGCAGGCGGACGCCGAGGCGCAGGCCAGGGCGGACCAGCTGATCGAGCAGGCCCGGCGCGAGGCCGAGCGGATCAACGCGGCGAGCGAGCGCGAGCAGCGCGAGTTCGAGACCCGCCAGGAGACGGTGCAGCAGCACCTGGACCACATCAAGGCCACCCTCGCCTCGCTCACCGGCGCGGCCGTGGGCGCGCTCGACCCCGCCGAGGCGGCGCGGGCCGGGGCGCGGGACGCGCCGGAGGTGGACTCCGAGGCGGACACCGGCGAGATCGCGGTGGCGAATCTGCGCAAGGACGGTGCGGTCGGGGTCGCCCGTGGGGTCCGGCCGGCCGCCGCCGAGGCGGCGACGGCGGTGCTGCCGGTGCCGCCCGGCCCGGTCACCCCGGGGCCGGTCGCGCCCGCCGGGGCGCCGCCGCGGCCGGCCTCGCCGCCGAGCGGTGCGCCCTCCGGTGGCGCGACCGGCGGCGAGCAGAGGCGGCCGGAGGAGGAGACCCGGATCATCCCCAAGATCGTGATCGTGGACGACGGCAGCGACTACGGCAGCCCGAACACCGTGGGCTACCACCGGCGCTGACCCCGGGCGGTTCCCGCCTCAGGGCGCGGCCGAGGGGCCGTCGCCCGCCAGCAGCCGCACGAGCTTCTCGTCCTGGGCCCTGACCGCCTCCCGCTGGGCGGTCAGGGCCTGCGCGTTGCGGTCGATCAGCTGCCGCTGGTAGCCGGCCAGGACGGCGAACCAGATGCCGCCGAGGTTGCTGCTCGCGGTGCAGTCGGCGTCGGCGCGGGCGGTCGCGATCTCGCTCGCGGTGATCTCCCGGGCGCCCTGGAACCGTCCGGGCAGGACCGCCGGGTCGTCGGCCTGGAACCCGGCGGCGGCCATGCAGCCGGACCAGTTCCGGGTCGCCGCGACCACCCGCTCGTCGCGGCCGGTCGCCCGGAACGACTCGTCGAACAGCCGGCTGACCAGTGCGGTGCCGTTGCCCGGGGGCGAGCCGATCCGTTCCGCCGCCTGCCGGTCGCAGTCCACCCGGGCGGCGTCGTACGCCTCGCCGGACCCGGCCGGTGACCCGACCGGCCGGGGTGCGGTCCGCGTCGGCGGGTGGAATCCCTGCACGGCAGCGGCCCCGGCCCCCAGATACCCCCAGGCGCCGGCCGGCAGGGCGGTCGCGTTGTCCGGCGCCTGCGCGGGCTGGAGGCCGTCGCCGCCGAACGCGGTGAATCCGGCCCGCCGCATACACGAGACGACCAGCGCATTCCTGGCCTGAATCTCTTTCACGGCGCTCTGGTCATTGCCCTGATAAGCGGAGAGCGGCAGTCCGGTCATTCCGCCGCGACCGGATTCCGGGGCTTTCGGCGAGTCGATCGCCGGCGGCGTCGGCGAGGATTCCGCCGAACCGCCTCCGGGGAAAGCGGTGCAACTTGCCGAAAGGGTCGAAAAAGCAGCCGCCAGGGCGATGGCGGTGAATCGTCCCAAATGTGGTGGACGTGCCAAGCTTCTGCTCCGTTCCTCAGGCCCGGCAAGGCTGATCGGACCCTAGCGCATTCCCTCGGGGTTCGTTTCGGGGGTGCCCGCGGTACTACGGCTTGGCCGGAAAACAGCTGTTCGGTAGCAGGCCTCCATGTAAATCTCTGGAGTCGCAACAGCTGTCGATGGAGGGGTTTCATGATTCGCCGCACAAATCCCCGCAAGGATCGCCGTACGGGAAATATCAGGGCGAGCAGGATCGGCGTGCTCGCCGTTCTGGCCGCCACCGCCGCCGCGCTGCTGCCGGTGGCCGATGCGAACGCCGTGAACCGGATCGACTGCGGTAACCACACCGATTACGCGAAGGTGTACAACTACGGCTACAGCGGCCAGCTCTGCTTCGCGAACGACGGGTGGATGTCGGTCCGTATCTACAACGTCGACCGGATCGACGCCGGTAACAACCGGGTCATCACGTACCTCGGCGGCGGGCTCGGCTCCTGGACGGTCTTCAACTGGGAGCAGTACGACTTCAACGGCAACCAGGGCCACCAGGTGATGATGTACGACATCAACCTCTCCCGCTGGTAGCCGGCGCGAGCCGTTGTCCTCCACGGGGTGCCGGGCGGGTGCGGACGCCCGGCACCATCCCGTGGTCGCCCTCCCGGCCCGGTCACAGCACCTCGACCGCGGCGCCCGACAGCCGGCGGCGGCAGTCCAGCACGTACCGGGCGTGCGTGGTGACGGCCTCGTAGTCGAACTCGTCGTGGTCGGCGAGCAGCACCACCGCGTCCGCCGCCGCCAGCTCCTCCGGTGTCGCCTCCACCCGGCGGACGGCGGCGAACGGATCGCCGTGCGGATCCTGCTCGGCGGCCCGCTGGCCGGGGATCACCGGCTCCGGGACGTGCACCCCGACCACCACGTGCGGGTCGGCGGCCCGGACCTCGGCGCCCATCCTGGTCAGCAGTTCGGCGACCCGGGCGGCCGGCGTCTCCCGGGCGTCCCCGGTGTTCTTCTTGTAGGCGAGCCCGAGCAGCAGCACCCGCGACCCCTTCACCGAGCGCCGCCGCTCGTTCAGCGCCTCGGCGAGCCGCCGCACCACGTAGTCGGGCATGTGGCTGTTGACGTCGTTGGCCAGCTCGACGAAGCGGAACGACTGGCCGAGTGCCCGCTCCACCCGCCAGGACAGATAGCAGGGGTCGATCGGCAGGCAGTGCCCGCCGACGCCCGGCCCCGGGGTGAAACGCAGATAGCCGAACGGCTTGGTCGAGGCGGCGTCGATCGCCTCCCAGACGTCGATCCCGAGGTCGTGCGCGAACATCGCCAGTTCGTTGACCAGCGCGATGTTCACATGGCGGAAGGTGTTCTCCAACAGCTTGGTCAGCTCGGCCTCCTTGCAGGAGGAGACCGGTACCGTCCGCTCGACCAGCTGTCCGTAGAAGCCCTCGACGGCCGTCAGGGCCGCCGGGTCCACACCGGAGACCACCTTCGGGATGTTCTCCAGCCGCCAGGTCGGGTTGCCCGGGTCGATCCGCTCGGGGCTGTAGCCGAGGTGGAAGTCCCGGCCGGCGGTCAGGCCCGAGCCCTCCTCCAGCAGCGGCGCGAGCAGTTCCTCGGTGGTGCCCGGGTAGGTGGTGGACTCCAGGACCACCGTCGCCCCCGGCCGCAGGTGCTGGGCGAGCAGCCGGGCCGAGGACTCGATGCAGGACAGGTCGGGCACCCCGTCGCGCAGCGGCGTCGGTACGGTGATCACCGCGATGTCGAAGCCCGCCACGTCGGCCGGGTCGGCGGACGGCAGATAGCCGCCGCTCTCCAGCAGCGGGCGCAGCCGCTCGGAGGGGATGTCCTCGACGTACGACTCGCCGACCGCCAGCCGTTTGATCCGGCGCTCGTCCACGTCGTAGCCGACCACCCGGTGCCCCACTTCGGCCGCGCGGACCGCCAGCGGCAGCCCCACATAGCCCTGGCCTGCGATGACAACGCGCATGACGAAGAACCCCCTCCATCGCGACGCCCCCAGACCCCTCCGGAGCGTCCCCACACGGCCTTCACAACAGGGTAGGGAGCGGTGGCGGGGCGGCGTGCGCGTTCGGGCAAACGGGCGGGCGGTCCGGGCGCGGCGGCGTGGAGCGGACGAGGCCGAGACCCGTGGCGTCCTCCAGGAAAGGACGCCACGGTTCCCGGCGCTTGGGCGGGCGCCCCCACCCAGGGTCGCCCGGCCTCGCACCCCCGACCCCCATCGGGTGTGCGACTGTGCCGCCACAGCCATCCCCCACGGTTGGGTGCGGCGGGCACATTCACCATGGTGCGCGATCTCCATGGACGGCCAGTGACAGGAGTATGTCCAGTTCGTGGCAGATCGCGAAGCCGTGTGCGCGGTCCGGTGGCCGGTGGTTCGTCCGCGCCCCGGCCGCGCCCCGGCCGTGCCGTGGCCGTGCGCCGCGTGCGCGTCTGCGCCGCGGCGTAGGCTGGAGACCCCCGGCCGCACGGCGTGCCGGGCCGTTCGCGTTGCCCCGGCGGGCCTTCGTCGCCCGGGGGCAGCACCAGCCACGGGACGAAGAAGAGACTCCAGATGAGCCTGACCGGACTGCTCGATGTCGTCGCGCGGGACGCGGCCCTCGCCGAGGCGATCGAGGCCGCGACCGCCAGCGGTGCCGCCGCCGGCGGCCGCCGCCACCTGGACCTGGTCGGCCCGCCCGCCGCCAGACCGTTCGCCGTCGCGGCGCTGGCCCGCGCGCTCGCCGCGCAGGCGGCGGGGGAGCGCGGCCGGCCGGTGCTGGCCGTCACGGCCACCGGCCGGGAGGCCGAGGACCTCGCCGCCTCGCTCCGCTCGCTGCTGCCACCCGACGCGGTGGCCGAGTTCCCGGCCTGGGAGACGCTGCCGCACGAACGGCTCTCGCCGCGCTCGGACACCGTCGGCCGCCGGCTGGCCGTGCTGCGCCGGATCGTGCACCCGCGCGCGGACGACCCGGCGGCAGGCCCGGTGCAGGTCGTCGTGGCCCCCGTCCGCTCGGTGCTTCAGCCGCAGGTGAAGGGGCTGGCCGAGCTGGAGCCGGTGGCGGTCCGGCGAGGTGAGTCGCACGACCTGGAGGAGGTGGCCCGGCGGCTGTCGGCCGCCGCCTACGCCCGGGTCGAACTGGTCGAGAAGCGCGGCGAGTTCGCGGTGCGCGGCGGCATCCTGGACGTCTTCCCGCCGACCGAGGAGCACCCGCTGCGGGTGGAGTTCTGGGGCGACGACGTCGAGGAGATCCGCTACTTCAAGGTCGCCGACCAGCGCTCGCTGGAGATCGCCGACTTCGGCCTCTGGGCGCCGCCCTGTCGTGAGCTGCTGCTGACGGACGAGGTCCGGACGCGCGCCGCCGCGCTGGCCGTCGAGCACCCCGGGCTGGCCGAGATCCTGGACAGGATCGCCGAGGGCATCGCGGTCGAGGGCATGGAGTCGCTGGCACCCGTCCTGGTGGACGACATGGAACTGCTGATGGACGTGCTCCCGCTCGGCTCGGTCGCCGTGGTCTGCGACCCCGAGCGGGTCCGCACCCGGGCGGCCGACCTGGTGGCGACCAGCCAGGAGTTCCTGCACGCCTCGTGGGTGGCGGCCGCGGCCGGCGGGGACCGGCCGATCGACCTGGAGGCGATCGACGTCTCCGCCGCCTCGCTCCGTTCGCTGGCCGAGGTGCGCGAGCACGCCGAGGAGATCGGCCTGCCCTGGTGGTCGGTCAGCCCGTTCGCCACCAGCGAGTCCTCGGTGGACTCCGTCCTGGAGTTCGACGCCAACACGCTGACCCTCGGCATGCACGCGGTCGAGGCGTACCGGGGTGACACCGCCCGGGCGATCGCCGACGCCAAGGAACGGCTGGCCGCCGACTGGCGGGTCGTCATGGTCACGGAGGGGCACGGCCCGGCCTCCCGGCTCGCCGAGGTGCTCGGCAACGAGGGGATCCCGGCCCGGCTGGTCGCCGACCTCGCCGAGGCGCCCACCCGGGACGTCGTCCATGTCTCCTGCGGCTCGATCGAGCACGGCTTCGTCGACGAGGCGCTCAAGCTGACCGTGATCACCGAGACCGACCTGTCCGGCCAGAAGTCCTCCACCAAGGACATGCGCCGGATGCCGTCCCGGCGCCGCAACGCGATCGACCCGCTGGCGCTGGCCGCCGGGGACTACGTCGTCCACGAGGCGCACGGCGTCGGCCGCTACGTCGAGATGGTGCAGCGCACCGTGCAGGGCGCGACCCGCGAGTACCTGGTGCTGGAGTACGCGCCGGCCAAGCGCGGCCACCCCGGCGACCGGCTCTTCGTGCCGACCGACCAGCTGGACCAGGTCACCAAGTACGTCGGCGGCGAGGCCCCGACCCTGCACCGGCTCGGCGGCGCGGACTGGGCCAAGACCAAGCAGCGGGCCAAGAAGGCGGTCAAGGAGATCGCCGCCGACCTGATCAAGCTGTACTCGGCCCGGATGGCCGCCCCCGGCCACACCTTCGGCCAGGACACCCCGTGGCAGCGCGAGCTGGAGGACGCCTTCCCGTACGCGGAGACGCCCGACCAGCTGACCACCATCGCCGAGGTCAAGGCGGACATGGAGAAGTCCGTCCCGATGGACCGGCTGATCTGCGGCGACGTCGGCTACGGCAAGACCGAGATCGCGGTGCGGGCGGCGTTCAAGGCGGTGCAGGACGGCAAGCAGGTGGCGGTGCTGGTGCCGACCACGCTGCTGGTGCAGCAGCACTTCTCCACCTTCGCCGAGCGCTACGCGAACTTCCCGGTGACGGTGAAGGCGCTCTCCCGGTTCCAGACCGACGGCGAGGCGAAGGCCGTCCTGGAGGGCCTGTTCGAGGGCTCGGTGGACGTCGTCATCGGCACCCACCGGCTGTTCTCCTCGGAGACCCGCTTCAAGGACCTCGGCCTGGTCATCGTGGACGAGGAGCAGCGGTTCGGCGTCGAGCACAAGGAGCAGCTGAAGAAGCTGCGCGCCAACGTCGACGTGCTGACCATGTCGGCCACCCCGATCCCGCGCACCCTGGAGATGGCCGTCACCGGGATCCGCGAGATGTCCACCATCACCACCCCGCCGGAGGAGCGGCACCCGGTGCTGACCTTCGTCGGCCCGTACGACGAGAAGCAGATCTCGGCCGCGATCCGGCGTGAACTCCTGCGCGAGGGCCAGGTGTTCTACATCCACAACCGGGTGGAGTCGATCGACAAGGCGGCCGCCCGGCTGAAGGACCTCGTCCCCGAGGCGCGGATCGCCACCGCGCACGGGCAGATGGGGGAGACCCAGCTGGAGAAGGTCGTCGTCGACTTCTGGGAGAAGGAGTTCGACGTCCTGGTCTCCACCACGATCGTGGAGTCGGGCATCGACATCTCCAACGCCAACACCCTGATCGTGGAGCGCGGCGACACCTTCGGGCTCTCGCAGCTGCACCAGCTGCGCGGCCGGGTCGGCCGAGGCCGCGAGCGCGGGTACGCGTACATGCTGTACCCGCCGGAGAAGCCGCTGACCGAGACCGCGCACGAGCGCCTCGCCACCATCGCCCAGCACACCGAGATGGGCGCCGGTATGTACGTGGCGATGAAGGACCTGGAGATCCGCGGCGCCGGCAACCTGCTCGGCGGGGAGCAGTCCGGGCACATCGCGGGGGTCGGCTTCGACCTCTACATGCGGATGGTCGGCGAGGCGGTGGCCGAGTTCCGCGAGTCGCTGGCGGGCGGCGGCGAGCCGGAGGAGGAGCCGCTGGAGGTCAAGATCGAGCTGCCGGTGGACGCCCATGTGCCGCACGACTACGCGCCGGGCGAGCGGTTGCGGCTCCAGGCGTACCGCTCGATCGCGGCGGTCAACTCGGAGGCGGACATCACCCAGGTCCGCGACGAACTCGTGGACCGCTACGGGAAGCTGCCCGAGGCGGTGGAGAACCTGCTGATGGTGGCGGCGCTGCGGCTGTACGCCCGCCGGTGCGGCATCTCGGACATCACCCTGCAGGGTTCCAACGTCCGGTTCGGGCCGGTGGAGCTGCGCGAGTCGCAGCAGCTGCGGTTGAACCGGCTCTACCCGCGCAGCCAGGTCAAGGCCGCCGCCCGGCAGTTGCTGGTGCCCCGGCCGACGACCGGCCGGATCGGCGGCAAGCCGCTGGTCGGGCGTGAACTGCTGGGCTGGTGCGGTGAGTTCCTGTCGGCGATGTTCGACGACCTGGCGGGGGCGAAGAAGTAGCGGGCGCCGGGGGTCTGCCCCCGGGGGGGGGCGGCGGTCCCGGGCGAACTGCCCGGGGCCGCCGTTGCGTGTTGCGCGGGTGGGGCACGCGTGCGCACCCTCCTCCAGTGACCGGGACTTGCCGGCGGGCCCCCCGGTCTCCCGCACCCGCGGGCATGACTTTCGACAGATCCGCCCCGCGCCGCCCTTCCGTACTGTCGTCTCCGTGCGAACAGGTGGACAGCGGTGGGACGGGTGGCTGGACGGCGGGCTGCTGGCGGTGGCGGCGGCGGCGACCGGGTGGAGTGTGTTCAGTCTCTGGTGGGCGCTGCCCGCGACGGCGGCCGCGTTCCTGGCGGGGCGGCGGACGGCGCGGGCCCGGTCGGCCGTCGCGGTGTTCGCCGGGCTGGTCGCCGTCGGGCTGGTGGCGGTGGCGGTGGTGCCGCGGTGGTTCGTGCTCGGGACGAGGTTCGTCCTGCTCTCGGTGTGCGTCGCGATGGGGCCGTGGCTGCTGGGGCGGTTCTGGCGCCAGTCGCAGGAGCTGGTGCGGGCCGGGTGGGAGCGGGCCGAGCGGCTGGAGCGCGAGCAGTGGCTGGTGGCGGAGCAGGCCCGGCTGCGGGAACGTGCCCGGATCGCCCAGGACATGCACGACGCGCTCGGCCACGATCTCAGCCTGATCGCCCTGCGGGCGGGGGCACTCAAGCTCGCACCCGGCCTGGCACCGCCGCACCGGGAGGCCGCCCAGGAGATCCGGGCGGGCGCCGCGGTCGCGGTGGAACGGCTCGGCGAGGTCATCGGCGTCCTGCGGGACGACGCCGGGGGAGCTCCCCGTGGTCCGGCCGACGCGTCCATCGCGCAACTGGTCGTCGAGGCCGCGGCTGCCGGCCTGGACGTCCGGCTGGCCGTCACGGGCGAGCCGGACGGGCTGCCGAGGGCGGCCGAGCACGCCGCCTACCGGGTGGTGCAGGAGGCGCTGACCAACGCGGCCAAGCACGCACCGCGGGCGCTGGTCACCGTCGAGGTGGCGTACTCGGCGCAGGGGGCCCGGGTCGGGGTGGCCAACGGGCCGTCCCCGGCCGCGCCGGCGCCGGCGACCGGTGGACGCGGGCTGATCGGACTCGCCGAGCGGGTCCGGCTGGCCGGCGGGGTCTTCACCCACGGCCCGGGGCCCGACGGCGGCTTCGAGGTGGTGGCGAGCCTGCCGCGGGTCCGCCCCGCGAACACCGCCCCCGCCCCCGGTCCTGGCTCCACCCTCAGCCCTGGCTCCGCCCCTGGTCCCGCGTCCTCCGTACGGGTGGCGGAGACCCGGACGGCGGAGACGGCGGGGGAGCTCCGGCGCGCCCGGCGGCGGGTGGTCCGGGGGCTGGCGGCGGCGGTTCTGGTGCCGCTGGCGACCGGCCTGGTGCTGGTGCTCGCCGTGCGAGGATGGGCCTTCCACGTCACCAGCCAGGCGGTGCTGGACCCGGCCGGCTACGCGTCGCTCCGGGTCGGTCAGGACCGGGCCTCCGTGCGAGGCGTCCTGCCGGAGCGTCAGCTCACCTACCGGCCGCCCGCCATGGCGGCGGTGCCGCCGGCCCCGTCGGGAGAGGGAGTCGAATGCGAGTACTACGCGATGTCCGCGGATCTGTTGGTCGACTGGTCGGGCGACGCGTACCGGCTCTGCTTCCAGGGGCAGGTGCTGGTCTCGCTCGATGCTCTGCTCCGGTGAACGCGGGAGGCGGGCGGTGACGATTCGTGTGGTGATCGCCGATGACGAGCCGATGGTCCGGGCCGGAGTGCGCGCGGTGCTCAGCACCGACCCGGGCATCGAGATCGTCGCCGAGACCGGGGACGGCCGGGACGCCGTCGAACTGGTCCGGCGGCACCGGCCGGACGTCGTGGTGCTGGACATCCGGATGCCCGGAGCGGACGGTCTCACCGCCGCCGCCGAGATCCGCCGGACCGGCGCCGCCACCGGGATCGTCATCCTGACGACCTTCGGCGAGGACGACTACATCCTGCGGGCCCTCGGCGGCGGCGCCAACGGCTTCCTGATCAAGTCCGGCGAGCCGGAGGAACTGATCGCCGGTGTCCGGGCGGTGGCGGACGGCGCCGCCTACCTCTCACCCCAGGTGGCCGCGCGGGTGGTCGCCCATCTCGCCGCGGGCGGTGCGGGCGGGCCCGCCGACCGCCGGACCGCCGCCCGGGACCAGGTGGCCGGGCTGACCGTCCGGGAACGCGACGTGCTGACGCTGATCGCCGCCGGGCTGTCCAACGGTCAGATCGCCCGCCGGATCGGCGTGGTGGAAGGCACCGTGAAGGCCCATGTGAGCTCCATCCTGGCCCGGCTCGGCGTGGCCAACCGCGCGGCCGCCGCCGTCCTCGCGCACGAGGCCGGCCTGACCGTCGGCGGTTCGTGCGCGGGTGGCCCGCGCGACTGACGGCGCCAGCAGCAGCGGCCCCAGCAACGGCACGCCGTCCAGCGCGGACACCGCCCCGGTGGCGAGCGGGAGCAGCGCGACGACCACCGCCGCCGTGACGGTGGCGCCCAGGGCGGCCCCGGCGGCCACGTCGTGCGGGTAGTGCACCCCGGCCGCCACCCGCAGCGCGGCCGTGGCGCCGCTGACGGGTATGACGAGCAGGGCCCAGCGCGGCCGCAGCAGCACCAGGCCGGTGGCCAGGGCGACGGCCAGGGTCGCGTGGTTACTGGGGAAGGACCAGTCGCCCGGCGGCGGGCACTCGGCGACGGCCGGCACCCCGGGCAGCGCACGGCAGGGCCGCTCCTCGTCGACGATCAGCTTCAGCACCTCGCTGGTGCCGTACGCGAGCACCGTGCCGAGGCCGGTGAGCACGACCCCCGCGACCGGTCCGGCGGCGCGCCGACCGCGCGCCGTCCACCAGCGGAGCGCCAGCAGCAGACCGAGCACCAGCAGCCCGGCCTCGGTGGCGGGCTCCATCAGCGAGCCCAGCCAGTGCGGTGCGTCGGCGACCGCCTCGACCACCCGCCGGTAGCCCGTGGCGGACGGGCCGCCGACCACCCGGGTCGGTGCCTCCTCGCCGCCGCCCGCCGGGGCGAGCCACCCGACCACGCCGGCGCCCGCCCCCAGCAGGGCCACCGCCGACGCCACTCTCGCGCCCGTCGCGCCCGTCGCACCCGTCGTGGTCGTGTACGTCCTGACCGTTCTCCTCATGCTCACCGACGGTAGGAGCGGCCGACGCCGGAGGCCCGGCCCGAAAGTCAGACGGGACCCTGGACGATCGTCAGGGTTGACAGCCGGGCTCCCGCTCCGCTGAGCCGTTCGGGCCACGGTCCGCGCGTCGGGCGCACGGCCGCCCTACCCTCGGGGAAACGCCCGGCCGGGCCCGCCGCCACCCCCGGAGACCAGCCATGCACCGTCGGACCGCCGCCGCGGGTGTCCTGCTCGCCGTCTCGGCGCTGGCCGCCTGCGGGAGCGACGGCCTGACGGCGGGTACGGCGGTGGTCCTGGACGGCCGGCGGATCCCGGTCGGCGCGGTGGAGGCCCGGGTGACGCAGCTGCGGGCCGCGTCCGGCGGTGCGTCGACGGACGTCCGGCAGCAGCCGGACGGGCTGGTGCGGCGGGCCGTCGCGGACCTGGTGCTCGACGCGGTGGTCGCCCGGGCGGTGGCCGACCGCGGCCTGGCCGTCGGCGGCGCCGAGGTCGCGGCGGTCCGGGCTGCGGAGGAGGGCCGGTACGGCGGTGCCGGTCCGCTGGCCCGGGTGCTGGCCGCGCGCGGCGTCCCGGAGGCCGGGGCCGACGCCTACTACCGGCGGCAGCTGGGTATCCGCGGCCTCGCCGCCGCGGCCGGGCAGGACGCCGGTACCCCGGCGGGCGACGCCACCGTCCGCCGGGCGCTGGCCGATGCCGCCACCACGCTCCACCTGCGGGTCAACCCCCGCTACGGCGGTTGGGACGCGGAGCGGGCGGTGCTGCTCCCCGACGCCCCGCCCTGGCTGGCCCGGTAGGGCCCGCCCCGCCCCGCCGCCTCGCCGGACCGCCGCCCGAAACCGGGACGCGGCGGGCCACCGGGGCCGGGTAGGTTCGGAGGGTGACGAATCCTCCGCCCGCGAAGCTGATCCTGCTCACCACCACCCACCGGGTGGCCCCCGGCCTGCTGGCCTGGCCCGCCTGGGAGGCGCTGCGCACGGCCGGGCGCGTGCTGGCGGCCGACGCCGACCACCCCCAGCTGGCCGCGGTGCGCCAGGCCGGGGTCGAGGTGGACCTCGTGCCGGCCGGCTCGGCGCCGGCCCTCGCCCGGCTGCTGACCGAGCCGGCGCCCGGCGCGGGCCCGACGGTCTGGCTGGGCGGCCCGGACGGCGACCCTGGCCTGACCGACGCGCTGGCGCGTCTCGCGGTCGAGCACGCGGGCGAGGTGCCGGAGATCGAGGTGCTGCCCGGCTCGTACGACCTGCCGGGCGCCCGGCTGCTCGACCTGGTCTCCGTGATGGACCGTCTCCGCTCGCCCGGCGGCTGCCCCTGGGACGCCGAGCAGACCCACGCCAGTCTGGTGAAGTACCTGGTGGAGGAGGCGTACGAGCTGGTCGAGGCGATCGAGGAGGGGGACCGCGACACCCTGCGCGAGGAGCTGGGGGACGTCCTGCTCCAGGTCTTCTTCCACTCCCGGATCGCCGAGGAGCACCCCACCGACCCGTTCTCGGTGGACGACGTGGCCGGGGACATCGTCGAGAAGCTGATGTACCGCCACCCGCATGTGTTCGGGGACGTCGAGGCCGAGGGCGCCGCCGAGGTGGAGGCGAACTGGGAGCAGCTGAAGGCCGCCGAGAAGTCCGAGCGCGAGTCGGTGCTGGACGGCGTGCCGGCCGGGCTGCCCGCGCTGGCGTACGCGGCGAAGCTGGTGTCGCGGGCGCGCCGGGCGGGCTTCACGGGCGTGCCGGACGAGCCGTACGAGCTGCCCGCCGAGCTCACGGCGGAGTCGGCGGGCAGGCTGCTGCTCGCGGTGGCGCAGCGGGCGCACGACGCGGGGGTGGACGTGGACGCCGCGCTGCGGGCGGCGGCGCGCGGCTACCGGGACGCGGTGCGCGCGGCCGAGGGGCTGAAGCCCGAGTAGCCGGGACTGCCCGGGCGGCCGGCTGCTCGGGCAGTCCGGGCAGGGGTCAGACGGGCTGGACGCTCTCCACCGGCCGGCGCTGCGGCGGGACGACCTCACCGATCGCCTCGCCGACCAGGGCGAGCAGCTCGGCGAGCCGTTCCAGGTCGAGGTGGTCGGGCAGCTCGGCGAGCGAGATGATCCGCTCGCCGTCCGGACCGGCCACACAGAACAGGTCGATCGGACCGAGGTGCTTCTCGGCGGTGTCGACCAGGGCGGCGATGTCGCTCGGGCGGTGGATGTCGCCGCAGACGCCGACGACCGGGCAGCCCGGCCGGTCGAGCTCGGCGGCGAGGTCCTCGGCGATGCCGACCCGCAGGTCGGCGACAAGCACCCCGGAGGCGCCGGCGGAGGTGAAGCGGCGGGCGAGGTCGGCACCCGACCCGCCGTCGAGTACGGCGATGACCACGACTGCCCCGGCTACCCGCATGGTGCGCTCCTTCCAGTGGACGGCACCGCACCGTCGCCCACATTTTTTCGTTGGAGGATCGTAGGCACGTCCTGACCCTCCGCAACAGGGATTACCCCTCAGGTGACCAGGCTCACGCCTGCCGGGCCGGACTTACCCACCGGATACGGTCGTCCCATGCCAGTTCAGCCCGATTCCGCCCGCCCGCCGCTTTTCACCTGGGAGTTCGCCGCCGACCCGTACCCCGCGTACGCGTGGTTGCGCGAGCACGCGCCGGTGCACCGCACCACCCTGCCGAGCGGGGTGGAGGCCTGGCTGGTGACCAGGTACGCGGACGCCCGGCAGGCGCTCGCCGACGGCAGGCTCTCCAAGAACCCCGCCCACCACAGCGGGCAGGCGCACCGCACCGGCCGGGTGGGCATTCCGGGGGAGCGGCAGGCCGATCTGATGACGCACCTGCTGAACATCGACCCGCCGGACCACACCCGGCTGCGCCGGCTGGTGTCGAAGGCGTTCACGCCGCGCCGGGTGGCCGAGTTCGAGCCGCGGGTGCAGCAGCTCACCGACCGGCTGATCGACGGCTTCGCGGAGCGCGGCTCGGCGGACCTGATCCACGAGTTCGCCTTCCCGCTGCCCATCTACGCGATCTGCGACCTGCTCGGCGTGCCGTCCGAGGACCAGGACGACTTCCGGGACTGGGCGGGCATGATGATCCGCCACGGCGGCGGTCAGCGCGGTGGCGTCGGGCGCGCGGTACGGAAGATGCGGGCGTATCTGCTGGAGCTGATCCACCGCAAGCGGGCCGACCTCGGCGACGACCTGATCTCCGGTCTGATCCGGGCCAGTGACCACGGCGAGCACCTGACCGAGAACGAGGCCGCGGCGATGGCCTTCATCCTGCTCTTCGCCGGCTTCGAGACGACCGTCAACCTGATCGGCAACGGCACCTACGCGCTGCTGCGCAACCCCGGCCAGCGGGCCCTGCTGCAGGACTCGATCGTCCGCGGCGAGACCGCGCTGCTGGAGACCGGCATCGAGGAACTCCTGCGCTACGACGGCCCGGTGGAGCTGGCCACCTGGCGGTTCGCCACCACCCCGCTGGCCATCGGCGGGGTGGACATCCCGGTCGGTGACCCGGTGCTGGTGGTGCTCGCGGCGGCGGACCGGGACCCGGCGCGGTTCTCCGACGAGAACACCCTCGACCTGGCCCGGACGGACAACCCGCACCTCGGCTTCGGGCACGGCATCCACTACTGCATCGGCGCCCCGCTGGCCCGGTTGGAGGGCCGGGCCGCACTGGCCACGCTGCTCTCCCGGCTGCCCGATCTGCGGCTAGCCGAAAGCCCGGAGAATCTGCGGTGGCGCGGTGGTCTGATCATGCGTGGACTTCGTGAACTGCCGGTCGAATTCACCCCGGAGAGGCCGTCGTCCGAGACCGTCGACTGAGGTTTCCGGCGCGTCAGTCGGGTGCCGTCGACCCGCTCCACGTGGCCTGAATCACCATTAAACCGGACATAGCACCTCGGTTGGTAGGCGTATGACCACGGGCCGTAATTTCTGTGTGATGTGGGCGATATGAGCTTGTGATTGATGTGATGATCTGTCTAACCTCCCTGGAGTCCGCTGCTGCGGACCTCGTGCGCGGGACGCCGAATCCTGCCCGCCGCGTCACGGGAAATCGACCAGAACCCTTGGGCAGGGGCGGGGGAACCAGGTTTGTTGCCGTCCCCCACGGCTTGGGGTGAAGCCGCCCGCGCGGGCCGAGACGTTCCGCGTGACGCGGCCGGGCCACCTCCCGGTCCGAACCCGACAGCTCACCTCGCAGGCGTGCGGAGAGGGACATCTTCATGCTGTTCGTTGGAACTGGCCGTCACCGTCGTCGTACCCAGGCCGAGAAGGCCATCGCCGTCGCCGGTGTGGCCGGCGTCGGACTCGCGATGCCGCTCCTCACCGCCTCCGGTGCCTCGGCCGCGCCCGCCTCCACCTGGGACGCGGTCGCCCAGTGCGAGAGCGGCGGCAACTGGAGCATCAACACGGGCAACGGCTTCTACGGCGGCCTGCAGTTCACCTCCAGCACCTGGAAGGCGTACGGCGGCAACGCGTACGCCGCGCAGGCCAACCAGGCCAGCAAGGCCCAGCAGATCTCGGTCGCGGAGAAGGTCCTCGCCTCGCAGGGGCCGGGCGCCTGGCCGGTCTGCTCCCAGAAGGCCGGCCTGACCAAGGGCGGCGCCCCGGCCGCGGTCGACACCTCCGTCGCCAAGCCCGCCGCGCCGAAGCCGGCCCAGCCGAAGCCGGTTCAGCAGCAGGCCCAGAAGCCCGCGCAGAAGCCCGTCCAGCAGCAGGCCCCGCAGCCGGCCGCGAAGCCCGCCCAGCCCGCGCAGCAGAACACCCAGGCCCCGGGCTTCTCCGGCAAGGCCGGCTGGGACGCCGACGCGAAGGTGTACTGGTACCAGAACAACGGTGCCTGGTACTGGACCAGCCACCAGAGCGTCTACCAGCAGTACGCCGGCCAGGCCGCGAGCCAGGACTTCCGCCCGGCGGCCGCCCAGAGCGCCCCGGCCGCCGCGCCGAAGAGCGGTCACGGCTACACCGTCCAGTCCGGCGACACGCTGTCCACCATCGCCGCCGCCCAGGGCGTCTCCGGCGGCTGGCAGGCGCTGTACGACGGCAACCGCGGCACCGTCGGCGGCAACCCGAACCTGATCGTCCCCGGCCAGGTGCTCACCCTCGGCTGAGTCCCGCACCGGGCGACAGCGGGCGAAGGGGGCCGGATTCGGCCCCCTTCGCCCGCTTCCGGCCCCGTCCATGGGGCAACCAGGTGAACTACCGGTGGGTAGGCAGGCCACACGCTGAGACGGGACCGAGGTCAGCGTGGCCCTGAGAGCCCGTGCGGTTAGGCTCTGGTCGTAACGACTCCGCAATCGTCCCGCCGACATCATCACCGTCAGCCGGACCCCTGCTTCCGCTAGGAGATGCCTCGTGCCGTCCATCGATGTCGTCGTAGCCCGTGAGATTCTCGACTCGCGTGGGAACCCCACGGTCGAGGTCGAGGTCGGCCTCGACGACGGCAGCACCGGCCGTGCCGCTGTCCCGTCGGGTGCCTCGACCGGCGCCTTCGAGGCGCTGGAGCTTCGCGACGGTGACAAGAACCGCTACTTCGGCAAGGGCGTGGAGAAGGCCGTTCTGGCCGTCATCGAGCAGATCGGCCCGGAGCTGGTCGGCTACGACGCCACCGAGCAGCGCCTGATCGACCAGGCCATGCTCGACCTGGACGC
The DNA here is from genome assembly GCF_044744345.1 of Kitasatospora sp. NPDC087315. Classification (NCBI taxonomy): domain Bacteria; kingdom Bacillati; phylum Actinomycetota; class Actinomycetes; order Kitasatosporales; family Streptomycetaceae; genus Kitasatospora; species Kitasatospora sp. NPDC087315. Next base: position 7,936 of record NZ_JBIUYD010000004.1, on the reverse strand, counting down.
CACCCCGGACAAGTCCTCGCTCGGCGCCAACGCCATCCTGGGCGTCTCGCTGGCCGTCGCGCACGCCGCCGCCGAGGCCAGCGACCTGCCGCTGTTCCGCTACCTGGGCGGCCCGAACGCGCACGTCCTGCCGGTCCCGATGATGAACATCCTCAACGGCGGCTCGCACGCGGACTCCAACGTCGACATCCAGGAGTTCATGATCGCCCCGATCGGCGCGGAGTCCTTCTCCGAGGCCGTCCGCTGGGGCGTCGAGGTCTACCACACCCTCAAGGGCGTGCTGAAGGAGCGCGGCCTGTCCACCGGCCTCGGTGACGAGGGCGGCTTCGCGCCGAACCTGGACAGCAACCGCGAGGCCCTGGACCTCATCGTCGAGGCCATCCAGAAGGCCGGCTACGTGCCCGGCAAGGACATCGCGCTCGCCCTGGACGTCGCCGCCTCCGAGTTCCACGAGGACGGCGCCTACCAGTTCGAGGGCAAGGCGCTCTCGGCCAACGAGCTCATCGAGTACTACGCCGAGCTGGTCGCCGCCTACCCGCTGGTCTCCATCGAGGACCCGCTGGACGAGTCGGACTGGGACGGCTGGAAGGCCATGACCGTCAAGCTGGGCGACAAGGTCCAGCTGGTCGGCGACGACCTGTTCGTCACCAACCCGGTCCGCCTGGCCAAGGGCATCGAGACCGCCACCGCCAACGCGCTGCTGGTGAAGGTGAACCAGATCGGCTCGCTGACCGAGACCCTGGACGCCGTCGAGCTGGCCCAGCGCAACGGCTACCGCTGCATGATGTCGCACCGCTCCGGTGAGACCGAGGACGTCACCATCGCCGACCTGGCCGTCGCCACCAACTGCGGCCAGATCAAGACCGGCGCCCCGGCCCGCTCCGAGCGCGTCGCCAAGTACAACCAGCTGCTGCGCATCGAGGAGATCCTCGACGACGCCGCCGAGTACGCCGGCCGCGGCGCCTTCCCGCGCTTCAAGCACGAGGGCTGAGCCCTTCCGGCCCGGTCCCTCGGCCGTCCGGTAGCGCACGCCTGACCGGTGCCCCGCCGTTCACCCCGTAGGGTGGACGGCGGGGCACCGTCGCGACCAGGAGGGGAATCGGGAGATGGCAGGCTGGAGGATTCCGGGCTTGGCGGCCCGTCCCCGGTTCACGAGCCGGGCGACCGTCCTCGTCCTGGTGCTCTGCTCGCTGGTGGCGATCCTCGCCTACCCGACCCGCCAGTTCATCTCCCAGCGCTCCGAGATCTCCGCCCAGCGGGCGAAGGCCGAGCACACCCGGCAGCAGGTCGAGCAGCTGCGCCGGGAGAAGGCCCGCTGGCAGGACCCGGAGTACGTCAAGGCGCAGGCCCGCGCCCGGCTGCACTACGCGATGCCGGGGGAGACCCCGTACATCGCGGTGGACCCGGCCGGCCAGGGCGCCACCAAATCCTCCGTCAGCTCGCCCGCCCCCTCCGAGGGCGCGGCCCACGGCCCGGTGACGGCGGCCAAGCCCTGGTACGCCAGCGTCTGGGACTCGGTCGACGCCGCCGACACAGCCGACACCGCCGCCCTGGCCCCGCCCTCTCCACTCGCCCCCGCCCTCGCTGGAGACAGCTCCCCCCATGACCACTGAGAACCACCCCACCGTCTCCGACTCCGACGTCGCGGCCATCGCCGCGCAGCTCGGCCGGGTCCCGCGCGGACTGCGCGCGGTCGCACACCGCTGCCCCTGCGGCAACCCGGACGTCGTGGAGACGGCCCCCCGGCTCGCGGACGGCACGCCGTTCCCGACCCTGTACTACCTGACCTGCCCCAAGGCCGCCTCGCTGATCGGCACCCTGGAGGCGGACGGCGTGATGAAGGAGCAGACCGCCCGGCTCGCCGAGGACCCGGAGCTGGCCGCCGCCTACCAGAAGGCGCACGAGGACTACATCGCCCGCCGGGACGCCATCGAGGTGCTGGAGGGCTTCCCGAGCGCCGGCGGCATGCCGGACCGGGTGAAGTGCCTGCACGTACTGGTCGGCCACTCGCTGGCGGCCGGACCGGGCGTCAACCCGCTCGGTGACGAGGCGATCGGCATGCTGGAGGACTGGTGGGCCAAGGGCCCGTGCGTCTCCGCCGACGAGGTCGAGGCCGCCGGTGGGCGGGTCGCGCGCAACCGCGCCAAGGAGCACGACCACGAGGCCGTGATCGCCGCCAAGCAGCGGAAGGCCGAGGAGCGCGCCGCGAAGAAGCGCGCCGCCGAGGAGGCCGGCCAGGACGACCGGGAGGCCGGCGCATGAGCGTCACCCGGGTCGCCGCGATCGACTGCGGCACCAACTCGATCCGGCTGCTGGTCGCCGACCTGGACCCGGAGACCGGGGAGATCACCGACCTCGACCGCCGGATGGTCATCAACCGGCTGGGCCAGGGCGTGGACCGGACAGGACGGCTGCACCCGGACGCGCTGGCCCGCACCTTCGCGGCCTGCCGCGAGTACGCGGAGGTCATCTCCGGGCTCGGCGTCGGCCCGGACCGGACCCGCTTCGTCGCCACCAGCGCCTCCCGGGACGCCGAGAACAGCGACGAGTACATCAGCGGCGTGCGCGGGATCCTGGGTGTCGAGCCCGAGGTGGTCAGCGGCGACGAAGAGGCGCACCTCTCCTTCGTGGGCGCCACCAAGGAGTTCACCGGGGGTCAGTTCCCGGCGCCCTATCTGGTCTTCGACCTCGGTGGCGGCTCCACCGAGTTCGTGCTGGGCACGCGGGACGTGCAGGCGGCCCGCTCGGTGGACATCGGCTGCGTCCGGCTGACCGAGCGGCACTTCGGCGGCGCCGAGCTGCCGACGCCGGAGCAGATCTCCGCCGCCCGGGCACACATCGCGGCCGAGCTGGACAAGGCCGAGGAGACCGTCCCGCTGACCGGTGCGGCCACCCTGGTGGGCCTGGCCGGGACGGTCACCACGGTCTCCGCGATCGCCCTGGACCTGCCCGCGTACGACTCCGAGGTGATCCACCACTCGCGGATCACCAGGGAGCGGGTGGCGCGGATCGCCGACGAGCTGCTGGCCGCCACCCACGTCCAGCGCGCGGCCATCCCGTCGATGCACCCCGGCCGGGTGGACGTGATCGCGGCCGGCGCGCTGGAGCTGCTGGAGATCATGGAGCGGACGGGCGCCGCCGAGGTGGTCGTCAGCGAGCACGACATCCTGGACGGCATCGCCTGGAGTATTGCCCGCTGACCTTCCGCGGGCCTTACCTCTCCGGCCCCGGAGCCCCGATCGGGGCTCCGGGGCCGGGGCGCGCCCGGGGCCGTGCGGGAAAGTTCGTGAATTTCTTCACATGGCGATCCAGTCATTCGTCGCAGTCGTTGGCCCACTCCGTCCGAAATATGGGACCAAAGGTCCGTCCGGCGTGCCGACCGTTGGATCGTAGGTGAGGCTCCCCTGGGGGTTTGAAAATCGAAATCATGCACGGGAACCCAGGCGCGGCACGGATCGTTGCTGCTCAGCCGGGTCATTCGAACGCGCGCGCTCTCCCGGGGCTCCGGTGGGTGGTGGGGCTGTGCCCCTGAGCCGGGAAATGGGCCGCGAAGTGTAGCACAGGGTGTCCAGAAGCTTGTGACTGGGCTCACGAAGGCTGCTCCGAACGGTGCTGGATACTTTCGGATATGAGCACCACGGAGCGTCCTCGCATCCTCATTGTCGGCGGTGGTTACGTCGGCCTGTATGCCGCGATGCGCATCCTCAAGAAGATGCGTTACGGCGAAGCGACCGTCACGGTCGTCGACCCGCGGTCGTACATGACGTACCTGCCCTTCCTCCCCGAGGCGGCCGGCGGCAACGTCGCGCCCCGCAACCTCGTTGCCCCGCTGCGCAGCGCCCTGAAGAAGGCGGAGGTGCTCACCGGTGCGGTCACCGGTGTGGACCACGCCCGCAAGGTCGCCACCATCCAGCCGGCGGCCGGCGACTCGTACGAGCTGCCCTTCGAGTACCTGGTCGTCGCGACCGGCTCGGTCTCCCGCACCTTCCCGATCCCGGGTCTGGCGGAGCACGGCATCGGCATGAAGACGGTCGAGGAGGCCATCAGCCTCCGCAACCACGTCATGGCGCAGCTGGACAAGGCCGAGTCCACCACGGACGAGGCGGTCCGCCGCAAGGCGCTGACCTTCGTCGTCATCGGCGGTGGCTTCGCCGGTGTCGAGACGATCGCCGAGATCGAGGACATGGCGCGCGACGCCGCCAAGATCTACCGGACCGTCAGCCGTGACGACATGCGCTTCATCCTGGTGGAGGCGGCCAACCGCATCCTCCCGGAGATGGGCCCGGACCTCGGTCTGTGGACCAAGGAGAAGCTCGAAGAGCGCAACATCGAGATCTACATCGAGACCTCGATGGACTCCTGCGTCGACCAGCACGTCGTGCTGAAGAACGGCGTCGAGGCCGATGCCTCCACCATCGTGTGGACGGCCGGTGTGAAGCCGAACCCGGTGCTGGCCAACTTCGGCCTGCCGCTGGGCCCGCGCGGCCACGTCGACACCGCCCCGACCCTGCAGGTCCAGGGCTTCGACTACGTCTGGTCCGCCGGCGACAACGCCCAGGTGCCGGACCTCGCCGCCGGCGAGGGCGCCTGGTGCCCGCCGAACGCGCAGCACGCGGTCCGTCAGGCCGCCGTCCTCGGCGACAACGTCATCTCCGGGATGCGCGGCTTCCCGCAGTCCGAGTACAAGCACAAGAACCTCGGTGCGGTGGCCGGTCTCGGCCTGCACAAGGGTGTGGCGATCCTCTTCGGCAAGTACAAGCTGAAGGGCCGTCCGGCCTGGTGGTTCCACCGCCTGTACCACGGCGCCATGGTCCCGACCATGAACCGCAAGATCCGCGTCTTCACCGACTGGACGCTGGCCGTGTTCCTGAAGCGCGAGGCCGTCGGCCTGTCGCAGATGGAGAAGCCGTTCGAGGCGTTCCAGGAGGCTACGGCGCCCGCGCCGAAGCCCGCCGTGGCGGCCAAGCCGGCCGCGGACAAGGAACTCGCCAGCAAGTAAGCGACTGACACCCCGGCGTGGGAGCGTCGGGGTATGAGTCGGAGGCCCTCCGCCCGGCAACGCCGCCGGACCACGACCTCCGTGGTGCTCAGCCGGCCCGTGCGACCGGGCGGAGTACAAGAAGTACGGGAAGTCCCCCGCCGAACCCTCCGGCGGGGGACTTCCCGTTTTCCTGTTCCCGGCTTCCCGGCTTCCCGGCTTCCCGGCTTCCGGCCTTCCCCGGCCGGCGGTCAGTCGGTCTTGATGCTCTCCAGGATGTCCAGCTTGGAGGCCCGGCGGGCCGGCCAGAAGGCGGCCACCAGGCCGACCACGCCGGCCAGTGCCAGGAAGAGCAGCAACTGGCCGAAGGGGAGCACCGTGGTGAGGCCCTGCAGGCTCGACTTCAGCGTGCCGTTGATCGCCCAGGCCATGAAGCAGCCGAGCAGGACACCGATGCCGGCGCCGAAGACCGAGATCACCACGGACTCCAGCCGGACCATCCGCTTGATGCCGGAGCGGTCCAGGCCGATCGCCCGCAGCATCCCGATCTCGCGCTTGCGCTCGAAGACCGACATGGCCAGCGTGTTGATCACCCCGAGGATCGCGACGATCACGGACATCGCCAGCAGGCCGTACATCATGTTCAGCGCGAAGGTGATGGTCTGGCTGAACTCGTCGCGGACGTCCTGCTTGGACTGGACCTCGATCACCGGGTTGGCGCCGGTGGCGTCCTTGAGCGACTGCTTCAACTTGTCGGTGGCGCCGTCGGCGCCCTTGACCAGGACGTTCCTGATGTAGGGCTGGGGATCGTGCTTGACGATCTCGCTGTTGGCCAGTGCGGCCCCGCCGACCATCCCGCCCTTCTGGTAGACACCGCCGACGGTGACCTGGCCGGTGGACTCGTCCGGGTAGGTGATCTTGACGGTCGAGCCGGTGGTGAGGTTGCCGCTCTTGGCGACGTCCTCGTCGATCAGGATCTGGCCCTGGCCGAGCCCGGCGGTGGAGCCGCTGGTCAGCTTGACCGAGACGAGCTTGTCGAAGGAGTCCTGGTTCAGCCCGGTGATCTCCTGGTTCTTGCCGTTGAGGTCCCAGTAGACGGTGGTGAACGGCGAGGAGGCGGCCACCCCGGGGGTCTTGGCGATCTCGGCCGGGACCTTGTCCGAGAGGCTCATGCCGTTGGCGGCCCCGACCAGGTAGTCGGCCTTCAGGGAGCTGGTGACGGCCTTGTCTATCGCGTCGCCGACCGAGGCGCCGATCACCGTCAGACCGCTGACCAGGGTCAGGCCGATGGTGAGCGCGGCGGCGGTGGCCGCGGTGCGGCGCGGGTTGCGCACCGCGTTCTGCCGGGCGAGCTTGCCGGGCATGCCGGCCAGCTTCCCGAGCACCGGGCCGATCAGGGCGATGACCGGGCGGGAGAGCAGCGGCAGCAGGACGAAGACGCCGACCAGGGCCAGCACGGCGCCGACCGCGACCGGCATCCGGCCGTCGCCGTTGCCGGTGGACGCGCCGTAGGCGATCAGCGCGGCGCCGCCGGCGGCGCCGATCGAGCCGATCGTGTTGCGGACCACCAGGCTCTTCTGGCTGCTCGGCTGGTCACCGCTGCTCATCGCGGCCACCGGGGCGATCCGGGAGGCCCGCATGGCGGGCAGCAGGGCGGAGAGCACCGTCACCACGATGCCGACCACCAGGGTGACGGCCACGGTGAGCGGCTTGATCACCAGCGGGCCGCTGGGCATCCCGCTGTCCATCGCGCCGACCAGGGACTGCAGCCCGGCACCGATGCCGACACCGACCACCAGACCGGCCGCGGCGGACAGGGCGCCGATCGCCAGGGCCTCGATCAGCACGGACCGGGTGACCTGCTTGCGGCTGGCACCGATCGCCCGCAGCAGCGCGAGCTCCTTGGTGCGCTGGGCGACCAGCATGGTGAAGGTGTTGGCGATGATGAAGATGCCGACGAAGAGTGAGATCCCGGCGAAGGCGAGCAGCATGGTGCGCATGCTCTCGGTGCCGCTGGTGATCATCTTCTGCTCGTCGTCCTTGAGCTGCTGACCGGTCTCGGCGTTGAGCTGCTGGCCGGCCGGGAGCTTCGGCTGGACCTGGGAGAGCAGCGCGTCCTCGGTGGTGCCGGGCTTGGCGGCGAGCACGATGCTGCTGTAGCGGCCCGGCTCCAGCAGCAGCTGCTGGGCGCTGGCGCGGTCGAACAGGGTGAGCGTGCCGCCGGTGTTCACCACCGGGTCGTCGGTGGTGAAGATGCCGGTCAGCCGGGCCTCGATCACCGGGCCGTTGGAGGCGAGCCGGACGGTGTCGCCGACCTTGTAGCCGCCCTTGTCGGCGGTCTTGCGGTCGAGCGCGATCTCCTTGGCCGTCTTCGGGCCCTGGCCCTCGGCCATCGGGTAGCGCGGGTCCTTGCCGTCCTGGCCGGGGGCGAAGTTGGCGCCCTTGGCGCTCCACGCCTTGCCGATCAGATTGCCGCTGCGGTCGGCGACCCCGGTGAAGCCGCTGACCACGCCGCGGGCCTGGGCGGTGCCGGGGAGCGCGGCGAGCTGCTGGACCGTGGCGTCGGTCAGGGTGGCCGAGCTCTTGTCGCTCTTCTCCCGGGCGCTGGCGGAGGAGCCCGCGGCCCGGTCGACGATCTGGACCGACACGTCGGTGTAGCTCTTGGAGTTGCTGTCCCGCATGGCCTTGCCGAAGGTGTCGGAGAAGACCATGGTGCCGGCCACGAAGGCGGTGCCCAGCATGACGGCCAGTGCCGTCATCAGCAGTCGGCCCTTGTGGGCCAGCACATTGCGCAGTGCGGTGCGATACATGGGGTGTCCTGGGGTCACGTAGGGACGGGCGGCTGCCGGCGGAGTGTCAGCTCGTGCGGCCCTTGGCGTCGAAGCGGCGCATGCGGTCCAGGACGGTGTCGGCGGTGGGGTGGACGAGTTCGTCGACGATGCGGCCGTCGGCGAGGAA
>NZ_JBIUYD010000003.1:324229-427651 GCF_044744345.1 Kitasatospora sp. NPDC087315 | reverse complement strand
GCTGTTGAGTTCTCAAGGAACGGACACTTCCTTCAGGCCGCCTTCCAGCGGGCCCTCCGGGCGCTTCGTTCTTTCGTGTTCCCAGCTTATCAGATCCGCGCTGCCGGTTTGACCGGCGTTTGTTTCCCTGAATTCCCGCTGGGGGGATTTCCTTCACTTCGCTCCGAAGCTTATCAAAGCTTTCGGTGTGCTCAGTTCCGGAATTTACCTCGTCGGAGGGAGCGCATTCGTAAAACACGCTGGCCTCGTTCGGCGGTGTCGCAGACACTAGCGCCCGAGCCCGACCGTTGTCCAGTCGGTCTCAACCGTTCAAACCTACTAGCCCACCGCCACCACGTCAATGGTTTTGCTGGGATGTGAGAACAGTACCAGGTCAGAGGCCTGTGGATCACATCGGCTCAGGCCGCGACCGGCTGCAGGTCCGCCCGGTCGGCCGCGTCCAGATCGCCGGTTTCGCCGGCCGCGGCGGCCTTCCGGCCCAGGACGAGGGCGTACAACAGGAACGCCACCTCCGCGGCGGCTCCGATCGCGATACGCGCCCAGGTGGGAAGGCCGGACGGGGTCACAAAGGCTTCCAGGACACCGGAGACGGCCAGAACGGTCGTCAGGCCGATGGCCATCCCGATGATGGACCGGCCCTGTTCGGCCAGCGCCGTCCCGCGGGTGCGCGGGCCCGGGTCGATGATCGTCCAGCCGAGGCGCAGGCCCAGGCCGCCGGCCACGAAGACGGCGGTCAGCTCCAGCAGGCCGTGTGGAATCAGCAGGCCGAGGAAGACGTCGAGCCGGCCCGCCGAGGCCATCAGGCCGATGCCGAGGCCGAGATTGAGGACGTTGGTCCACAGCACGAAGAGCACGGGGATGCCGAGCGCGATGCCGTAGAGCAGGCACTGCACCGCGATCCAGGCGTTGTTCGTCCAGACCTGCGCCGCGAAGGAACCGGCCGGGCGGTCCGAGTAGTACGCCTCGTACTCGCCGCCGGGCCTGGTCATCTCCCGCAGCGTCTCCGGCGTGGCCAGGCTGTTGCGGACCTCCGGGTGCGCGGCCACCCACCAGGCGACCACGGCGGTGGCGAGCAGAGAGAGCACGGCGACCGGCAGCCACCAGCGGCGCGAGCGGTGGAGCGCGGCCGGGAAGCTCACCGTGTAGTACCGCGCGACGTCCCGCCAGCCGCTGCTGCGGCTGCCCGTGACCGCGTCGCGGGCCCGGGAGACCAGGCTGGTGAGCCGGCCTTCGAGGGTGGGGTCGGGCGCGGCGGCCTGGACCTTGGCCAGGTGGCCGGTGGCGCGTTGGTAGAGGGTGACGAGCTCGTCGGCCTCCTCACCACTGAGCCGGCGGTTCCTGGCGAGGGCGTCCAGCCGGGCCCACTCCCCCTGGTGGGTGGCGACGAAGACGTCCAGGTCCATTCGGCGGCTCCAGGGTCGGCGCGGGGCGCGCGGGGCAGTCGGGTGCGGGTGCGGCCCAGCATGCCAGCCGACGGGGCCGCCCCGGCCGCCGGGACCTCACTTCCCGCACGGGTGCGCGGCCCCGTATGTTGACGACTGCAGATCGGGGTCGTGGGGGACGATCCGACGGACGTCCCCTCCCCCACGGACCACCAATGGGAACGGACGGGTGTCTTGAGCGACCTGGTGACGGGTGAGGCGGTCGTCCTCGGCCTGCGCACGGCGAAGCTTCCCAGCAGGGCGCTGGCCATCGCACTGGACCTGATCGTGCAGTCGGCCGCACTGGTGCTGTCGTCCCTGATCCTGGGCATCGTCCTCACCGGGCTCGACAGCGCGGCCTTCGCCGCCCTCACGCTCGGGCTGCTGGTGTTCTTCATGGTCGCCCTGCCCGTCATGGTCGAGACCCTCACCCGCGGACGTTCGCTCGGCAAGGCCGCCCTGGGCCTGCGGGTGGTACGCAGCGACGGCGGGCCGGTGCGGTTCCGGCACTCGCTGGTGCGCGGCCTGGTCGGCTTCTTCGAGATCGTCGCGCTGAGCGGGGTGCCGGCCGCGATCTGCTCGGCGGTGTCCTCGGACGGCAAGCGACTGGGCGACATCTTCGCGGGGACGCTGGTGGTCCGCGAGCGGGTGCCGGGCGGCGGCGCCGCGACCGCCCTGCCGGTGGTGCACCCGCAGCTGTTGCAGGCGATGGGCGCCGAGCTGGTCGCGATGGATCTCTCCGCCGTGCCGGAGCCGCTCTGGCTGGCGGTCCGCCAGCTGCTCGGGCGGATCGGCGAGCTGGACCCGGCGGTGGCGCACCAGATGTCCGCCCGGCTCGCCGACGACCTCTCCGCCCGCACCGGGCACCCGGTCCCGTACGGGCTGCACCCGGCGGCCTACCTCGGTGCGGTGCTGACCGAGCGGCAGCGCCGGGAGTGGACCAGGGCGCAGGGCCACGCGTCGTACCGGCAGCCGGCCCCGGCCGCCCCCGCGACACCCACCGCCGCTGCGGCTCCCACGGTGCCCAGCGCGACCGGGGCCCCTGCGGCGCCCGCCCCCGCCCCGCCGCAGTCCCCCGGCACGGGCTTCGCCCCGCCGGCCTGACGCCCCGGGCTCAACCGCTCGGCCCACCGCCGCTCAGCCCCCGAACCCGGCCGGCCAGGCGTTCGGCGGCGACGCCAGCTCCTCCAGCTCGACCCCGGCGGCCGCCAGCACCACGTCCCCCGCGAGGTGGACCACCTGCTGCTCGCCCGTCTCCAGGTCGGCCACCTGGTACCGCTCGACCAGCAGCGGCCCCGAGTCGGTCCGGTGCGTCTCCACCCCCTCCAGCAGCCACCCCTGGTCGAAGGTGCGCGGCGCCAGCACCGGTTCGGAGAACGCGACCAGCCGCACCCGCGCACTGGCCCCCTCCCCCAGCCGTAGCAGCCGGGCGGTCGCGACCAGGAAGGCCGGCGAGCGCCCGGTGAAGCCGTGCGCTCGGTCGTGGCCCTCCGTCGCGTGCTCCCCGGCCGGGTCCGCCGCGTCGGTGCGCACCCACGCCACCCCGTCGACGGCCCCGCCGCGCACCTGCCAGCCGCCCGCCCGCAGCTCCATCCGCAGCGGACGGCTGCGCGAGTCCAGCGTCAGGTCGACGGTGCCGACGACCTGGCCGTCCGGCCCGTACGTCTTGGAGACGTACCGCCAGCCGGCCGGCCCGGGCGCGCAGCTGAAGCGCTCCTCCCCGAGCAGCACGTGGTCATGGGTGTCGTGGAGCGAGTACCGGCCGTTGGGCATGGTCCGAAGCCTACGTGGGCGGTCCGGCCCGGTCGGCATGCAACGTTTACGGCGGGTGCCCGCATTAGGGGGGTGGGCGGCGCGGATCCGCGCCTCCGATCCGGAGGAAGGGGGGCGGGGATGGCGGGGCAGGCACGCGAAACGGAGTTCACCGAGTACGTGGCGACCAGGAGCGGCTGGCTGCGCAAGGTCGCCTATCTGCTGTGCGGGGACTGGCACCGCGCGGACGACCTGGTCCAGGAGAGCGTGACCAGGCTCTACATCAACTGGCCACGGGCCGGACGGATGGAGAACCTCGACGGCTACGCCCGCAGGGTGCTGGTCAACATCTTCCTGGCCGAGCAGCGCTCGTCCTGGTGGCGGCGGACCACCCGCAGCGGCACCGACCGGGAGCTGGACGCGGCCGCCGTCGGCCCCGACCTCGACGCCTCTCTCGACCTGCGGCAGGCCCTCGCCACGCTGCCCCCGCGCCAGCGGGCCACCGTGGTGCTCCGCTACTACTGCGATCTGACGGTCGACCAGGCGGCCGAGGCGATGGGCTGCTCGTCGGGCAACGTCAAGAGCCAGACCTCGCGCGGCCTCGCGACGCTCCGGCACACCCTCGCCGCCCTCCCCGTCGCCACCGAGAGGACGCCATGACGACCGACAAGCCTCGCGACCTGACCGAGCAGCTGATCGCCCTGGCCGACCAGCCCGCACCGCCCACCGCCCTCGACACCGCCTGGGCGATCGTCCAGGGCCGGGCCCGGCTGCGCCGCCGGCGGCGGGCCGCCGTCGGGGCTGCGGCCGCCGCCACGGTGGTGGCCCTGGCCGCCTCACTGCTCCTCCAGGCGCCCGGTGGCGCCCCGGCGCCCGCCGTGCCGGTCGTCTCCCCGTCACCGCCCATGACGTACCTCGGTGCCGACCCGCTCACCACGGAGGTCCGGTTCGGCTGGCTGCCGGACTGGGTCGGCGGCCGGACCGGCATCAGCTACAACCCGCCGGACGCCGAGATCATCGGCCCGTCCGACGCCGACGGCCACATCGCGGCCCGGGGCAAGGGGTCCGACGCCCCCCAGATCCTGCTCTCGCTCTACCCGGCCGGGTCCGAGCCCGTGGAGAGGGATCCGGGCGGATGGCCACTGGCCGAGGAGGAGGCCCCGCCGGTCAACGGGAAGAAGGCCTACTGGGCGCTCCCCCTCAGTGACCGGGAACCCAACGCCGTGATGCTGCGCTGGCTGACGCCCTCGGGTCGCTGGGCGGAGATCACGGCCCACGGCGGCCGGCCGGAGGACGTCTCCCGGGACGTCCTGCACCGGGTCGCGGCCGACGTCCGGTACGGGCACTGGGACGTCCCCCTGCCGCTGCGGATCACCGACCTGCCCGGCGTGGTCAAGGTGGCCGAGGCGCGCCTCCTGCGGTCGGATCCGGGCACGGACGACTGGTCGTTCGATCTGGTGCTCCGGGTCGACGGCCGGACCCTCGCGGTCACCCTGAGGCCGGACGTGCCCGGGCCGAGCCCCACTCCCACCACCCCCGGCAGCTACGGCCGCTACGTGCCGCTCTGTTCGGTCGACCGCGGCGTGCGGGTCTGCGCCCAGATGACGGAGGACCCGCCGCCGTCGCTGGAGCGGCTCGGCGGCGTACCGGCGGTGCTCGACCGCATCCAGGCGCTCGGGCTCGACGACAGCGCCTGGGTCACCGACGTCCTGCGCTGACACCCGCTGAACGCGGCCGCGGCCGGCACCCCTTGAGCAGGGGCACCGGCCGCGGCCGTCGGGTCAACGGATCAGTAGCGGTACTGGTCCGCCTTGTACGGGCCCTCGACCGGGACGCCGATGTAGTCGGCCTGGTCCTGGCTCAGGGTGGTCAGCTTCACGCCCAGCGCGTCCAGGTGCAGCCGCGCGACCTTCTCGTCCAGGTGCTTCGGCAGCACGTAGACGCCGATCGGGTACTGCTCGGTCTTCGTGAACAGCTCGATCTGGGCGATCGTCTGGTTCGCGAAGGAGTTGGACATCACGAACGACGGGTGGCCGGTCGCGTTGCCCAGGTTCAGCAGACGCCCCTCGGACAGCACGATGATCGTCCGGCCGTCCTCCTTGCGCCACTCGTGGACCTGCGGCTTCACCTCGGTCTTCACCACACCCGGCAGCTTCGCCAGACCGGCCATGTCGATCTCGTTGTCGAAGTGGCCGATGTTGCCCACGATCGCCTGGTGCTTCATCCGGGCCATGTGCGAGGCCATGATGATGTCCTTGTTGCCGGTCGTGGTGATGAAGATGTCGGCCGTCTCCACCACGTCTTCCAGCGTCGCGACCTGGTAGCCGTCCATCGCGGCCTGCAGCGCGCAGATCGGGTCGATCTCGGTGACGATCACCCGGGCGCCCTGGCCGCGCAGCGACTCCGCGCAGCCCTTGCCCACGTCGCCGTAGCCGGCGACGACCGCGACCTTGCCGCCGATCAGCACGTCGGTGGCGCGGTTGATGCCGTCGATCAGCGAGTGCCGGCAGCCGTACTTGTTGTCGAACTTCGACTTCGTCACCGAGTCGTTGACGTTGATCGCCGGGAACAGCAGGTTGCCGTCACGGTGCATCTCGTACAGGCGGTGGACGCCCGTGGTGGTCTCCTCGGTCACGCCCTTGATCGTGGCGGCGACCTCGGTCCACTTGTTCGGCGTCTCGACCAGGGTGCGGTTGAGCAGCTCCAGGATGATCCGGAACTCGTCGTTGTCCGCGGTCGACGGGTCCGGCGCGGCCCCGGCCTTCTCGAACTCCACACCCTTGTGGATCAGCAGCGTCGCGTCGCCGCCGTCGTCCAGGATCATGTTCGGGGTCTTGCCGTTCGGCCAGGTCAGCGCCTGCTCGGTGCACCACCAGTACTCGTCCAGGGTCTCGCCCTTCCAGGCGAACACCGGCACGCCCTGCGGGTTCTCCGGGGTGCCCTCCGGACCGACCGCGATCGCCGCGGCCGCGTGGTCCTGGGTCGAGAAGATGTTGCACGAGCACCAGCGGACCTCGGCGCCCAGCGCCGTCAGGGTCTCGATCAGCACCGCCGTCTGCACGGTCATGTGCAGCGAACCGGTGATCCGGGCGCCGGCCAGCGGCTGCGAAGCGGCGTACTCCGCGCGAATCGCCATCAGGCCGGGCATCTCGTGCTCGGCCAGCTGGATCTCCTTGCGCCCGAACGGCGCCAGGGAAAGGTCGGCGACCTTGAAGTCACCGGTGATGTCGGTCGACATGCGTCTGCTCCTCGCTGATGGGGTGGGGCATGGCCACGGTCCTGGCGTGCGTTGCGGCACGGCGGGGCTGCACGGGTGCGCGGCAACGCCGGGGTGCCCGGTCCGTGGAGGACCGGCTCCCTGCTGCGCAGCACAAACCGTCGGAGGACCTCTCTCCCTCGACCGGCGGGCACCCGCACGAGTGCGGACCGCCGATCGACCGCCATCAGCAGCGACGTTCTGGCTCTGGTGACGAATCTACACCGGCGGTCCGGACGGGCGGCTCGGGATGACCGTTTTTCGGCCGGGGGAGGCCCCGCTCTCCAGCGGAACGAGAGCCCGGCCCAAGGACTTTGGGCGAAATATCGTCAGTGCGCCGTGAGCCCCGGGCCGCCGGGGGTGGCCGCCGGGTCGTCACCCTGGGCGGCCTTCTCGGCGCTGTAGACGTCCGGTTCCAGGTAGATCGCCCGGGCGATCGGGACGGCCTGGCGGACCCGTGCCTCGGCGGCGTCGATGGCCTCGGCCACCTGGGCGGCGGTGTCCTCCGCGTTCACCCCGATCTTGGCGGCGACCAGCAGTTCCTCCGGGCCCAGGTGCAGGGTCCGCATGTGGATGACCCGGGTGACGGAGTCGTGGTCCACCAGCGCCTCGCGGATCCTGCGGACCGAGTCCTTGTCGGCGGACTCGCCGAGCAGCAGCGACTTGGTCTCCAGGGCCAGCACCACGGCGATCACCACCAGCAGGATGCCGATGCAGAGGGTGCCGGCGCCGTCCCAGACGCCGTCCCCGGTGATCACGGTGAGCGAGACGCCCAGCAGCGCGAGCACCAGACCGATCAGCGCGCCGGCGTCCTCCAGCAGCACCACGGGCAGCTCGGGGGCCTTGGCGGTACGGATGAACTGCACCCAGCCCTGCCCGCCCTTGGCCTTCGCCGACTCGCGCATCGCGGTCAGGAAGGACCAGCCCTCCATCCCGATGGCGAAGAGCAGCACGCCGACCGCCCAGTACCAGGAGTCCAGCTCCTCCGGGTGGCTGATCTTGTGCCAGCCCTCGTAGATCGCGAACAGACCGCCGACGCTGAACAGCACGATGGCGACCAGGAAGCCGTAGATGTAGCGCTCGCGGCCGTAGCCGAAGGGGTGCTCCTCGTCCGCCTCCCGGCGGGCCCGCTTGCCGCCGATCAGCAGCAGCACCTGGTTCCCGGAGTCGGCGACCGAGTGCACGCCCTCGGCCAGCATCGAGGAGGAGCCGGTGAAGCCGAAGGCGGTGAACTTGGCCACCGCGATCGCGAGGTTCGCGGACAGGGCCGCGACCAGTGCCTTGGTACCGCCTTCGGTGCTCATGCTGAGGAGGGTCCCTCCGTCGGGGGGCCGTCCACACAGCCCGCGCTCCGCTCCGCCGGATCCGTCCCGGTCGGAGTCGTCGAGCGCATACGGTACCGGGCCGCCGGGAACGGCCTCAGGACTGCACCGCCGCGAGCCCCAGGTAGACGGCGGCGAAGTCGGTGAGGGCCACGAGGTCGGCCAGCGCGTGCAGCGGATCGGGCCGGGTGCTGGCGTACTCGGTGAGCCGGACGTCGTGGGCGGCGGCCAGCCGGTGCGCCCGGGAGGCCCCGAACCCGCGCGGGCCCTCGTCGTCCTCCGGCACCTCGACCGGGCCGCCGCCGTCCTGCTCGCCGGGATCACCGGGACCGCCGGACCCGCCCACGCCCCCGGGGACGTGGCGCAGCAGCAGGACCTGGAGGTGCAGCGGGTCCGGCTCGTCCACCCGGTCGCGGAAGAAGTCGTCGGGGTCGGCGCCCGCGCCGAGCTGGCCGGTGAACATGCCGCGGTGCGCGGTGAGCACCTGCGGCAGCGGCCCGGCCAGCGCCGGGCGCCCGGCCCGGTCGGCGAGCTGGGCGGCGAACCGGCCGGCGGCGGCCCCGGCCACCGGCCCCTCGGCCCAGAGCAGCGGGACGGTCCCGGCCAGCCGGGCGGCCAGGCTCTTGGCGGGGTTGGTGTACGCGGCGGCGTCCGGGCGGCAGCGGACGGCGGTCGCGTCGAGCAGGTCGGCGGTGGCCGGCAGCGCGTCGTACGGCAGCTGGGTGACCCCGAGCTTCTGGGCGAGCGCGAGCAGCGGGGTGAGGTGGGCCCAGAGCGCGGCCGGGTCCTCGGCCGGCAGGTCCGGCTCGGCGGACGGTCCCGGCGGCGTCTCGGCCTCGGGGAGGTTGGACGGCACGTACGGCAGCGGCAGCGCGCGCACCTGGAGGGCGGCCTCGGCCAGCGGGCTGCCGGCGGGGGCGGTGACGACGAGGGCGCAGCCCCGCGCGTACGCCTGCTCGGCGAGGCCGATCAGGCCCCGTTCGCCGCCGTCGGCGGAGCTGATGACCAGCAGGTCCAGCGGCCCGACCCAGCCGGGGAGCTGCCAGGCCAGCCCGGCGGTGAAGACCGGCGGCGCGGTGGCGCGGTCCACCCGTGGCACGGCCGCGACGTCGGTCGGCGGCAGCGGGGCGACCAGGCTGGCGGTGCCCGCCAGGACGGCGAGGATCTCGCCCGCCGTCAGGGCGCTGCCGTGGCCGGCCACCAGGACGGCGCGCGGACGGCCGTCCGGGCGGAGCCGGTCGACGCCGGCCGCCTCGGCGAGCCGCAGCGCGGTGCGGACCCGGGCGCCGGAGCCGGCCAGGGCGAGCAGGGCCCGGTCGTGGTCGGCGCGCTGGAGGGCGGCCGGGTCGTCGAGCAGGGTGTCGTCGAGCATGCGGCGGGCCTCCGGCTGCTGGCTGGGCGCTGCGGGCTGAGCGGTGGTGCGGCCGACGGGTGCGGGCGTCCGCTCCCGGACCGTCCGCCCCGAGGTGTCCGCCCCAAGGATCAGGCCGGGCGGCGGGCCTCGTCCACCAGCAGCACCGGAATGCCGTCCCGGACCGGGTACGCCAGGCCGCAGGTCTCGCCGGTGCAGACCAGTTCGGGCTGCTCCTCGGTGCCGCCCTCGGTGAGCGCGGCCCGGCACTGCGGGCAGACCAGGATCTCCAGCAGGAAGGATTCGAGCTTCATGAGGTGTCGGGCTCCAGATCTCGGGGGTGGCACGGCGGTGCCCCGGCCAGGAGGAAACCCTACCGGCCGGGGCACGCGGGTTGTGCGTCAGGCGCGGACGATGGCGAGCACGCCGTCCCGCAGCTCGGCCATCCTGGCCGGATCCCTGGCCTCGACGTTGAGGCGAAGCAGCGGCTCGGTGTTGGAGGCGCGCAGGTTGAACCACCAGTCGGGGCCGGCGACGGTGAGGCCGTCCAGCTCGTCCACGGTGGTGCCCTCCAGGCCGGCGTACGCGGCGCGGACGGCGGCCGAGCGGTCGGCCTGGTCGGCGACGGTGCTGTTGATCTCGCCGGAGGCGGCGTAGCGGTCGTACTCGGCGGTCAGCGCGGAGAGCGTGCCGTCCTGCCCGCCGAGGGCGGCCAGCACGTGCAGGGCGGCGAGCATGCCGGTGTCGGCGCGCCAGAAGTCGCGGAAGTAGTAGTGCGCGGAGTGCTCGCCGCCGAAGACGGCGTCGGTGACGGCCATCTCCTGCTTGATGAAGGAGTGGCCGACCCGGGTGCGGACCGGCTTGCCGCCGAGCTCGCGGACCACCTCGGGGACGGTCCAGGAGGTGATCAGGTTGTGGATGACGGTCGGCTCGTCCTCGCCGGCGGCCTTCGCCCGGGCGATCTCACGGACGGCGACCAGCGCGGTGATGGCGGACGGGGAGACCGGCTCGCCGCGCTCGTCGACGACGAAGCAGCGGTCGGCGTCGCCGTCGAAGGCGAGGCCGAGGTCGGCGCCGGTCTCGCGGACCTTGGCCTGGAGGTCGACCAGGTTCTTCGGGTCGAGCGGGTTGGCCTCGTGGTTGGGGAAGGTGCCGTCCAGCTCGAAGTACATCGGGACGAGCTCGATCGGCAGGCCGTCGAAGACGGTGGGGACGGTGTGGCCGCCCATGCCGTTGCCGGCGTCCACGGCGACCTTGAGCGGGCGGATCGTGCTGAGGTCGACCAGGCCGAGCAGGTGGTCGGCGTAGCCGCGCAGGGTGTCCTGCGCGGACAGGGCGCCGGGCTTGACGTCCACGGCCGGGACGGTGACGGTGTCGTCCTCGCCGGTCCAGGACTCGACCAGCTCGCGGATCTCGGCCAGGCCGGTGTCCTGGCCGACCGGGGCGGCGCCGGCGCGGCAGAGCTTGATGCCGTTGTACTGGGCCGGGTTGTGGCTGGCGGTGAACATCGCGCCGGGCAGGTCGAGCTTGCCGCTGGCGTAGTACAGCTGGTCGGTCGAGCAGAGGCCGATCTCGACGACGTCGGCGCCGTAGGAGGCGGCGCCCTCGCCGAAGGCCCGGCTCAGGGACGGCGAGGAGGGCCGCATGTCGTGGCCGACCACGATCGCGGTCGCTCCGGTGACCCGCACGAACGCGGCGCCGAAGGCGCGCGCGAGGGTCTCGTCCCACTGGTCCGGGACAACGCCTCGTACGTCGTACGCCTTCACGAGCTGCTTGAGGTCGCGCACTGCGGCTCCACCCTGGTCTCTGTCTGATCGGTGTGCGTGTGATCGGCGGGCTGGTCGCCCCCGGTCACGATAGGTCGGGGTACCGCGCCGTTCGGTCGGCGGTAGACGGGCAGCGTACCGGGGCCGGACCAACGGTCCGTGCGCGGTGTGGTCCGGGCCGGGCGTCAGTTGTCGGGCGAGCGCAGCACGCGGAGGTGGCCGCGGCGGCTGCCTTCGATGGATTCGCCTGCGGGCCCGCGGCCCTGACGGGGGGTCTGCGGGCGGGCGGCCTCGCGGACGGCGTTGGCGAGCGCTTCCAGGTCGTCGCTGCTGCGGCGCAGCGGCCCGGCCTCGGCGGCGAGCCGGACGACCTCCCAGCCGCGCGGGGCGGTGAGCCGCTCGGCGTGCTCGGCGCACAGGTCGTAGCAGTGCGGCTCGGCATAGGTGGCGAGCGGGCCGAGCACGGCGGTGGAGTCCGCGTAGACGTACGTCAGCGTCGCGACGGCCGGCCGGCCGCACGCGGTCCGCGAACAACGACGTACAGAGCTCACGAGGGTGGACGGTACCGCACTCCCCGCCGGGGAGCGAAGACCGCCTGCCCGGAGGGTGTGCCGTGTCGCGCTCCGCGCGCCCGTCCGTGCACCCGTCGCCCGGCGCTATTCGCTGTCGGAGTGGTCCACTTCCGACCGTCCAAGGACTACCCTCGGCAGTGATATGGACAGCTCTGCACCGCAGTCATCGACGGGGCCCTCGCGCCGCCCCCGGCACCGCGACCGGCACGGCAGGGGCCTGCGCGGCCCGCTGGCGCCGCCGCAGGTGCCGATCTCGCTCACCCGCTCCGAGTTGTTCGACGACTACGTGCGCGAGTCGGTGGAGCGTCTCGAACGGCGTTGGCCGCAGTTGATCGAGGTCGAGTTCGCCGTCCAGGAGGTGCCGCTGCACGAGGCGGACGGCGCGGACCCGGACGGCGGGGTGCCGCTGGGCCGGGTGTCGCCGGGCCGGCAGGGGCGCAAGAGCCAGATCGTGGTGTACCGGCGGCCGGTGGAGATCCGGGCGAAGTCGCGGGAGGACCGCGCGGCGCTGGTGCACGAGATCCTGATCGAGCAGGTGGCGGAGCTGCTGGGGCTGTCGCCGGACGCCATCGACCCCCGCTACGACGAGGACTGACAGCGCGAAGGGGCGGTACCCGGGTTCGTCCGGGTACCGCCCCTCGGTGTCGCGGGGTGTCGCGGCGTCAGCGCAGCACGACGTCCGGGTCCTGGGCGGCCTGCGGGACCTTGACGCTGCTGCGGTCGTCGCGCAGGGCCTGGACGGTGAACATCGGCACGTCCTTGGTGGGGATCGCGAGCATCCGGGCGGCCACCACCGGGCCGCCGGAGACGGTCTCCACGGTGAGCGCGAAGCTGCCGTTCAGCCCGCCGGGCTCGGGGGCCGGGAGGGCGACCGTGCCGCCGGGCGGGACCTCGACGTCCTTGGTGGCCGGGGTGCCGCCGCCGGTGCCCGCCGAGGCGGTGACCCGGACGGTGGCGGCGTCACCGGTGGAGGTGAGGAAGAGCGTGGACGCGCCCCCGCCGCGGTTGTCGGCCACGGTGGCGCGGGCGCCGACCGGCACGGTGCCGGTCAGCCAGGCGGCGTCCGACTTGCCGTTCTGGCCGGTGCGGTCGATCCGCAGGCCGGCCACGACCGGGGTGGGGTGCTTGTCGTCGCTGGGCGAGAGCCGCAGACCGGCCACCTCGTCGCGGGTGATCTTGCCGAGGTCGACGGCGGCCACCATGCCGGCCTTGACGTGGATGGACTCGTTGCTGGCCGGGGTGAACCAGCCGTTCTTGCCGGAGAGCTCGATCTTCAGGTCGGCGTCGTCCTCCGGCGGCGCCCAGACGATCAGGCGGGCGGCGGCGGTGTCGGCGGGCAGGCCGGGGAGCACCTGGGTGGGCGCCGGGTCGGCGGAGGCGGGGATCCAGTCGGCGCCCTTGCCGCCGTCGGCGGCGTGCAGGGCGGCGCCGATCCGGCCGCTGCGGGCGACCACGTGCACGGCGAGGTCGGTGACCGCGCCCTTGCTGATGGTCGGCAGCAGCACGGACTGCGAACTGCCGGGAGCGACGGTGATGCCGTTGGCGGCGTCGTTGTCGATCAGGCCCTTGTCGCCGTACAGCTTGATGTCCACGACGGCGGCGGTCGACTCGGTGTTGACCAGGCTGACGTAGTCGGTGCGGTCGCCGGCGGTGCTGGCCCCGGCGAACCAGAAGCCGGTGCCGGCCGGGGTGCAGGTGATGCCGGACAGGCCCAGGCCGCGCTGCTCGGTGACGGTGGTGGTCTGGGTGACGGTGAAGCCGGGCGCGAAGGCGCCGGTGGCGACGGCCCCGGCACCGGGGGCGGTGTCGCCGTTGGCGGCGGGGGCGGCCACGGGGGTGCCGGGCTTGGCCAGGTTCAGCCGGGCGTCGGCGGGAGCGCCGCCCTTGTCCGGGCCGCCGGACGCGGCGGGCGCCGGGGTGGCGGCCGTGGTCGGGGCGGCGGACGGCGCGGCGGTCGGAGCGGTCGCGGGGGCCGCCGCGTCGGCCGCCCAGCCGGCTCCGCCGGTGGCGGCGCCGGTGCCGGGCGGGGTGTACGCGGTGAGGGTGGTCGAGCCGGTCAGGCCCTGGAGCGGCTGCGGGCAGACCACGGCCGTCCGCTCGACCTGCGCGGTACTGGCGGTGCCGCCCTGGTCGGCCTTGGCCGGCGCGGCCGGCGGGCGCAGCTCGGCGACCCCGAAGACCACCGCGAGCACGGCGGCGGCGGCCAGGAACGACTGGGTGGTCTTCGTTCCCCCCGAGGCCCGGGAGGGCCCGGAGGACCCCGACGACCCCGGGGCCCCTGCGGCCGTCCGGGCGGAGCCCGAAGATCCGGCGGACCCGGCGGCCGCGGACTGCTCCGGGGCCCGGCCGTCGACGGCCTCGGCCTTGGGCTTCTTCTTGAAGGCGGGCTTCTTCATCGCGGGTCAGCTCCCCGATCCGTGGTGGTGCGGGTACCGGCCCGGCCCGTTGGGGTTGTTCGGATCATTCGGGTCGTTCGGGTCGTAGTAGGGCTCGGCCTGCGGCTGCCCCGGTACCCACGGCTGCTGCTCGGCCTGCTGGTAGGGGTCGTAGGCGTACTGCTGGTCCTGCTGCTGGTAGGCGTCGTAGCCCGGCTGGCCGCCCTGCGGGTAGGCCTGCGGCTGGTAGCCGTCCTGGCCGTACCCCTGGCCCTGGCCCTGGCCGCCGTACGGGGCGGCCGCGGGCTGCTGGGCGGTGTAGGGGTCGTAGCTGTACGGGTCGGCCTGCTGGTACGTCTGGTACGGGTCGGCGTACGGCTCGGCGTCCTGGACGGCGGCGGCCGCCTCGACCGCCTCGACCGGCGCCTCGCCGGTGGCCTGGTGCGGGATCGCACCCGGCCGGCCCTCGTACACCCCGCCGTCGTCGGGGCCGCCGTCGCCGCCCTCGCCGCGTTCGGCCATCCGGCGGGCCCGGCGGCTGCCGGGGGCGGGCGCCTGCGCCTGGGCCGCGGCGGCCAGCGCGGCGGCGGCCACCACCTCCTCGGGCAGGTCGTCGTCCTTGTGGCTGCGGCGGCCGGGCAGGGCCAGCACCAGGACGGTCAGGCCGAGCAGCAGCTGGGCCCAGATCCAGCCGGTGTGCAGCAGGCTGCCCTCACGGGTGACGACCAGCTTGCCGCCGGCGGCCGGGAGCTTGAAGCCCTGCGCCCAGCCGTCGACGGTGGTGGACTCCAGCGCGGTGCCGTCCAGGGTGGCCTTCCACCCGGGGGCGGCCGCCTCGGCGAGGCGCAGCACCCGGCCCTCGGGGCCGGCCGGGACGGTGGTGTCGAGGTCGCGCTCGCCGGAGGGGACCACGACCGGGCCGGTGCCCGGGGCGGTGATCACGGCGCGGGTCGCGGGGGTGCCGCTGACCTGCCAGAGCGCGGCGGCGCCGTCCTGGTTGACCTTGACCAGGCCGGGGGTGGTGTCCAGGACGTCCTTGAAGGTGGCGATCACCGGCTGGTCCACCAGCACGTAGGCGATGCCGTAGCCGGCCAGCGCACCGGCCTGGTCGGCGCCGGAGCCGGCCAGCAGGCTGCCGACCATCTTGTCGAGGCCGCTCCCGGTGCCGGTGGCCGGGTCCACGGTGGACTCGGCCTGGCCCAGGGTCAGGCCGGCCCCGCGCACCAGGGCGTAGCGGACGGAGCCGCCCTTCGGGTCGCCGGTGACGAGCAGGGTGCGGGAGCGGTCGGTGGTGCCGGCCTCCTCCGCGATGAAGGCGGGCACCTGGGCGGACTGGGCGCGGTGCAGCGGTCCGGCGGCGCCGGTGACGGCCCACCAGATGCCGGTGCCCAGCGGGGCGAGCACGGCGGCGGCCACCACCAGCGCGGCGACCGGCTGGCGCCAGCCGAAGGCGATGCCGGCCACCCGGGCGTTGGCGCCGTCGGCGCCGATGGCCGCGGCGGCCAGCAGGGCGATGCCGGCGAGCAGGGTGGCCGGGCCTGCCCAGGCGGGCACGGCCGGGCCGCCGGAGGCGGGGGTGACGGAGGTACCGGCCACCACGACCGCGAAGACCATCCCGGCGCCGGCGGCGCCCCAGGCGGCGAGGACGGCGCGGCGGCGGTCGGCGCGCAGCAGGGCGGCCAGCGCGGCGAGCACCACGCCCGCCGACAGCCAGACCGGCGGCACCCCGGCGCCGCCGGGGTTGACCAGCACCAGGCCGAGCGCGTCGGCGCCGCTGCCGTGCAGTCCGGGCAGGCCGGCCTCCAGCAGCAGCCGCTGGGGGTGCGAGAGCACCTGCAGCGACCAGGGCGCGAGCACCAGGACCGGCACCCCGAGGATCAGCAGGACGCGCAGACCGAGCAGGCGCAGCGCGTCGAGGCCGGAGCCGAACGCCCCGCCGCGGACCACCGCGATGGCCAGCATGGCCAGGCAGAGCGGCACGGCCAGCGCCCAGACCAGCGGGACGAACGCGGTGGCCAGGGTGAGCAGCAGGACGGTCATCCAGGCGGGGCGCCAGCCGGGCCGGGCGCCCTTGGCGGCGGTCTCGGCGCGGATGCCGAGACCTGCGGCGATCGCGGCGGCGCGGGCCAGCGGCGGCAGCAGGACGGCGAGGACGGCGGTGCCGATCCGGCCCTGGGCGAGCGCGCCGGTGGCGGCGGGCAGCAGGGCGTAGGTGGCACTGGCCCAGGCCCGGACCAGCTTGGAGTCGAGCAGCGGCCGGGAGACCAGGTAGGCGCTGACGGCGGCGAGCGGCACCGAGAGGACGACCAGCAGGGTGACCGCGAGGTCGGCGTGGTCGAACAGGATCCAGGAGAGCACCGCCAGCACCCCGAGGTACGGGGGTGCGGCGGCGGTGGATCCGGTGCCGACGGGGTGCCAGGCGCCGGCGTACATGTCCCAGAGACCGGAGGCGCCGTCGGTGGCGGGCAGCAGGGCACCGCCGAACAGGGCGCCGCCGCCGAGCAGGCCGCGGCAGGCGATCAGGGCGAACACCAGCAGGGCGGCGAACAGGACCGGCGCCGGGCGCCGGGCCAGCTTCTTGATCAGCGTGAACTGCTCGACGACCAGGTCCTCGGACTCCTCGTCGCCCGGTCCGGCCTCGACCGAGCCGTGCCGGCCGGCCCCGGCGTCGTCGCCGCCGCCGATGCCGAGCGCGCCGACCACGCCCTCGACGGCGAGCCGGGCGGTGGCCCCGGGCGCCGGGAAGAGCGTCCGGTCGTCCAGGGCGTCGGCGGCCCGGGTGCGGGCGCGCCGTTTGCGGGCGGCCAGCAGCCGGGGCAGCCGGATCAGCTCGTGGCCGAGACCGGCGAGTTCGTCGAAGGCCTGCTTCGGGTCCTTGCCGAGCAGGTTGGCGACGACCCGCAGCAGGGTGCCGAGCACCAGCCGCAGCAGGACGTAGGGGAAGAGCAGGCCCCTGGTGTTGGAGAGCAGGGTGAAGACGGCGCCGGCCTTGTCCAGCCGGTGCGGGTGGGAGGGGCCGCAGTCGATGGCGCGGCGCTCGCGGCTGGCGGCCTCGGCGTGCCGCAGCACGGCGTCGGGGGCGACCACCACGCGGTGGCCGGCGGCGTTGACCCGCCAGCAGAAGTCGGTGTCGTCGCGCATCAGCGGCAGGGCCCGGTCGAAGCCGCCGAGCTCCTCGAAGACGTCGCGCCTGACCAGCATGCCCGCGGTGGAGACGGCGAGCACCGGGCGGACCTGGTCGTGCTGGCCCTGGTCCTGCTCGCGGCGGTCGAGCCCGGTCCAGCGGCGACCGGAGCGGGCGATGGTGACGCCGACCTCCAGCAGCTGGCGGCGGTCGTACCAGCTGCGCAGCTTGGGGCCGACGACGGCGGCGCTGGGGGTGGAGTCGGCCACCTGGAGCAGTCGGCGCAGCGCGTCGGTCTGCGGTTCGCAGTCGTCGTGAAGCAGCCAGAGCCACTCGACCGGCTGGGTCTCGCGGGGGCCGCCGCGGCCGAGGTCGTCCTCGTGGCCGAGCGGGTCGCCGAAGTCGTCCCAGCCGCCGGTGACGGGGTCGTAGCCGGAGGGGTCCAGCCGGTACGGGAGGTCGTCCGGGCGCAGCGGCGCGGCGCCCGCGACGGCCTCGCCGACGGCGGTGCCGAAGCCGGCCCGGCGGCCGAGGATCAGTGGGCCGCTCTCGGGGAGCCAGTCGCCGAGGGTGTCGGCGAGCAACTGCGGAGAGTTGTCGGTGGAGCCGGTGTCGACGGCGAGCACGCGCTGGACCTGGCGGTCCTGGCCGAGCAGGCCGGCGAGGGCCTGCGGCAGCCAGCGGGCGCCGTCGTGCGAGACGATCACGGCGGTGACCAGGTGACGCGGATAGGCGGGCGGCCTGGCAGCGGTGAAGCCGCTCTGGTGGCTGTAGACGGTCATCGCGTGCGCGGGCCCCAGTTCTCGGTGGACACAGCCGGTGAACGGCAACCGGATGGCGCACCACACTAACGGCTCTCGATGGCCTCGTTGTTCGCGGTGTCCGTGCAGAGGCGGTACGCCCGGTCCGGCGGGGATGTCCGGAACGCGAAAGCGCCCCACCAGCACGGTGAGGCGCTCGTCCTGCTGTGCGGTTGTCGAAGAGTCAGAGAGGGTCAGGGGCCGACCCGGTCAGACCGCGCTCTTCTTGAGCCGACGGCGCTCGCGCTCGGAGAGGCCGCCCCAGATGCCGAACCGCTCGTCGTTGGCGAGGGCGTACTCCAGGCACTCGGAGCGGACCTCACAGGCGAGGCAGACCTTCTTGGCCTCGCGGGTGGAGCCGCCCTTCTCGGGGAAGAAGGACTCCGGGTCGGTCTGGGCGCACAACGCGCGCTCCTGCCAACCGAGTTCCTCTTCGTCCTCCTCGATGCCGTCACCGATCAACAGCTCAAAGAGCTCGCTCATGTGGCGCGCCTCCTCTGCCCCTATTGGCGTCCCCGTGGTTGCCGTTGCCTCGTGCGGCGGACGACACGAGTGAAATTACAGTTGCGTCACTCTGGCTCAGTCAAGCCGAGCTCTGGTATTGGGGCCAGGATTCACTCCCCGGCACCAAGCCATTACGAATAGTGTACATATCTGGACACATCGGACTTACCGCCCGAACGCCTCGGATGCCGAGGAACCATCCGCAACCATCCGCCGAGTGACACACGGTCATCGCCACAGGTCGGTCATCGGGCTGCCTTCCCGGCGATCTTCCCATCGAAACATAGAGGGTGATTTATCACCCCATCCGGTGGTTCGTGACTGATCTCGCCCGAATGTCCTAGCTCCCGAGTTGACACCGCCCCTACGGATGCGGTCTCCTTTGTCCCATGTCAGAGTTCGCCAGCCCCCGGAGCGGTTCCGCGCTCCGCCCTGCCGTGAACTCCTGTTGTCGCCTCTGTTCCTGCTGTATCTAGGCGCCCGCAGTCCCACCGCGCGCCGCCCAGGAAGCACAGAGGCCGCCCGCGATTCCCACCCCAGGACATCCCGGATCCGGCTGATCCCCTGACGAACCAGCCGTATACGAGGACGACTCCCGTGCGTATGACCCGCATCCGCAAGCGGAACCGCGACCGCAACAAGCTCGCCCGCCGAGGCCTCGCGCCGACCACCCCGGCCCCCGCGCCCGGCGCCCGCCCCGCCCGCCGCTGGGCCGACGGCCTCAGCGACGTCTCCATCGCCGGCGACCCGCTCGCCTTCCCGCACCTGGCCCGCACCGATCTGCCCGGCCACCCCACCACCGTCGCCGGCTACGCCCAGCTGGCCCGCGAGATCGCCGCCGACCGCGCCCGCTGGGAGCCGCTGGTCCGCTACGACGCGCTCACCCGCTGGTACGCCCGGCTGGAGACCGGCCCCGGCTACGAGGTCTGGCTGCTCAGCTGGCTGCCCGGCCAGAGCAGCGGCTTCCACGACCACGGCGAGTCCTCCGGCGTGATGACCGTCGTCCAGGGCGAGCTGGTCGAGCGCTCGCTGACGCACGCCGGCGAGGGCGCGCGGACCCTGCGCCCCGGCGGGCAGCGGGTGTTCTCCTCCGGCTACCTGCACGAGGTGGTCAACGGCTCGCTGGAGCCCGCGGTCTCCATCCACGTCTACACGCCGGGCCTCACCGCGATGAACCAGTACGCGGCCACCGCCGTCCCCGAGCAGCAGGCCGAGCCGCGCACCCAGGCGGGCGCCGACGCCCACTGACGCCACGCCGCCGACCCGGCCGACGGACCGGGCTGACGGGCAGTCGGACCGTGGCAGGATGGGCGCATGCGCATCGTGGCACTGGCAGGCGGAATCGGCGGAGCGCGCTTCCTGCGCGGACTCCGGGAGGTCGTCGGCCCGCAGGACGAGATCACCGTCATCGGCAACACGGGCGACGACATCCACCTCTTCGGCCTCAAGGTCTGCCCCGACCTCGACACCGTGATGTACACCCTCGGTGGCGGCATCCACGAGGAACAGGGCTGGGGCCGGGCCGACGAGACCTGGTCGATCAAGGCCGAGATGAAGGAGTACGGCGTCGGCCCCGAGTGGTTCGGGCTCGGCGACCGCGACTTCGCCACCCACCTCGTCCGCAGCCAGATGCTCACCGCCGGGTACACCCTGAGCCAGGTCACCGAGGCGCTCTGCGTGCGCTGGAAGCCGGGCGTGCGGCTGCTCCCGATGAGCGACGACCGGGTCGAGACGCACGTGCGGATCACCGACCAGGACGGCACCCGGGCGATCCACTTCCAGGAGTACTGGGTCCGGCTGCACGCCGCGGTGGCCGCCGAGGCGATCATCCCGGTCGGCGCGGACACCGCCAAGCCCGCGCCCGGGGTGCTGGAGGCGATCGCCGCCGCCGACGTGATCCTCTTCCCGCCGTCCAACCCGGTCGTCTCGATCGGCACCATCCTCGCCGTGCCCGGCATCCGGGCCGCCGTGGCCGCCGCCGCCGCGCCCGTGGTCGGGCTCTCCCCGATCATCGGCGGTGCGCCGGTGCGCGGCATGGCCGACAAGGTGCTGGCCGCCGTCGGCGTCGAGGCCACCGCCGAGGCGGTGGCGCTCGACTACGGCTCCGCGCTCCTGGACGGCTGGCTGGTGGACACCGCGGACGAGGCCTCGGTCGCCGCGGTCGAGGCCGGCGGCATCGCCTGCCGGGCCGTCCCGCTGCTGATGACCGACCTCACGGCCACCGGTGAGATGGCCCGGGCCGCGCTGGCGCTCGCCGAGCAGGTCCGCGCGTGAGCCTGCGGATCCTGCCCGTCACCGGTCTGCCCGAGGTCGAGGCCGGCGCCGACCTCGCCGCGCTGATCGCCAAGGCCGACAGCTACGAGGACGGCGACATCCTGCTCGTCACCTCGAAGATCGTCAGCAAGGCCGAGGGCCGGCTGCTGCACGCCGCCGACCGCGAGGCCGCGATCGACGCCGAGACCGTCCGGGTGGTCGCCCGGCGCGGCCCGGTCCGGATCGTCGAGAACCGCAACGGCCTGGTGATGGCCGCCGCCGGGGTGGACGCCTCCAACACCGCCCCCGGCACCGTGCTGCTGCTGCCCGAGGACCCGGACGCCTCCGCCCGCGCGCTGCGCGCCCGCCTCCAGCACCTCACCGGGCGAAGGCTCGCCGTCGTCGTCACCGACACCTTCGGCCGGCCCTGGCGCGACGGTCTCACCGACGTCGCCATCGGCGCCGCCGGGCTGTCCGTCCTGGAGGACCACCGGGGCCGGACCGACAGCCACGGCAACGAACTGGCCACGACCGTCACCGCCACCGCCGACGAACTCGCCGCCGCCGCCGACCTGGTGAAGGGCAAGGCCACCGGCGTCCCGGTCGCCGTCGTCCGGGGCCTGGCCCGGCTGGTCACCGCCGAGGACGGCGAGGGCACCCGGCCGCTGGTCCGCCCGGCCGCCGACGACATGTTCCGGCTCGGCACCTCCGAGGCGCTGCGGCAGGCCGTCACCCTGCGGCGGACCATCCGCTCCTTCACCGCCGAGCCGGTCGACGGGGCCGCCGTCCGCCGCGCGGTCGCCGCCGCCGTCACCGCGCCGGCCCCGCACCACACCACCCCCTGGCGGTTCGTCCTGCTGGAGTCCGCCGGGACCAGGACCGGGCTGCTGGACGCGATGCTCGCCGCCTGGCGGCGGGACCTGCGCGAGCTCGACGGCTGGGACGACGCGAAGATCGCCCGCCGCACCGCCCGCGGCGACGTCCTGCGCGACGCGCCCTACCTGGTGGTCCCCTGCCTGGTGATGGACGGCTCCCACGACTACCCCGACGAGCGCCGTGCCACCGCCGAACGTGAGATGTTCACCGTCGCCATCGGCGCCGCCGTGCAGAACCTCCTGGTCACCCTGGCCGGCGAGGGCTACGGCTCCGCCTGGGTCTCCTCCACGATGTTCTGCCGCGACACCGTCCGCGCCGCCCTGGACCTCCCGGCCGGCTGGGACCCGATGGGCGCCATCGCCGTCGGCCGCCCCGCCGAACCCCCGCGCGACCGCCCCGCCCGGCCCGCCGACGCCTTCATCGAGGTGCGGTAGGGCTCAGAGCCGGCGGTACACATCACGACGGTTGCCCACGTGCACGACGAGAATCACCAGCACCTCGCCGTCGATCTCGTAGATCACGCGGTAGTCGCCGGCTCTCAGCCGGTAGAGACCGTCGTGGCCACTCAGCTTCTTGACGTCAGGACCGTCGGTGCAGGGGTCGTCTCCCAGCGCGGTGAGCGCGGTGAGGATCCGCAGCACCTCGACCTGGCCGATCGTGCGCAACTGGCGCTGGGCATGCGTGGTGAAGCGGAACGCGTACTTCACGCGGCGCTCCCGGCGGAGCCCGGGGGCGAGTCGAACAGGTCCGCCAGCAGCTCGCCCATGCTCACCGTCGGATCGCCCCGGTGCTGCTCGGCCTCGCGGGCGGCGAGTTCGTCCGCGGCCTCCTCTATGGCGTCGAGGATCTCGATGGGTACCACCGCCCCGACGCGTTCGCCCTTGCGCGTGATCACGGTGATCTCGCCGGCCTCGGCCCTGGTGACGACCTCGGCGAGGTGGGCCCGGGCTTCACGGATGCTCAGTGCGTCAGCCATGCATCGAGCGTACACCCGCAGGTGTACACCGGAGGTTCCGTCGCCTATCGCCCCCGGTGGTCGTTGGGGGTCAGGCGGGGGCCGTAGCGGGGGGCGTGGGAGGCGGTGGCGAGGAGGAGGCGGCAGAGCCGGTGGCGGTGCGGGCGGTAGGGCTCCAGCAGGGCGAGCATCTGGGCGTCGTCGCTGCGGGGGCGGCCGGCCAGGGCCCAGCCGACCAGGTTGGGGAGGTGGTAGTCGCCGACCGAGACCGCGTCCGGGTCGCCGTTGCTGCGCTGGAGCGTCTCGGCGGCCGTCCAGAGGCCGATGCCGGGGACGGCGGTGAGCCGGGCGAAGGCGGCGTCGTGGCCGAG
The DNA here is from genome assembly GCF_044744345.1 of Kitasatospora sp. NPDC087315. Taxonomy (NCBI): domain Bacteria; kingdom Bacillati; phylum Actinomycetota; class Actinomycetes; order Kitasatosporales; family Streptomycetaceae; genus Kitasatospora; species Kitasatospora sp. NPDC087315. The sequence continues at coordinate 404,953 of NZ_JBIUYD010000003.1, read as the reverse complement.
GGCGGACGCCTCCTCCAGCCGGGGTGCCAGCCGGACGGCGCGCTGGACGGTGGCGGAGCGCTTCGGGTCCACCCCCGCGCGGTGCCACTCCCAGCTGGGGACGAGCGCCCACTCGCGGGCCGACGGCGCCACCCGCATGCCCTCGGCGGGGCCGGGCGCCGGGGTGCCGAAGTCCCGCAGCAGGGTGCGCCAGGAGCGGTACGCCTCGTCGGTGGTCACCTTCTGCTCCAGGATCGCCGGCACCAGCGACTCCAGGACCAGGCCGGTGCGCCCGAGCCGGAGCCCGGCCGCCCGCCGCCGGGCCTCCCGCAGCGGGCCGGGCGGCAGCACCAGGCCCGCCGGTTCGTCCTCCGCGCCGAGCAGCGCGGGCAGCCGCTCCAGCAGCCAGTCGGCGCCCGGCCCCCAGGCCCGCGCCTCCACCTCGCCGTCGGCCGGGCGGGCCAGCACCCGCAGCGTGCCGACCCCGGCCGGGGTGCGGGAGGCCCGCCAGATCGCGCCGTCGCCGGTGGTCCGGTACGCCGGGTCGGCGGGGCCGCGCCGCAGTGGCAGCAGGGTGCGGGCCGCGTCCAGCGGGAAGCCCGGCCGCCAGCGCCGTACCGCCTCGCCCGTCACCGCCGTACGCCTCCTCCGCTGTCCCGCCCCACCGCCTTCCCCGACCATGGGGGTATGAACGATACGCGGCTGCCCGAACTGTCCCCCGGGGACCGGAGCGCGGTGCGCGCGCTCTACCACCGGGTGCTGGAGGGCTGGAACCTGCGCGACGGCCCGGCCTTCGCCGGACCGTTCGCCGAGGACGGGGAGGTGATCGGCTTCGACGGCACCCGGCACAGCGGACGGTCGGTGATCGCCGCCGAGCTGGGCCGGCTCTTCGCCGACCACGCCACCCCCGAGTATGTGGCGAGGGTGCACCGGGTACGGGCGCTCGGGCCGGGGGTGGCGCAGCTGGACGCCGTCGCGGGCCTGGTCCCGGACGACGCCGAGGACCTCGACCCGGCGCTCAACGCCCTGCAGACGGTGATCGCGGTCAACGCGGGCGCCGGCTGGCGGATCGCGCTGCTGCAGAACACCCCGGCCCGCTACGACCTGCGACCGGACCTCGCCCGGGAGCTGACCGCCGAGCTGCGCGCCCTGGTCGGGCGCGGCCCGGGGCCGGGTTAGCCCGCAGCCGGAGCAGGAGCAGGAGCTGCGTCCGGAGCAGGAGCAGGAGCCGGGGCCGAGTCCGGAGCAGGAGCCGGGCCCGAATCCGGAGCCGGGACTGGGTCCGGGGCCGGGGCGCCGTCGGCGTGCTGGAGACGGGCGGCCGCGGCACGGATGCCGGGGAGGCGCTCGTAGAGGACCGAACCGGGGCACTCGGTGTTGAAGCCGTCCCGGTGGCCGGAGACGGCGTCGAAGTCGGCCTTGCTGCCCTTGGGGTAGCGGCTGGCGGAGGACGCGGAGACCAGCTGGACGCGGCCGGCCGCGTCCTGGCCGGTGAGGCCGAGCTTCCAGGCGGCCGTCCGGGCGATCCCGTCCAGCAGGGGTTCCGGCGGGACGTCGGTGGTGAACGTGCCGATCGCCGCGACGCCCGCCGAGTCGGTGTTGAAGCCGAGGGTGTGCGCGCCCCGCACGGGCAGGCCGACGCCGCCCGCCCGGCCCTCGTAGACGGTGCCGCAGCGGTCCACCAGGAAGTTGTAGCCGATGTCCCGCCAGCCGTTGCTCTGTACGTGGTACTGGTACAGCGCCCTGATCACCCGGGGCGCGTCGGCGCAGTCGTACTCGGTGGCGGTGGCGGTGTGGTGGACGAAGACCGCCCGGACCGGGCCGGTGTAGACGAAGCCCTCTTCCCGCAGCGACTCGTCGGCGCCCCAGCCGGCCCGGGTGACGACGGTGGGGCGGGGGGCCTGGTGCCCGTCCGCCGGGCTCCCGGGCAGCACCTGGGCGGTGGCCGCGTCCGCGCCCTGCCCGGGGTCGACCAGTTCGACCCGCAGTCCGGGCGGCGGCCCGGCGGGGCCCGGGACGACCTCGACCGCGACACCGTCGCTCGGCCCGGTCCAGAGCGGCGCCGTCGCACCGTGCGGCGGCCCGTCGGGGCCGTCAGGGCCCTCGGCGCTGTCAGGGCCGTCGGGGCCGTCGGCGCCGTCCGTGTCCAGGTCGTGCCAGCCGCTCCAGGCGCCGGTGGCGGCGGACCGGACGCGCACCCGGACCGAGCCGTCCGCGAGCGCCGCCGCGGGGCCGTCCCAGCCGACCCCGAGCAGCTCGAACGGCCGGGTGGCGCGCGCCGCGAGGCCGCGTCCGGCGGGCCCGGCACGCCCGGTGGCCCCGGTGGATATCGCGGTCAGCGGGAGCGAGGTGACCGAGCCGCCGCCGGCCGGGGTCCGTGGCCGCGGGGCCGGTTCGGCGGCGGCGGTGACGGGCTGGAGGAGCAGGACGGCGGTGCAGCCGGCGAGAGCGGCGGCCGGAAGATGAAGGGTCATAGAAGGGATGTTCACCGCAAACAGACAGTGTCGCCACGTCACTCCCACCCGGCCCGCCTCCCCTCCCGGTGGCCCACCCGAAGGCCGTAGGCTGGGGCGCACCATGACTGCGCATTTCGCTGCCGATGCCCGAACCCCCGTCGAGCTGCTGCACGCATACCTGCGAGGTGGCACTCCCTCAGTCGACCCCGCCGCCCCGCTGGTCACCTTCTACGACGACGCGACCGGCGAACGGGTCGAGCTCTCCGCCCGGACCTTCGACAACTGGGTGGCCAAGACGGCCAACCTGCTCCAGGACGAGCTGAACGCCGGCCCGGGCGACCGCGCCGCCCTCCTCCTGCCCGCCCACTGGCAGAGCGCCGTCTGGCTGCTGGCCTGCTGGTCGGTGGGGGTGGCGGCCGTCCCGGGCGGCGAGCCCGGCACCGCCGACCTGGTGGTCAGCGGCCCGGACGGCCTGGCCGCCGCCCACGCCTGCGAGGGGGAGCGGGTGGCCCTCGCCCTGCGCCCGCTCGGCGGACGCTTCCCCCAGCGCCCGGACGGCTTCCTCGACTACGCCGCCGAGGTGCCCGGCCAGGGTGACCGCTTCGCGCCGTACTCCCCCGTCACCCCGGACGCGCCCGCGCTGGAGACCGAGGTCGACGGGCTGCCGCTGAAGCTGACCGGCGAGCAGACCGTCGCGCTGGCCCGCGAGGGCGCCGTCCGGCTCGACCTGGGGCCCGGCGACCGGGTGCTGTCCACGCTCTCGTACGACGACTGGACGGGCCTGGAGGCCGGACTGCTCGCGCCGCTGGCGGCCGGCGCCTCGGTGGTGCTCTGCCGCAACTCGCAGGACCTGACCGCCGAGCAGTGGGAGAAGCGGGCGGAGTCCGAACGGGTGACACTGCGCCTCGGGTAACCCCCGGGTCCGGCCCGGCGGGTAGGGATCCCTGCCATGGCCGAGGACGACACCGAGCACCCCCCGACCGAGCGCCCCCCGCCCGGGGCCTCCCCGACCCCGGGCCTCCCCGACCCGGACGCCCCGAAGCCGGACGTCCCCCGGCCGGGCTCCCCGACCGCACCCGGACGAGGGCGCCGGCGGTGGCTGATGATCACCGCCGGCGCCTTCGCCTTCCTGCTGGTCGCCTCCGGCGCACTGCTCTGGATCGCCTACCGCAAGCTCGACGGCAACATCGGCACCGACACCGCCACCGACCGGCTGCTGGCCCAGCTGGAGGCCGAGCGGCCCAGCCGGACCGCCGGGGCCAAGGGTGCCGAGAACATCCTGCTGATCGGCAGCGACGACCGGACGGGCGCGAACGCCTCGTACGGCGAGGCCGGCGGCCGGCGCTCGGACACCACGATCCTGCTGCACCTGGCGGCGGACCGGAAGCACGCGACGGCGGTCTCCATCCCGCGCGACGTCATGGTCACCGTCCCGGCCTGCGAGAAGCCGGACGGCACCCGGAACAAACCCGGGCTGATGCAGTTCAACTGGGCGTTCGAGATCGGCGGCGCGGCCTGCTCGATCCGCACCGTCGAGCAGCTGAGCGGCATCCGGATCGACCACCATGTGATCCTCGACTTCACCGGCTTCAAGTCGATGGTGAACGCCGTGGGCGGGGTCGAGGTGTGCGTCCCCCAGCCGATCCACGACAAGGACGCCAGGCTGGACCTGCCGGCCGGGCGGCTGACCCTGAACGGCGAGCAGGCGCTCGGCTACGTCCGGGCCCGGGAGACCCTCGGCGACGGCAGCGACACCCAGCGAATGGGGCGTCAGCAGCAGTTCCTGGCGTCGCTGATCCGCAAGGCGCAGTCGCAGGGCGTGCTGCTGAACCCGGCCAGGCTCTGGCCGGTGCTGGACGCCGCGACCTCCTCGGTGAAGGCCGACGGGGGCCTCTCCTCGCTGGGCGCGCTCTACGACCTCACCCAGGACCTGCGCGACATCCCCTCGGCGAACGTGGTGTTCCTGACCGCGCCGCGCCGCCCGTACCGCTTCGACTCGGACCGGGACGAGTTCGTGCAGCCGCAGACCACCCAGCTGTTCACCACGCTGCGCGACGACCGTCCGGTCGTCGTCCGCCCGCCGGGCTCCGTCACCGCCCGGGGCACCGGACCCGCCACCGGACCGGGCGCCGGGGCGACCGCGTCCGCCGCAGCCGGCTCGGACGGGACCGCCCAGACTGCCGAGGCGTCAGCCGACCCGTCCGCCTCGCCCACGTTCGAGGGACGCACCGCCGATGTGGACGCCTGCGCGGCGCACTGACCCGCCCGGCACCGGGCACTGATCGCAGGTCAGGGTCACTCTTTTGTGTGCGGATCATTCCTTCGAAGGCTTTCGAGGGAAATTCCCGGTCCCTGATTTACCTGGTGAATTGACGCCCGGGAACATGGCGGAGATCACATCAGGAACAATTCCCCCACGCGACTCGTCTAGTGTGTCCGGGTCGGCGCGCGGCATCCGCGCACCGGCCCGTGGACCGGTCGGAGGGAGGGAAGCCCCGTGCAGCAGGACCAACAGGAGGTCGACCCCGCCGACCAGTGGGTGCTCGATCCGGAGACCGGGCAGTACCGGCTCGACCCCGCCGCCGCCATCCCGCCGCAGCGCCGCCGGAAGCCCGCCCCGGAGCCGTCGGCGGCCGCCGCGCCCCCGCCGGGCCGTCGCGACGGCGGCGGCCGGGCCGCCCACCGCAGGGCCGGCGCCGCCAAACGGAGCCGTCGGCGGCGGGTGCTGAAGTGGACGGCCGGGATCGGCGCGATGGTCCTGGCGGCCGGCTGCGGCGGCGCGTACTACGTGTACCAGCACCTCAACAGCAACATCACCGCCGTCAAGGTGCAGCTGGGCAGCGAGGAGGAGCGGCCCAAGGCGGCCGGCGACGCGCTGAACATCCTGGTGCTCGGCACCGACAGCCGGGAGGGCCTCGGCCGCGAGTACGGCGACGAGGGCAGCGCCGGACACGCCGACACCACCCTGCTGTTCCATGTCGCCAAGGACCGCAGCAATGCGACCGTGATCAGCATTCCGCGCGATCTGATGGTGCCGATCCCGGAATGCCAGAGCGGTGACGGCAAGAAAATCCCGGGCTCGACGCGCGCGATGTTCAACACCAGTCTCGGTCAGGACGGCCGTGACCCGGGGTGCAGCTGGAAGACCGTCGAGAAGGTGACGGGCATTCGGGTCGACCACTTCGTGATGGTCAACTTCGAAGCCGTGAAGACGCTCTCCGCCGCCGTCGGCGGGGTCGAGGTGTGCGCGGCCAAGGACATCAACGACCCCGACTCGCACCTGAAGATGAGCAAGGGCCGGCACGTGGTGCAGGGCGACGAGGCGCTGGCCTTCGTCCGCACCCGGCACGCCGTCGGCCTGGGCGGGGACCTCACCCGGATCCCGCTCCAGCAGCAGTTCATCAGCTCGATGATCCGCGCCATCAAGAGCGGCGACACCCTGACCAACCCGGCCAAGCTGTGGAAGCTCGCCGACGCCGCCACCAAGGCGCTCACCGTGGACTCCGGGGTCGGCAGCGTCGACAAGCTGAAGGACCTGGCGCTGGACGTCAGCAAGGTGGACACCAAGAACATCACCTTCGCCACCGTGCCGGTGCTGGACGACCCCAAGGACAAGGACCGGCTGGTGCTCAAGCAGCCGGACGCCGGGCAGCTGTTCTCGATGATCGCGAACGACCGCTCGCTGACCGAGACGGCCACCCCGGCCGCCCCCGCCACGCCCGGGGCCGGCGCCCCGACCACCCCCGCCCCCGGGCCGACGGCCACCACCCCGGCCGTGGACACCAAGGGCCTCCGGGTGACGGTGCGCAACGGCAGCGGGACGCCCGGGCAGGCCCAGCAGGCCGTCGACAAGCTCCAGGCGAAGGGCTTCACCAGGGCCGCCACCGGCGCCAACATGCCTGCCACACCGGCCAGTTCGGTGTCCTACCCGGCCGGCCGGTCGACCGAGGCGGCCGCGCTGGCCGCCGCCCTCGGCCTGCCCGCCGACGCGGTCAGGGAGGACCCGAAGGCCGGCACCAGGGACGCTCTGGTGCTGGCCCTCGGCAAGGACGTGCTGGCGGCTCCCGCGAACCCGGCCGCCGTGCCGACCGAGGCACCCAAGGACCTTCAGCGCGTCCAGGCCGACGACACCGACGCCTGCGCCAAGTAGGCCGCTCGGGCCTCGGCGAGGAGGCCGCCCGTCTCCCGGCACTCCTCGCCGGTGCGCGGGCAGCGCCAGCGGCCGGGGCCGTCGGGCTCCAGCGGCTCGCCGGCCCGGCCGACCCACTTGATCCGGCGGGCCGGTACACCGGCGACCAGGGCGAAGTCCGGGACGTCCCGGTGGACCACGCCGCCCGCCGCCACCAGCGCCCGGCGGCCGGCCGTCACCCCGGTGACCAGGACGGCGCGGCCGCCGGCCGAGCAGCCCTCGCGGAGCGTCACACCCTGGGCGTGCCAGTCGTCCCCGCGCTTCAGCCGGCCGTCCTCGACCACCGACCGGGGGTGGAGGTCGTTGGTGAGCACGGCCGCCGGGCCGATGAACACCCCGTCCTCGGCCATCGCGGGTTCGTGGACCAGCGCGTGGTTCTGGAGTTCGACCCGGTCCCCGATCCGCACGCCGGGGCCGACGTGGGCGCCGCGTCCGATGACGCGGTCGGCGCCGATCACCGCGTCCTCGCGCACCTGGGCGAGGTGCCAGACCGTCGTCCCGGCGCCGAGCACCGCCCGTCCGTCCACGTCCGCGCCCGGCTCGACACGGGCACCGACGACGGACCCGCCCTCGACTGTCCCCATGGCGACCGGCGATAGCGCCGGGCGGCGGGTCAGGAGGGCGGGTCGGTGGGATCGGCCGGACTGCGGTCGGCCGGGCTGCGCCGGGTCAGCGGCCCTCGGTCACCACGTCCGTGGCGGACGGGGCGCGGCTGCCGATCACCCGGCGGGCCAGCGAGCTCGGCGAGGTGAGGAAGCCGAAGCCCCAGCTGAGGTGCATGGTCGCGAAGGCCACCGGCAGCATCGCCTTCGCCTTCGGCGCCAGCCCGCGGCCCTCGACCAGCGCGCCGCCGACGATGCCGAGCAGGTAGGCGCCGGGCACCGCGAGGAAGACCGGGTGGACGGCGGCACCGAGCACCAGCCCGAGCGTCACGCCGACGAAGGCGGCCGGCGGGGCGAGGTAGCGGAGGTTGACCGAGCCCTTGTGGTAGCGGGTGACCACCCGGCGCCAGCGGCCGTAGTCCTTGTACTGCTTCGCCAGCGCCCGCACGCTCGGCCGGGGCCGGTAGGTGACCCGCAGCTGCGGGGTGAACCAGACCAGCCCGCCGTCCTGGCGGATGCGGTAGTTGAGCTCCCAGTCCTGGGCGCGGACGAACTCCTCGTTGTAGCCGCCCAGCTTCTCCAGCACCTCGCGCCGGAACACCCCGAGGTAGACGGTGTCCGCCGGGCCGGCCAGGCCGCCGGTGTGGAAGGCGGCGTTGCCGACGCCTATCTTCGAGGTCATCGCGGCGGCGACCGCGTTCTCCCACTCGGTCTCGCCCTCGGCGTGCATGATGCCGCCGACGTTGGCGGCCTCCATCTCGCCGAGCAGCCGGACCGCGGTGGTGATGTACCCCGGGGTGAGCAGGCCGTGCCCGTCGACGCGGACCACGATCGGATGGCTGGAGCCGCGGATCGCGGCGTTCAGCCCGGCGGGGGTGCGGCCGGTGGGGTTCTCCACCGTCCTGACCCTCGGGTCCTCGGCGGTCAGCTCGGCGGCGATCTGCGCGGTGCGGTCGGAGGACGGACCGAGGGCGATCACCACCTCCATCGGCCCGGCGTAGTCCTGTTCCAGGATGTGCCGGACGGCCGTGCGCAGGTGTCGTTCCTCGTTGAGCACCGGCATGATCACGGAGACCGCCGGCAGCTCCTCAGCAGCCTTGGTGTTCATCGGGGCCAACCGTACCGGTGCGGGCGGGTCGCCGTCTTGTCCCGGTCTGGGCGGCTCCTCGTACCCCTCGCTGAAGGAACGTTTCGCCAATCAGGCCCACCGTACTACCCACCCCCGGCGCGCCCTCACCCGGCCTAGTGCGAGCCACCCCTACCATCCGAGAGATGCCCGTCTCCCCCCTCTCCGCCCGTCCCCGGCGGCGCCGCTCCTGGCCCCGCCGGCTGGCCGCAGGCATCGCCTTCGCCGTCCTCACCACCTCCTGCGGCGGCTGGGCGGTGCTGCACGGCCTCGGCTCGATCGACCGGGTCGACGCCTTCGGCGGCGACCAGGCCAGACCGGCCGACGACGGGGCCACCACCTTCCTGGTGGTCGGCACCGACGACCGCTCGGGCATCCCGGAGAAGACCCTCAAGGAGGTGCTGCACGCCGGGGGCGAGTCCTGCCGCTGCACCGACACCATGATGATCGTCCAGCTCGCCAGGGACGGCGCCCGGGCCAGCGTGGTCAGCATCCCGCGCGACTCCTACGTGGACATCCCCGCGCACCGCGACCCGGCCACCCGCAAGGAGGTGCCGGCCGGCAAGGGCAAGATCAACGCCGCGTACGGGATGGGCGGGCCGCAGCTCACCGTCGCCACCGTCGAGCAGAACACCGGGCTGCGGATCGACCACTACCTCCAGGTGGACTTCGCCGGGTTCGTCTCCGCCGTGGACGCCGTCGGCGGGGTGCGGGTCTGCACCGCCAAGCCGCTGAAGGACGAGTACTCCGGGCTCGACCTGCCGGCCGGCACCAGCACCCTGGACGGCGCCGGGGCGCTCAAGTACGTCCGCGCCCGGCACGTCGACGGCAGCTCCGACCTCGGGCGGATGCACCGGCAGCAGCGGCTCGTCGCCCAGCTGATGCACCAGGTGACCAGCGGCGGCACCCTGCTCAACCCGGTCCGGCTGGCGCGGGTCACGGACAGCCTGCTGGGCTCGGTCAAGGCCGACAAGGACCTCACGGCGGACGAACTGATCACCCTGGCGACCAGGATGAAGGACCTCTCGGCGGGCAAGGCGGACTTCGCCACGGTGCCGCTGGCGCAGCTGGGCCACCAGGTGAACGGCTGGGGCTCGACGGTGCTCTGGGACCAGGCGGGGGCCAAGGCCCTGTTCGACGCCGTCCGGGACGGGCGGCCGCTGGACGAGGCGGTTCCCACGGCGGCGCCCACCGCCGCCCCCACAGCGGTTCCCCCGACGGCCCCCGCCACCGCGCCGGCCGCCAAGCCCGCCGTGACGCCCGAGCAGGTGCACGTCCAGGTGTTCAACGCGGCCGGGACCGCCGGGCTCGGCTCCCGGGTCGACGGCGACCTGCGACGGGCGGGCTTCGCGACCACCGGCGCGCCGTCCAACGCCCCGGCGGGCGGGCCGGCCGCGCGGACGGCGATCCGGTACGACCCGCGCTGGGACGAGTCGGCCCGGACGCTGGCCGCCGCCCTGCCGGGCGCCGAGCTGACGGCCGTCGCGGGGCTCGGGCCCACCCTCCAGGTGTACGCGGGCACCGCCTACCAGACGCCCCCGAGCCCCACCACCGGCCCGGCCGCCGGCGCACCGTCGGTTCCCCCCGCTCCCCCGGTGCCCTCCGCCGCCACGACCGTGACCGCCGACAAGGCGGCGGACATCCTCTGTCCCTGACCGCCCCGGATCGCCCCGACCTCCCCGACCGTCCCGGCCCGGGCCGGACACGCCGCGGGGGCCGGATGCGGTGTCGCACCCGGCCCCCGCGGTCCCCTGTCCCCCCGTCCCCCCGGTTCCCCCCGTTCCCCCTGCCCCGCCCATGCCCTCCCCGGCGCTGTCCCCCGGCCGGGAAGGCCCCCGTGGCGGGGTCAGTCCGTCGCGATCGCCGCGAGGACGTTCATCCGCCCGGCCCGGAAGGCCGGGACGAGAGCGGCCAGCAGACCGATGACCACCGAGGCGGCCAGCGTGGCGACGATCGTGCCGACCGGCACGGCCAGCGTCGCCAGCCCCTGGTCCTTCAGCACCTGCTGCCCGGTGATGCCCCAGGCCAGGCCGAGGCCGGTGCCGAGGACGGCCCCGAACAGGGCGATGACCACGGACTCCAGCCGGATCATCCGGCGCAGCTGGCGGCGCGAGAGGCCGATCGCCCGCAGCAGGCCGATCTCCCGGGTGCGCTCGACCACCGACAGCGCCAGGGTGTTGACCACGCCGAGCACCGCGACCACGATCGCCAGGCCGAGCAGGCCGTAGACCATGTAGAGCAGGGTGTTGACCTGGCCCTGCACGAGGTCCTTGTAGCCGGCCTGGTCCTTGATGCCGAGCTGCGGGTACTCCTTGAGCGAGTCCTCCAGCGCGGCGAGCGTCCTGGTGATGTCCGCTCCGGCGGCGGCCGTGCCGTAGACCGAACTGTCGAGCGGCAGCTCGGCCGCCGGGACGGCCTTGGCGACGGTGTCGATGGCCACGAAGACGGCGCCGTCGAAGAGCGAGCCCTTGGCCAGCACGACCCCGACCGGCAGCGACTGGACGTGGCCCTTGGCGTACTCGACCTTGATGGTGTCGCCGACCTTGAGGTTGCGCTCCTTGGCGTACTCCTCGCCGACCGCCAGCGAGCCCTGCTGGACCGAGGCCGCCGTACCGGACGTGACCGGGAGCCGGAAGTCGTCGGTGAAGCGCTCCGACACCGCGGCGAGGAAGGACTTCGTCGTGTTGCCGTCCGGCGTGGTGAGCTTCGCCGGCATGTTCTTCTGCTCGGTGACGTGGTCCAGGCCGGGGGTGTTCCGCGCGGCGGTGACCATCTCGGTGCTGAGGCCGGTCCGGCCGCCCGAGATGATGTAGTCCGCGCCGACCGACTTGTCGATCTGCTCGGTGGAGGACTTGACCATCGAGGAGGTGAACACCGAGGCGCCGATCACCAGCGCCAGCCCGATCATGAGCGCGCCGGCGGTGGCACCGGTACGCCGCGGGTTGCGCATCGCGTTGCGCTGGGCGAGCTTGCCGGACGGGCCGAACAGGGCGGGCAGCAGCGCGCCGAGCACCCGGATCACGGCGGTGGCCAGCAGCGGGCCGAGGACGACGAAGCCGAGCAGGGTGAGCAGGACGCCCAGGCCCAGGTACGCCCCGCCGGTGGCCGCCTTGTCGGCCTTGGCCGCGAGCACCAGCAGTCCGCCGCCACCCGCCGTCAGGACGAGGCCGATCACCGTGCGGACGGTGTTGGACCGGCCCTCGGCCGGGGTGCCGTGGTCGCGCAGGGCGGCGATCGGCGCGATCCTGCTGGCCCGGCGGGCCGGGAACCACGCCGCCACCAGGGTGACCCCGACGCCCAGCAGGTAGCCGTACACCACCGCGTCCGGCCCGATCTGCAGGTCGTCGGTGTTGAGGTTCATGCCGACGGCCTTCATCAGCTGCATCAGGCCGACGGCGAGGCCGAGCCCCGCGCCGATGCCGATGGTGGAGCCGAGCACGCCGAGGATCAGCGCCTCCACCAGCACCGAGCGGTTCACCTGCTTGCGGCTGCCGCCGACGGCGCGCAGCAGCCCGATCTCCCGGGTGCGCTGGGCGACCAGCATGGAGAAGGTGTTGACGATCAGGAAGCCGCCGACCAGCGCCGAGACGACCGCGAAGCCGAGCATCGCGTTCTTCATGAAGCCGAGGAAGGAGCCGATGCTCTTGTTGTTCTCCTCCTTCTGCTCCGCCGCCGTCTTGATCTGGTAGCCGCCGCCCGTCGTGCCGGCCGCGTCGGCCTTGAGCTGGTCGTTGCTGCGGCTGCCGTCGCCGAAGACCTCGACGGAGGTGTACGCGGTGGTGCCGAGCAGGACCTGCTGCGCGGTGGCGGTGTCCAGGAAGGCCAGCGCCGCGCCCGGGTTGGTGGTCTTGAAGGAGACGATGCCGACGATGGAGAAGTCGTGCTTGCCCTCGACGGTGATGACGCGGAGCCTGCCGCCGAGGCCGAGCCCGGCCTTCTTGGCCGTGTCGGCGTCCAGCACGATCTGGTCGGGGCCCTGCGGCGCATGGCCGCTGGTGACCTCCACCGAGCTGCGCGGGGTGTCCGTCCAGCTGCCGGTCAGGGTCGGCGCACCGCTGGTCGGGCCGACGGCCTTGTTGGTGACCGGGTTGACCAGGGTGGCGTTGGCGATCATGATCTGGCCGATGGCCTGCTTCACGCCGGTGGTGGCGGCCACCTTCTCGACGACGTCCACCGGCAGGGTGGCGGTCCTGCCGCGCGCGTCGTCGTCCTCCTCGCCGTCGAGGCCGGTCTTGGCGGGCTGGACGGATATGTCGGAGGCGGTCGAGGCGAAGAGCCGGTCGAACGTGCCGGTGGCGGTGTTGGAGAACACCAGGGTCCCGGAGACGAACGCGACCGACAGGACGACCGCGATCAGGGAGAGTGCCATCCGCCCCTTGTGGGCGAAGAAGCTTCTCAGTGAGGTCTTGAGCAGCATGGTTCCGGTTCCCCGCTCAGCTCGTGCGCTTGCCGTCGAAACGGCGCATGCGTTCGAGGACGGAGTCGGCGGTGGGGGCGTACATCTCGTCGACGATCACACCGTCGGCGAGGAACAGCACGCGGTCCGCGTAGCCGGCGGCGACCGGGTCGTGGGTGACCATGACGATGGTCTGGCCCAGTTCGTCCACCGAGCGGCGCAGGAAGGTCAGCACCTCGGCGCCGGCCCGGGAGTCGAGGTTGCCGGTGGGCTCGTCGCCGAAGATGATCTCGGGGCGGGCGGCCAGCGCCCGGGCCACCGCGACGCGCTGCTGCTGGCCGCCGGAGAGCTGGGTCGGACGGTGCTTGAGGCGGCCCGCCAGGCCGACGGTCTCCACGACCTGCTCCAGCCAGGCGGTGTCCGGCTTGCGGCCGGCGATGTCCATCGGGAGCGTGATGTTCTCCAGCGCGTTCAGCGTCGGGAGCAGGTTGAAGGCCTGGAAGATGAAGCCGATCTTGTCCCGGCGCAGCCTGGTCAGCTGCTTGTCCTTCAGGCCGGTGATCTCGGTGTCACCGATCCAGATCCGGCCCTCGGTGACGGTGTCCAGGCCGGCCAGGCAGTGCATCAGGGTCGACTTGCCGGAGCCGGAGGGGCCCATGATCGCGGTGAAGCGGCCGCGCTGGATGTCGACGTCCACCGCGTCCAGCGCGGTGACCCTGGTCTCGCCCGAGCCGTAGGCCTTGGTCACCTGCCGGGCCGAGGCCGCGACACCGGCGTCGCCGGCGGGAAGCTGGGGGTCGTACACGGCTGCTGCTGCCGTCGTCACTGAAGTCTCCTAAGAAGTGGGCCCACCCGTTGCCCCCAGCCTCGCCGCCCCCGCCTGTCCTGCGACATGGCGGAGGCGGTAGTCCTCGACCGGGAGTTAGCACCACCCATCGCGTGTGGCCGGCTCCGGTTCCGCTGAGCCTCGCCCTCGTTCGCACGAGTGGGGATAAGGACAACGTTAGGAGCGGCCCGCGGATCACTCGTCATCCGCCGGGATGAAGCGGCCTAACCGGAGATGTACGGGGAGGGGCGCCCCTCCCCCTAGGGGTAGCGGCGCCCCTCCTCAGGGTCGGCCCGTACGGGAGAATTCCTGACGGTGCGTCAATTCTCCTCAGGCGGTGAGGGCGGGTGCGGCGAGCCGCTCCAGCGCGGTCGCGAACGCCTCGACCACCGGCGTGAGCAGCACGTCCGTCTCCCGCTCGATGGTGGTGCCGCCGTCCTCCCCGACGGTGATGTGGCGGTCGAGCACGAACCAGCCCTGGGTGATGTGGCCGGCGCCCATCGAGCTGAGCACCGGGCGCAGCGCGTAGTCCACCGCCAGCACGTGCGCGGCGGAGCCGCCGGTGGCCAGCGGCAGGACGGCCTTGCCGGTCAGCGCGTACTGCGGCAGCACGTCGAGCAGGGTCTTCAACAGGCCCGAGTAGGCCGCCTTGTAGACCGGGGTCCCGATGACCACGCCGTCCGCCCGCGCGAACAGTTCGGTGGCCGCGACTATGTCGGGGTGGGAGAAGTCCCCCGAGAGCAGGGCGTGCGCGGGCAGGCTGCGCACCTCGAACGGGACGACGTGGTGGCCCCGGGCTTCGAGCCGCGCGTCGACGTGGCGCAGCAGGCGGGTGGTGCGGGAGGTCGCGGACGGGGAGCCGGAGACGGACAGGACGGTGGCCATGGGGTTCACCTCGGGGCAGGAAGCGGGGACGGCGCTACGACGGCGGAGCGTCGGAAGGACGGAAACGGCGCAACGCTGAAGCCGCCGCAAGGCGGCGGCGGAGCGGGGAGGACGGAGAGGGTTCGACGGGCGCGCGTCAGCCACGACAGAGGGAGCAGGACACACGCTGAAGGTCGACGTGACGCCGACGCGTGAGAGTCCATCGCTGATCCATGGCAGTCATGCAAACACGCAGCGTTCCGGCCGGTCAAGGATCGTTCCGGCTGGTGAACACAGGGTGAGACGCATGGTGAGACGGCCGCGGCCGCGCCGGGCCGGGCCGCGGACCCGGTCGGGGCCCGGCCGCGGGCGCTTCGGGACGATGCGGTGGAACGATCCGGCCCGTGCATCAAAACCGCTACAAGGGGCCCGGTGGGGGCCCCGGGGGGAGTCACCGCGGCCGGCGTCGGGCATCCTCTCCCACATGAACACGTGGCAGGAGGGCCGCCCGGGGGGCGGCGGGAACCCGTACGGCGGCGGCAACGGTGGTGGCGGCGGCGCGTACGGGCGCGGCGGCGGCTCGGGGGCCGAGCCGCCGCTGCCGTCGTCGCTGAACCCGCGCGGCCCGGGCGCTCCGGCGCCGCGCCGGCCGCAGCCGGCCGGGCAGCCGGCCCGGACGCCCGCGCAGTCGCCGGTGGCCCCGCAGGGCTACGGGCCGCCGCCGCAGGGGTACGGGCAGCCGGCCCGGCCCGGGGGCGTACCGCCGCAGGGTCCGGGGGCGCCCGGCCGGCCTGGTCCGGGCGGGCCGGGCGGGCCCGGCGGTCCGATAACCCCGGGCGGCACCCGGCCGCCCGCCACCCCTGGCCCGTCGCGCTGGCCCCGGCGCCGCATCGTCAAGTGGTCGGTCTTCGGCGTCCTGACCGCCCTGATGGTCACCTCCGTCTCCACCTGGTTCTGGGCCGACTCCAAGCTGAACCACGAGAACGTGCTCGCCGACTACCCCGGCCGCCCGGCCGCCGGGAAGGGCACCAACTGGCTGATCGTCGGCTCCGACAGCAGGGACGGCCTCTCCGACTCCCAGGAGGAGGACCTGCACACCGGTCACGCGGGCGGCAAGCGCAGCGACTCGATGATGATCCTGCACGTCGGGGACAACGGGAACACCCTGATGAGCATCCCCCGGGACTCCTGGGTGCCGATACCGGAGCACCCCGGCGACAACGGAAAGACCGTCAAGTCCTCGACGGCGAAGATCAATTCGGCCTTCGCGGCCGGTGGCGGAAAGCTGCTCACCCAGACCGTCGAAACGAACACCGGCATCCACATCGACCACTACGCCGAGATAGGCTTCGCCGGCTTCGTCGGCATCGTCGACTCGATCGGCGGCGTGGACATGTGCATCGAGCAGGACGTCAAGGACAAGGACTCCGGCCTCGACCTCAAGGCCGGCTGCCAGAACCTCACCGGCACCCAGGCCCTCGCCTTCGTCCGGCAGCGCCACCAGATGGCCGACCAGGACCTCGGCCGCATGCGCAACCAGCAGAAGTTCCTCGGCGCCCTCGCCAAGCAGGCCGCCTCCCCCCTCACCGTGCTCAACCCGTTCACCTTCTACCCGCTGGTGGACTCCGGCCTCGGCACCCTGATCGTCGACGACGACGCCGGTCTGACCGACCTCGGCTCCCTCTTCCTCGCGATGAAGGACGTCAACGGCGGTGACGGCAGGAGCATCACCGTCCCGATCGCCGACCCGAACTACCGCACCAACACCGGTGAGTCCGCGGTCAAGTGGGACACCGCCAAGGCCAAGCAGGTCTTCGACGCCTTCAAGAACGACACGGCGGTCCCCGAGTTCAAGTGACCGCTCCCGGGTCCGGGTGACCGGCAGACGTGACGCCGGGTGACCGCACGGACACAATGGGTGGATGTCTCTCGTCACCGCGCTCATCTACCGCCGCCGCCACCGCCTCCTGGGCCGCCTGGTCCAGGAGGCGCTCGCCCTGTACGGGGTGGAGGTGCCCGCGGCGGTCGACATCGGGCCCGGGCTGGCGGTGTTCCACCGCGGCTTCGGCACCGTCCTGCACCCGTACACCACGCTCGGCGCCGGTGTGACGCTCTACAACGGCGTGACGATCGGCCGGGCCGACCCGTGGGTGCCGCAGGAACTCAGCGCGATGCGGCGGGTGGTGGTCGAGGACGGCGCGGTGCTGTGCGCGGGCGCCAAGGTGGTGTGCAAGGCGGGCGTGCTGACCGTCGGCGCCGGCACCGTCGTCGGCGCCAACGCCGTCCTCACCCGCTCCACCGGCCCCGGCGAGATCTGGGCGGGCGCCCCGGCCCGCAAGGTGGGTGTACGCGAAGGGGCCTGGGCCCCGACCGCCACTCCCTGACCGCACCCCGCGCCCCGGGCCGGCCCGCACGGGACGGTCGGCATGCGGCGGGGCGGGCCCACCCCAGCGGGCCCGCCCCGATCACCGGACGCGGCCTCGGACCCGAGGCCCGGGGTCACTTGATGTAGACGCTGGCCCCGAACTCGAAGGTGCGCTCCTCGCCCGGGCGGACGATGCCCAGCACCCGACCCCGGCAGTCCGCGTGCTCGTAGACGTAGGCGACCTCGTTGGTGTCGTTGGTGACCGACAGCGGCCAGCGCTCGCTGTCGTAACAGCCGCTCGGGTTCTGGTACCGGTGGCCGCTGACGTACAGGTTGCCCGACGCGGCGAGGGCGGCGGCGGGGACGGCCAGGGCCATCGCTCCGGCCGCGGCGAGGGTGGCGCACACGGTTGCGAGACGTCGCATGGTCGATACCTCCGGGGAAGGGTGACGAAGGAACGGGGGCTCCCGCCTTCGTGGCAGTCCGTACCCGGGTCGACACGCTCCGAAAGCACAGGTCACCCGCACGCGCATCTCGAACCCGCGGACGTACGGCCGACCGGCCCACCGGCGGCGCCCAGCCAGTGCCCAGGCGGTGCCCAGCCCGTGCCCAGGGAGGGATTACCGGCTGGTACGTATGCAATTCACCAAAACGGGGGAATTGCTTATCCAGAAGTTTGCCGAGTTCCCGGGTGACCGCCCGGACGGCCAATCGGCCTAACCCTCCGCCTGTGCGGGGAATGTGAACTTCCATTCGATTTTTCGTGCGGTTCCAGTGTGTCGTCCGCGTGTTCACACGCCGAAACACGGTCCCCACCTGCGGATTCACCAATTCGGCCGAGTGGCCGACTCCCCCAGGCCAATGGTCGGGATGGATGATGAGAATTTCCTTTGGTCTCGCCATTTCCGCATCCGCGCACGCCCGGGGCGAGTCATGGTGAATGGGCGCGGCATCCGTCCGATACCCCCATCGAGATCGTCGCGCGCTGCCGCTCCCGTGCGGGGGAACGGCTCATCCGCGTCGTCATTCTGTACACGGATCTGAGGAAGAAACTCCTATGGACGCACACGAGAACACGGGCGGGGCGGGTACCTTGCGCCGACCCGCGCCGGGCCGTGCAGCCGGCTGGCCGGTGGCCGAAGCGCCGGAGCCCCGCAGCCTGCTGGACATCCTCGCCAGAACCGCCGGAACCCACCCGCACGCGCCGGCGCTGGACGTCGGCGGAACGGCCCTCGACTACCGGGCGCTGCTGCACGAGGTCGAGCGGTTCGCCGACCGGCTGGCCGCGCACGGCATCGGCACCGGCGACCGGGTGGGCGTCCGGGTCCCGTCGGGCACCGCCGACCTGTACGTGGCGATCCTGGCCGTGCTGCGGACCGGCGCCGCCTACGTCCCGGTCGACGCCGACGACCCGGACGAGCGGGCCGAGTTGATCTGGCAGGACGCCCGGGTCTGCGCGGTGATCGGCGCGGGCGGGCAGCTGACCGCCGATCCGCGGTGCGCGCCCGGCGGCCGGCCCGGACGCCCCTCCCCCGCCGACGACGCCTGGATCATCTTCACCTCCGGCACCACCGGCCGGCCCAAGGGCGTCGCGGTCACCCACCGCTCGGCCGCGGCCTTCGTGGACGCCGAGGCCCGGATCTTCCTGCGGGAGCGCCCGCTCGGCCCCGGCGACCGGGTGCTGGCCGGTCTCTCCGTCGCCTTCGACGCCTCCTGCGAGGAGATGTGGCTGGCCTGGCGGCACGGCGCCTGCCTGGTGCCCGCGCCCCGCTCGCTGGTCAAGGCCGGGACGGACCTCGGCCCGTGGCTGGTCGAGCGCGGCATCACGGCGGTCTCCACCGTGCCCACCCTGCTGGCGCTCTGGCCCGACGAGTGCCTGGACGCCGTCCGGCTGGTCATCGTCGGCGGCGAGGCCTGCCCGGCCGAGCTGGTCGAGCGGCTGGCCGCGCCGCACCGCGAGTTCTGGAACACCTACGGCCCCACCGAGACCACCGTGGTCGCCACCGCCGCCCGGCTGCTGCCCGGCGAGCCGGTGCGGATCGGCGCCCCGCTGGACGGCTGGGAGATCGCCGTGGTGGACGCCACGGGCCACCCGGTGGGCTGGGACGAGACCGGCGAGCTGCTGATCGGCGGCGTCGGCACCGCCCGCTATCTGGACCCGGCCAAGGACGCCGAGAAGTTCATCGCGCATCCGCGGCTCGGCAGCGCCCGGGTGTACCGCAGCGGCGACCTCGTCCGCAACGACCCGCGCGGCCTGGTCTTCGTCGGCCGCGCCGACGAGCAGGTCAAGCTGGCCGGCCGCCGGATCGAGCTCGGCGAGGTGGACGCCGCGCTCCAGGCGCTGCCCGGGGTCCGGGCGGCCGCCGCCGCGGTGCGGACCACCCCGGCCGGGGGCCAGCTGCTGGTCGGGTACCTGGTACCGGGCCCGGGCGGCACGCTCGACCTCGCCGCCGCCCGCCGCACCCTGCTGGAGCGGCTGCCGCAGTCCCTGGTACCGGTGCTGGCGGTGCTGGACGACCTGCCCACCCGCACCTCCGGCAAGGTCGACCGGAACGCGCTGCCCTGGCCGCTCGCCACGGCCGGCCCGCAGCCGGAGGCCGGGCCCCGCCCGGACGGCACGGCCGGCTGGCTGGCCGGGCAGTGGGAGGCGCTGCTCGGCCAACCCGTGGGCGCCGACGGCGACTTCTTCGCCCTGGGCGGCACCAGTCTGGCCGCCGCCAAGCTGGTCTCCGTGCTGCGCGCCCGTTACCCCGACGTCTCGGTCGCCGACCTCTACGCCCACCCCACCCTGCCCGGTCTCGCGGCCCGGCTGGACGAGCTGGGCGGCGGTCCGCGCGAGGAGCGCCGGGTGCGCCCCACCCCGCTGCGCGCGGGTCTCTGGCAGACCCTGGTGCTGGCCGCGCTGTTCACCCTCGGCGGGCTGCGCTGGGTGCTGGCCCTGGCCGCGCTCGACAACCTGACCGGGGGCAACCTGACCTGGGCCCCGAAGACGTCCTGGTGGCTCGTCATCACCGGGCTGCTGCTGCTCTCCAGCGCGCCCGGCCGGATGGCGCTCGGCGCCGGTACCGCCCGGCTGCTCACCGCCGGTCTGCGGCCCGGGAGTTACCCCCGGGGTGGCGCCGTCCACCTGCGGGTGTGGACGGCCGAGCGGGCGGCGGTCGCGTTCGGGGTGGCCGGTCTCTCCGGCACACCGTGGGCCCGGCACTACGCGCGGGCCCTGGGCTGCGAGGTCGGCGAGGGCGTGGATCTGCACACCCTGCCGCCGGTGACCGGCCTGGCCCGGCTGGGCGCGGGCTGCACCGTCGAGGGCGAGGTCGACCTGGCCGGCTGGTGGCTGGACGGCGATGTGCTGCACCTCGGAACGGTGGAGATCGGCGAGGGCGCCCGGATCGGCACCCGGTCCACCCTGATGCCCGGCGCCCGGGTCGGGGCCGGTGCGGACATCGCCCCCGGCAGCTGCG
The DNA here is from genome assembly GCF_044744345.1 of Kitasatospora sp. NPDC087315. Lineage (NCBI taxonomy): Bacteria > Bacillati > Actinomycetota > Actinomycetes > Kitasatosporales > Streptomycetaceae > Kitasatospora > Kitasatospora sp. NPDC087315. The sequence goes on along the minus strand of NZ_JBIUYD010000003.1, from coordinate 384,689 downwards.
TCCTGGGCGTCGTCCCGGCGGGCGGGTTCTGGCACGGCTCCCCCGCCCGGCCCAGCACCGAACCGCGCCCGGCCTGGCCCGCGCCGCACGGGCCGCGGCTGCGCCGCCGCGCCCGTTCCCGCCGCTGGGACCTGGCGTACGGGCTGGGGCTGCTCGGTCTCGGCCTGCTCCCGGTGGTCGCCGCCGCCCCCGCGCTCGTCCTGCTCTACTCGATCATCGACGGTGACCGCACGCTCGGCGGCGCGCTGATCCAGCTCCTGCCCGCCAGCGTGCTGCTGACCGTGGTGACGGTCGCCTGCTACGCGGGACTGGTGGCGCTGCTGGTCCGGCTGTTCAGCCGGCCGATCCGGCCCGGCTTCCACCCGGCGCACGGCAAGGTGGCCTGGTGCGTCTGGGCGGTCAGCCGACTGACCGACACCGCGCGCCGCTCGCTCTTCCCGTTCTACGCGAGCCTGTTCACCCCGGTCTGGCTGCGGATGCTCGGCGCCAAGGTCGGCCGCCGGGTGGAGGCCTCCACCGTGCTGGCGCTGCCCGGGCTGATGCAGGTGGACGACGGCGCGTTCCTGGCCGACGACACCCTGATCGCGCCGTTCGAGCTGCGCGGCGGCTGGCTGCGGGTCGGCCCGGCGCGCGTCGGGCGCCGGGCGTTCGTGGGGAACTCCGGCATCGTCGGCCCCGGCCGCACCCTGCCCGACCACGCCCTGGTCGGCGTCCTCTCGGACGCGCCGGTGCGCAGCCAGCCCGGCTCCTCCTGGCTGGGCCGCCCCGGTTTCGCCCTCCCCCGGGTGGCGGACGCGGGCGAGGACAGCCGCACCTACAACCCGCCGCGCCGGCTGGTGCTGGCCCGGGCGGCGGTGGAGCTCTGCCGCTTCATCCCGCTGGCGCTCGCCGTCGTCCTCGGCAACCTGGTCTTCGGTGCGCTCCAGGAGCTGCGGGACCGCTACGGGCTGGCCGTCTCGCTGGCCGGTGGTGGCGTGGTGCTGATCGCCGCCGCGATCGCCGCCTGCCTGGTCACCACGGTGGCGAAGTGGCTGCTGGTCGGGCGTTTCAAGGCCGCCGAGCACCCGCTCTGGTCCAGCTTCGTCTGGCGCAACGAGCTGTACGACACCTTCGTGGAGGATCTCGCCATGCCGTGGGGCGGGCAGACGCTGACCGGCACGCCGTACCTCAATTTCTGGCTGCGGAGCCTGGGTGCCGAGATCGGCCGCGGGGTCTGGTGCGAGACGCACTGGCTGCCGGAGAGCGACCTGGTCGCGGTCGAGGCGGGCGCGAGCGTCAACCGGGGCACGGTGCTGCAGACCCATCTGTTCCACGACCGGGTGATGCGGCTGGACGCCGTGCGGCTGCGGGCGGGCGCCACCACCGGCCCGCACAGCATCGTGCTGCCGGGCTCGACGCTGGGCGCCGGCACCACGGTCGGGCCCGCCTCGCTGGTGATGCGCGGTGAGAAGGTCCCGGACGGGGGGCGCTGGCTGGGCAACCCGATCGCCGCCTGGCCGGCGGCCGCGGCCACCGCCGCGGCCGTGGCGGAACCGCCGGAGACGCCGCGTCGGGCCGCGGCGGAAGCGGAGTACGTCAGGGTGCGGTAGTCGTCACGGACGGCAGGGCGCACCGGGTGTCGGCCGCCGTACGCGTTCCTCGCGTACGGCGGCCGACGGCGTTCCGGGGCGGCCGGGGCGGTCGCGGGCCGGTCGCCGGGCCGGTCGCCGGGCCGGTCGCCGGGCCGGTCGCCGGGCCGGTCGCGGGCGGCCCTGGTCATCGGGCGGGGCCGTCAGGACGCCGGGCTCTCCGCGCCCTCGACGTCGGCGAGCAGTTTGCGCAGGAGCCCGTCCAGGGCGGCCCGTTCCTCGTCCGAGAGGGCGGAGAGCAGCGCGGTCTCGTTGGCCGCGTGGTCGGTGAAGGCGGCGTCCACGAGGGCGCGGCCGGCCGCGGTGAGGGCGATGCGGACGCTGCGCCGGTCCGCCGGGTCGGTGCGGCGTTCCACCAGGCCCGCCGATTCCAGCCGGTCGATCCGGCTGGTCATGCCGGCCCGCGACATCAGCAGCAGCGCGGCGAGTTCGGAGGGCATCAGTTCGTACGGGGCGCCGGAGCGGCGCAGGGTGGCGAGGACGTCGAACTCGCCGCGCTGGAGGCCGTGTTGCTTGAACACCTCTTCGACGGCCCGGCCCGCGAGCAGCGCGAAGCGGCCGAGGCGGCCGACGGTGCCGACCGCCGCCAGGTCGAGGTCCGGGCGCTCCCGGCTCCACTGGTCGAGCATGACGTCCACGTGATCCATAGGGGCATATTATTCGATGGGAGATAGTTAGACGCAGTACTATCAGCCAGGGAACTATCGGAGCGCTCACTGTGGGGAGAGGCCAATGACGTTGATCGGACCGGAAGCCGTGGTGGTGCGGGGCGACGAAGCCGAGACCGTCGGAATGCTCGGCGGCAAGGGGCGGCTGCTGGCGGACTCCAGCGCCACCGGCGGCGCCCTGAGCACCCTGCGCGTCACGCTGGGGCGCGGAAAGGACGGCGCCACTCCGCACTACCACGGGGGTTCCTCGGAGCTGTTCTTCGTCGTCGACGGCTCGGCCCAGGTGCTGGTCGGGAACGAGGTGGTCACCGCCCGGAGCGGCGACCTCGTGGTGGTGCCGCCCCATCTGCCGCACGCCTTCGCGGCGGCGCCGGACTCCGGGGCGGACCTGCTGATCGTGATCACCCCCGGGGTGGAGCGCTTCGACTACTTCCGCCTGCTGGAGCGCATCCGCGCGGGCGAGGCGACGGTCGAGGAGCTGCTCGCCAAGCAGGACCTCTTCGACAACCACTTCCTGGAGTCGCCGAGTTGGCGCGACGCCCGGGAGGAAGCCGCCCGGTCCGAGCCGTAGACCGCCCGGCACCGGGCCCGGCCCGACAACAGGGGAGGAACCCCGTGACCGACACCCGCACCATCACCAACCCGCCCGGCCTGCACGACCCGACGCCGTTCGGCTACAGCCACGCCGCCTCCGCGCCCGGCGAACCGGTGTTCATCGGCGGCCAGTACGCCTCCGACGCCACCGGCCAGGTCGTGCCCGGCGACTTCGCCGCCCAGGTGGAGCTCGCCCTCGCCAACCTGCGCACCGCGCTCGCCGGGGTCGGCCTCGGCTTCGAGCACGTCGTCCGGCTCGGCTCGTACATCGTCGACCACGACCTGGAGAAGCTGGCCGTCCTCGGCAGGGCCCTGGCCGGGGCCTGGGGCGACCGGCTGCCCGCGCAGACGCTCAGCGGGGTCGCCTCGCTCGCCCTGCCGGGGATGCTCTTCGAGATCGACGCGGTCGCGGTCCGGCCTGCGGCAGGGGCCGCGGGCTGACCCGCCCGCGCGAAGGGGTCCCACCGGTCGCGTACCGCCGGAGGTCAGCCCGCGCAGAGCGCTCACATGGCCCGGGTCGCCGCGCGCAGCCGTCGTTCCACGGCGTCGGGATCGTCGCTGAGGAACAGCACCCGCAGGGACGGGCCCTCGTCGGTGGCGGCCGTGTCGAGGACCTGGAGCAGGATCGTCAGCTCGCGGACCGGCTCGTCGACGAGGACGGCCTCGGCGCCGCTCACCAGGATCAGCAGCCCGGCCGGGTCCGACTGCCGGGGCGGGTAGCGGATGTCGGCGAGGCATTCCTCGAAGGCGTCCCAGTTGTGGCCGAAGTAGGCCGGGAACGACAGGGCTTTGGCCCACTCGTAGAACACCTCCCGCCTGGTCCGGCAGAGTTCGCCGCGGACTCGGTAGGGGTGGACGATGCCGCCGGTGCACGGGTTCGCCAGACCGGCCCAGGCCCGGCCCGGCAGGAGGTCCCACCGGGCGGCCGCGAGCAGGTCCAGCGGGGTCGGGTCGGTCATGCGGTGGCGCCGGTACGGTCGCGGAGGGCGGTAATCGCGGTCGGCATCCACCCGCGGTCCCGCGGAAGTTGGCGTCGTGGCGGCTGGTCGGGGCGGGCGAGGGGGAACACCGGCGCCGCCGTGGCCAGCCGGCCGACCCGGGCGGGGGACGTGGTCACGGGGGTACCTGCCTTGGGGTGGAGGTGGGTTGAGGCCGAGAGAAGGAGTACCGCGCGGGGGCGAACGCCGATGGGCGACCACGCCGCGCTCAACGGGCTACCACCCGACCGGCCGATGGGCGGGGGTGTCACGGGTGTCGGCCCGCCACCCCGGGGTCCTCGCTCCCGTCGCCGGAGGCGGCCGTCCCGCCGTGGGGAACGGCAGGAACCGGGCGGCGGCCTCCGGCTGCGCGCAGCCGGAGGCCGAGTCGCGCCCCACCGGGGAACGACGGGCCCCTCGTGGGAGCGTCGGAGACCTGGCGGTTTCCAGACGAATGAGTCCGAAGTCAGGGCTTCAGCGGCGGTCGCCGAGACTGGCGACCACGGCGTCCAGTCGACCCATGGTGTGGGCCACGCCGAGCCCGTCCATGTAGTCGCGGACATGGACGATCCGGCCGTTGCGGACCCGGAGCACCAGGAGGCCGGGAACGCTGAAGGTCTGGCCGGTGGTGGCCACGGTCCCGGTGACGACCTGCTCGACGGTGATCACCTCGGGGTCGGTGCTCTCGTGCACGGCGACTTCGTGGATCTCCCTCGGCTGCACCGGGCTCGCGCCCCAGGCCGCTCGGTAGCCCGCGCGGACCTCTTCGCTCCCCTGGTAGCGCGCGGGCATGCCGGGGGACAGGAACGGGAACTCGTGGACGGCGTCGACCGCGTACAGATCGGCCAGGTCGTCCGCGGACTTGTCCAGCATCGCCCGCTGGTAGCGGGCCAGGATCTCACGAGGGCCGGGGCTGGTGGAGGTTGTGTCCGGCATGGCGGTCGGGCTCCGTTCGGTCAACGCGCGGCCGGGCTCATACGAGCGACAGGCCGGGACTTCGGGCGTACGGACGTGGCGAAGGCCTCCAAGATCCGGTTGTGACGCCCGACTTGGAGACCCTCTCGACCCCACTTTATGTGAAGGCCGGCGACGGGACCGGAGGAACTCGACGGATGGGACGACCACCCCGGCCCAGCGACTCCGAACTCATCCGCCCGGCGGCGAACCGCCCCTGCCCGGCTACTGGCTCCGTGTCTCCTGCCGGCAGGAGGCGATGAACCGCAGCAGGTGTTCATTGACCAGGTCGGGGCGGTCCAGGTTGAGTCCGTGGCCGGCCCGTTGCACGATCTCGGCCCGGACTCCCGGGATCAGCGCGGTGACCCTCTTGAGGGCCTGGCGCGGCCGGAGGAGGGCGCTGCGGCTGCCCAGCAGGACGAGGGTGGGCAGCTCGATGGAGCTCAGCTCCGCGTCGGTGAACGGCCTGGCCGCGGGGCGGGTGTTCGGCTTGTAGGTCCGCATGCCCAGCATCAGGGGGGCGATCATCTCGGGCGGTGAGCCGAGTGCGGGGTTGGCGAGCAGGCGCCCCAGCGCGGGGCGGAAGCGCCGCGGGGCGAGCATTCCGAACAGGCCCCCGATCATGTGCGCGTAGAACCGGGCGGGGACCTTCTCGATGCCGCCCGGGTCCAGCGGTGCGATCGAGGCGAGGCGCTCGGGTGCGTGGACGGCCTGGTTGAGGGCCAGCCACCCACCGTAGGACAAGCCGACCAGGTGGATCTTTTCCAGTCCGAGGCCGGCGAAGACCTCGCCGAGCCAGGCGGCGTTCTCCCTGGATCCCGTTGCGACGGCGCGCTGAACGCTGCGGCCGGGGTCGTCCAGCGTGTCGATCGCGTAGACCGGGTGGTGCTCGCCCAGGGCGGCGATCTGCGGGTACCAGTTGGACGCGTGTCCGGCGTGGCCGTGCAGCAGCACGATCGGTTCGCCGGTCCCGGGCCCGTAGTGGTGGACGTGGACGGTGCCGTAGGCGGTTTCGACATCGAGTTCCCGGCGGGGGCGCGGCCACAGTTCCATCGCCCGGTCGTATGCCTCAAGGAACTTCGTCCGGGCTTCCTCGCTGACGAAGTGGCCGACGCCTGTCCTGGTCATGATCCCTCCCGGTGCACGAAACAACAGGGCTTGATGGTATGTTTGTACCATAAAAATATTCGAAGGAGGTCCGGTGCCGAAGCTGGTGGATCACGAGGAGCGGCGAGCCCACATCATCGACGCCCTGCTCCGCACGGCGGCGGACACCGGGCTGCATGCCGTCACCATGCGGTCCGTCGCGATCGAGGCGGGTGTCTCGGTGCGGCTCGTGCAGTACTACTTCGACACCAAGGAACAACTCCTGCTCGCCGCGATGACCCGCCTGGCCGTGCGCATGGGCGAGCGGGTCCGCGACCGGGTGAGAACGGCCGGGCCCTCGCCGGCTCCGCGCGACATCGTCGAGGCGGTCCTGCTCGAAGCCGTACCGACCGACGAGGAGAGCCAGACCTTCCACCTCGTCCACACCGAGTACGCGGTGCTCTCCGTCACCGACCCCGCACTCGCCGGCCAGTCGTTCCTCGCGGCGCCCAACGAGATGGAGGACTTCCTGGCCGGCCTCCTGACCGACGCCCGACAGGCCGGCGACACCGATCCGCGGCTGGACGCCCGCCAGGAGGCCGTCGTCCTCATGGCGGCCTCGGCCGGCCTCGGCCTCAGCGTCCTGCTCGGGCAGCGGACGGCGGACGACGCGACCGCCGTCCTGCACTACCACCTCGGTCGGCTCTTCCCCGGTTCGCAGGCCTCCGACGACCGTGGCACAACAGCCATGTGAATCGAAGCGATCTGCGGCTGCGCCGCGTGGGCGCGAGTGACCAGAAGCGATGCCGTAGGCCGGCAGCCGGGCCGGAAGACCCCGGCTGCCCGCCCGTTCGGACGGTGGGTCAGACCATGGCGAGCCGGTCCACCAGCAGCTCCACCCTCCGCTCGGCGTCCGCCGGCGGCAGCCGTCCCGCCCGGGTCAGGGTGGCCAGCCCGTGCAGGGCCGCCCAGAACACCTCGGTGAACAGTGCCGGGTGGACGCCGTCCCCGGCAACCTCGCCGAGGCTTTCCAGCAGGGCGGCGAAGGCGTCCTTCAGCGGCTCCGGGGTGTCCTCGTGTGCGAACGCCAGGCCGCCGTCGAGCTGGAACATGGCGTCGTAGACCGCCGGGTTGCGCTCGGCGAAGTCGAGGTAAGTGCGGGCGAGGGCGGTGACCCGGGTGCGAGGGCCGTCCGCGGCGGAGGTCGCGGCCCGCAGCGCCGCGGCCATCTCGGCGGCACCCTCGAGGGCGACGGCGCCGATGATCTCGCGCTTGCCGCGGAAATGGCTGTAGAGGACGGGCTGGCTGTATTCGATGCGCTCGGCGAGCCGGCGGGTGGTGACCGCGTCCCAGCCCTGCTGCTCGGCGAGTTCGCGGGCCGTTGCCACGATGAGGCGTTCGCGCTCCGCCCGTTCGCGCTGCTTGCGTTCCTGTACCGACATGGCTCGATCCTAGCATCGCTAGACAAGCAAGCGGCAGCAGTACTAGCGTTGCCTCATCAGCTAGCAACACTAGATTCCAGGAGGGGTCATCATGCTCAACGCACTCGGGGTGTTCACCATCGTGGTCGTCGGCCTGATGGTGGGGGTGGAGTTCTCCGTCGCCTTCGTCATCAACCCGATCCTCAACGCACTCCCCGGTGACAGTGGCCAACTCGGCCGCGCCCACGGGGCCCGGATGCTCGGCGCCGTGATGCCGGTCTGGTACATCGGCTCGCTCGTCCTCGTCGCGGTCTGGGCCATCGCCGGATGGCACCACCACGGCACCGGCCTCGTCGTCACCGCCGCCGCGCTGCTGATCCTCAGCGTGATCATGTCGCTCCTGCTGCTCGTCCCGATCAACAACCGGGGCAAGACGTGGACCCCCGAGAACCGGCCCGAGGACTGGAAGGAGCAGACGAACCGCTGGAACCGCTTCCACTACGTCCGCGTTGCCGTCATCATCGCCGCCTTCGCCCTGCTGGCCGCCGCCCTCGTCTGAGCCCGCGGGCCAAGACCGCGCAGGTGGTGGCACTCCTCTACTCCGCGGGCGGTGGCCGACGATTCGCACGGATCCACACCGCCCGCGGAACCCAGGACCCCCTCTGCCGGAGGTTCTGCCCCTATCGAGATCGCGACTTCCGCGAAAAGCCAGGTCGTTCGAGAACCCCGGGCGACGCCTACGGAGTTGTCGAGGACGCCGACAGCGCCGACACCTTCATCCCGCCCGGCGATGAACTGGAACCACAGACGCAAGCGTGACCGAGCGCTGTCGCCTTTCGCCTTCACGGCCCGTCACGTGGGTGCCGACTACCGTGATGCAGGGCCTCGGGCTCCATGTCGCTTTCTCCGCTGTCGCGTCATGACGATGGCAGTCCTGACGCCCTGGCTCACTCCGTCACGGGCAGGCACTCGGCGAGCAGGTCGACGACGTCGCGCCAGGCCCGTTGCGCGTGCCGCGGGTGGTGGCCGACGCCGGGGAGCACGGTCTGGTCGACCGGGGGGTGGTGGAAGGCGTGCTGGGCTCCGCCGTAGACCACGAGGCGCCAGTCGACGCCCGCGGCCTGCATCTCGGCGGCGAAGGCGTCCCGTTGCCCGGCGGGCATGATCGGGTCCTCCGATCCGACCCCGGCCCACACGGGGCAACGGATGCGCGCCGCCTCGCCCGGTCGGCCCGTGGTCAGTGCGTTGACCGTCCCGATCGCCCGCAGGTCGACGCCGTCGCGCCCGAGTTCCAGCGCGATGGCGCCCCCGGTGCCGTAGCCGATGGCGGCGATCCGGTCGGGGTCGGTCCGCGGTTCGGCACGCAGCACGTCGAGTGCCGCGTGGCCGATGCCCCGCATCCGGTCGGGGTCGGCGAGCAGCGGGGTCACGTGCGCCAGCATCTCCTGCGGGTCGGTGAACCAGCGCCCGCCGTTGATGTCGAAGGCCAGTGCCACGTAGCCCAGTTCGGCGAGGGCGTCGGCCCGGCGGCGCTGGAAGTCGTTCAGGCCCGGCCCCTCGGGCCCGATCAGGACTGCGGGCCGGCGATCAGCACCGGCGGGGAGCGCGAGGTGCCCGATCATCGTCAGGCCGTCGGCCGGGTATTCGACCGTGCGTGTGGTGACTGTCGTCATGAGACCGGACTGTAGTGATGGTCGGGCCCGGTCGGGCCGGTCTTCGCCGTCGGCGGAACAGCGCGGGTGTGGGCCCGTGGGTGGGCGCGGTGGAAGGCTCTGGTTCCGGCGGAGAGCACACGGGCGAGGTCATCGTCCGCACCTCCCCGGCGAAGCGCGCCAAGTTCCTCCAGGGCGTCGAGGCCGGTGAGTTCGGCCACCACGCCGACCCGGACGCCTGGCCCGCACCACCACGAGCACCGCGTCATGAGCCGATCCACCCGGCTCCACCACGGCCGTCGGGGCCGGGCGGACGACCGGCGGGCCCCTCGTGGGGCGAGGGGCCCGCTCGACCGGGTGGATCAGACGGGTATGCCGCGGGTGGTGGCTCGGGTCGCGGGCTTGGGGTCGTCGGTGGCCGCCTCCTCGACGTCGTGGACCTTGAGGGCGGTGATGACGCCGAGGACGACGGTGAGGATGGCGAGGGCGAGGAGGACCGCGAAGGCGGTGGCGACGAGGAAGCCGGCGGTGCCGGGCCTCATCGGCGGATTCCGAGGACGCGGGTGCCGAGGTGGGCGGCGAGGCCGTGAAGGAGCTCTTCGGCCTGGTCGCGGGTGAGCGGGAAGGCGAGCTGTTCGCCGGGGCCCGCGTGGACGTCGAGGTCAACGGCCAGGCGGAGCTGGACGGTGGCGTCGGGGACGTGTTCGACGGTGAGGTAGGGGACGGTGGTGCGCTCGACGTGCACGGACTGGGTCGAGGAGGTGGCGAGGGGGATCACGACTCCCACGGGTCACCGCCCCGCCCGGCGTCGAGGAGGAGGTTCAGGAGGTTGAGGAGAGTGGTGGACGGCGCGGTGCCGAAGTTGACGAGGACCCGGCCGTCCATGGTCCGGTCCGTACTGGCGGACGGGAAGATGATGCCGAACTTGCGGCCGCGCTCGTGGACTTCGGCGATCAGGCTGGCGATCTGGGCCTCGGTGTAGACGCGGGTGCGCGGGTCGGTGGGCTTGATCGGGTGGCGGCCGCGGTTGTCGTTCACGCGGCGGCGTCCAGCTCGAACCAGACGATTTTGCCGTTCTTGCGGGGCGTGGTGCCGAAGCGGTGGGTGAGCTCGCGGACCAGGTGCAGGCCTCGGCCGGACTGCGCGTACGGGTCGGTCGGCTCGCGCGGCTCGGGCAGCACGGGGTTGTCGTCGCTGACGCAGACACGCAGGCTGCGGCCTTCGAGAAGGAGGATGACGACGGTCGGCGCGGGGCTCCCGCCGTGCTTCCACGCGTTGAAGTACAGCTCGTGGAGGGCGAGTTCGGCGTCGTAGATGGCGTCGTCCGGCCATCCGGCGAGGGACATCGCGTCACTCAGCTCCGCGCGGGCAGCGGACCAGTCGGGCGGTTCGGGCAGGTTGAAGGCACGCATGGGAGACCTCCGTGGGGGTTTGGGATGAGTGCGCGTCGGCGGGCTCGTCGCCGTGAGCCAGGCCAGGGCGTGACTGGTTGAGGCCACGTGTGGCTGCTCTGCGGTGCCTGGGCAGCAGGTACCTACTGCCCTTGAAGCAGGCATTACTGACGGCTCATCGGGTGCCGACGGAGACTGACGCTATAGCAAGAGTCCCGCATGTGAGACCTAGACGGCCAAACATCACTCTCAAGTGGGGATCAGGAGACTCTCAGTGGACCAAGACACATACCGCGCGGCACACTTGCCCCACATCACGTAAGGACGAACCAATGCCGCCACGCCGACACCCAACGCTGAGGCAACGCCGACTCGGCGCCGAGCTGCGCAAGATCCGCGAGGCTGCGGCACTCAGCGGTCCCCAGCTCGCCAGAATCCTTGACATCGATGTGAGTCAGATCAGCCAGATGGAGAACGGCAAGGCTGGCGTCAGCCGCCAACGGATCCGGGCAATCGCCGGAGCCTGCAAGTGCCTCAACGATCCACTCATTAGCACGCTGGGCAACATGACACAGGATCGAACGAAGGGCTGGTGGGAGGATTATCGCGGCCTACTCCCAAGCACCTTCCTGGAATCCGCAGAGCACGAAGACTTCGCCGTCGGGTCGATCAAGGTGTGGGTCACAACATTCCTGCCAGGGCTTCTGCAAACCAGCGATTACTCGAAGGGGATTTTCAGCCGAAGGATCCCAGACCTCACAGTTCACGAGATCGGCCTATACACCGCGTTTCGAACCCAGCGCAGGAACATCCTCATGCGGAACCCCCAGAAGAGACTGGAGGCCTACCTTCACGAGTCGTGCCTCCTTACGCGCTTCGGCGGCACCCCAGTGCTCCAACAGCAGCTGGAGTGCTTGATCGAGGACTCCCATCGGGAGAACATCAGCATTCGCGTGGTTCCGTTCAGGGCTCACACCTACCCGGGAACCATCGAGAGCCTCATCTACAGCTTCGGTGAGGTACCCGAACTGGACACGGCGGAAATGGAGTCCTCGCGAGGCCCTATCTTCTTCGATGCCCCGAACGAGCTCGAAAGTTATCGCGCCGTCTTCAAACGCATCGAGAAGGCAGCCCTCAACGAGGAGGAGTCACGCGAGCTGATCAATGAGACCGCAAAGAACCTGAAGGATTGAAATGTTTCCCAACGAATGGCAGAAGTCTTCCTTTAGTAGCTCAAGCGACAACTGCGTCGAAGTCCGGACCGTGGATGGGATCGTCGAGATCCGCGAGTCCGACACGGGCGAGATCGTCGTTCAGACCACCGCGGTGAAGTTCGCCAAGTTCCTCCAGGGCATCAAGGCCGGCGAGTTCGACCACCACGCCAACCTCAACGCCTAACCCGCGCCCGCCCTGCGGCCCCTCACTCGTCCGAGCGAGGGGCCGCTCCGCTTTGTGTATCACCCTTGATTCACTACGCACGGTGGCTCTAACGTTGCAGCGTGCTCGAGTCATCTGACTCTCCGTGCACTATGGGCGAGTCCTGCCCTACCCCACGAGACGTGAAGGGTAAAAGATGATCAATACCGGCTGGCAGAAGTCCTCGTTCAGCAGCTCGGGTGGCGAATGCATGGAGGTGCGCACCGCCGACGGCGTGGTCGAGATCCGCGAGTCCGACACGGCCGAGGTCATCGTCCGCACCTCCCCGACGAAGTTCGCCAAGTTCCTCCAGGGCGCCAAGGCCGGCGAGTTCGACCACTACGCCGACTTCAACAGCTGACCCGCGCCCGCCCTGCGGCTCCTCACTCGTCCGAGTGAGGAGCCGCTCCATTTGTGTATCACCCTTGATTCACTACGCACGGTGGCTCTAACGTTGCAGCCCGCACAGGGCGCTGGGCTCGTGTGCTCCCTTGGGTGCTTCATGCCCCGCCCCAACAACCTTGAAGGGTTAGGGATGTCCGGCATCGACTGGCAGAAATCCTCGTTCAGCGGCTCGGGCAACGACTGCGTGGAGGTCCGAACCGTCGACGGCATAGTCGAGATCCGCGAGTCCGACACGGCCGAGGTCATCGTCCGCACCTCCCCGACGAAGTTCGCCAAGTTCCTCCAGGGCATCAAGGCCGGCGAGTTCAACCACCACGCCGACCCCAACGCCTGACCCGCACAACGCCCGTGGGCTCCTCACCAGCCGGTGAGGAGCCCACGATCGACCCCATCCCTCCTCGGAAAGGCGCAGCCCCGTCATGTCCGACGCCCCACCCCTCGACATGCTGCTCGCCAACGCCCTGAGCGCCACCCACTACGCCGTCTCCACCGCCTTCACCGCCCACGCCGAACGCCACCACCTCTCCACCCAACTCCCCCCGGCCCCCGACGACTTCGACTGGCCCCAGCTCGAACACTTCATCCACCATCTCGGCTTCGAGGCGGACGAGTCCGACGCCGTCCTCTCCCTCTACCGCCTCCTCACCGCCGTCCAGCGCATCGCCTACCGCGAAGCCGCCGGCCGCAACAGCACCTGGCACCCCACCCGCCTCCACCCCCGCCCCCACTGACACAGGAAGTCGGCCCCTCCGACTTCCCACTTCGTTCAGCTCCGGTAAGGGCCGCTCTACGGCAGCACCTCGTCGGCGCTGCGCGGTTCCGTGCGCTCCTGACGATTGAGCCGGTGACGCACGATGGAGGAGCGGCGGTAGACCTCCTTGCGCGCCCGCATGATGCTGCCGAGGGGCGCGTGTGCGGCTGTCACCCGCCACGGGGTGAAGGAGAGCGCGTCCATCCTCCTGAGGTTGTCCTCGTCCGAGATGTCCTGCTGCGGGAGGCGCAGCCTGGCCACGGTGACGAACGGGGACAGCTGCTCGGGCCACTCGACGGTGACGTCCTCGACCGGCATCCGGTCCAGGCCGGTGCAGAGCTGCACCTGGATGTCGAACGCGTACGGCCGGTCCCGCAGTTCGGAGACGAGAGCCGGCCGGAAGACCTCTGCCGCCGAGGTCAGGTCGAGGGTGCGCTGGACCACGGCGGCGGCGAAGCGGGGGTCGGGGGCGATCCGCACCTTGGCGATGTGGTCACCGTGCCGGACCGCGCCCATCGTCCAGTAGGTCGACAGCAGAATGTTCACCAGGGGCCGCTGTGCCACGGTGAGGAAGGCCAGGAACTCGTCCCACGCCCAATCGTCCTGGTCCAGCGTGCCCATGCCGGTCACGAAGTCGCGGTAGAAGCGATGCCGGCCGGGCGGCCCCGCGGCGAAATAGGTGGGCGCTTCGAGGAAGAGCTCCTGGATGAACAGGTAGTGCTCCACGGTGTTGCAGAAGAAGACCGGCGCGTTGATGAGCGCGTAGTCGAAGGTGCGGGTGTCGGGCTCGTCGTCCAGGAGGGTCGGGCCGTCGACGTCGAAGATCTTGAGCGCCAGTCCGGTCGCGCGGCCGAGTCGCGCGTCGGCTCCGGTATGCGGTGAGCCGTTGGAGAAGCGCAGGAGCGCGTCGTGCCGCCCTGGTGTCGCGTAGATGCCCTGTGCGTACTCGGCGGGGACCCCGTCGAGGATCTCGACTTCTCCCCTGACGAGTCCGTACCCCTTGGCGTGGGCGTCACGCACCGCAAGGCCGGTGCCCTCGGCTGTGACCGACTCGGTGATGTACCGCTCCGTCTTCCCGATCACTGTCCGGAGCTTGTCGTCGAAGTCGGGTTCGGCGACCTCGACGTCCGGGGTGTAGGGGATGAACCGTGATGACATGAGTCGACCACTTCTCATCGGCGGCTCCGCCCGTGAGAGCGGCGCCTGACGTTCGGAGCCGGAGCCGTACGACGCACACGGCCGCCGTCGGCCCGCGGGCTCGGCGATTGCCGGCAACCTCTGGTCACCACCAGCGTAGGCACGGCCGACAGGCTGCCGCGCGGTGAACACGGCCGCCCGGCTCGCCTGTTGTTGATGTCGCGCGGCCTGCCGAGGCGGTCGATGATGTCTGTGGAGGGGTTCTCCGCCCGCCCGGCGCGCGGCCGGGTAGCTCACGGAGGAGTTTGGCGGGGGCGGCTCGGCCGAGCCCGGCCGGTCGGTTCATCCCTGATCGCCGCCCGGAGGACGCCATGGGCAAAGTTCTCGGTGATGTGCTGGGCCTGGCGGCCGGTGTCGCGATCAGCCCGCTCCCGATCATCGCCGTCATCCTGGTGCTGGTCACGCCACGGGGACGGCTCAACGGACCGCTGTTCACCATCGGCTGGATCGTGGGGCTCTCCGCGGTGGGCGCGGTGATGCTGGCGATCGGCGGGTCGGGCGGTGCCTCCACCGGGCACCAGCAGCCGGCGGCCTGGGTGGGCGGCCTCAAGACCGGGCTGGGACTGCTGCTCGTGCTGTTCGGTGTGCGGCAGTGGCGTCGGCGCCCCACCGCCGCCACGGAGGCGCAGCTTCCGAAGTGGATGGCGGCGATCGACCGCTTCACACCGATCAAGATCACCGGTCTCGGGCTGGCCCTGTCGGCGGCCAATGTCAAAAACGCCTCGCTGACCATCGCCGCAGCATCCTCGATCAGCGCGGCCGGGCTGCCCGTCGGGCAGCAGGTCGCATCGCTGGCGGTCTTCGTGGTCATCGGGTCCCTCGGACTTCTGGCCCCACTCGCGGTCCTGCTGTTCGCGGGCGAGCGGGCGGCGAGCGTGCTCAGCAGCTGGAAGGACTGGACCGCCCGGCACAACGCCGCCGTGATGGCGGCCCTGTTCTTCGTCCTCGGGGCGAAACTGCTCGGCGACGGCATCAGCATCCTCGTCTCCTGACCGCGCGGACGGCCGGTGACGGGAATTCCCACTTCCGGCGAATAGACCCCTCACTGGTTGCGGTTGCACGGTCGTTGGGACGGTCATACGTTGGCGAGGCACGAGGATTCGGACTCCAGGAACAGGCGCGAATAAGGAGGGACACCGATGGCTGCGACAGAGACAAGCCAGCCGGAGCGGCCGGGCCTGAAGGATGGGGTGTGCAGCGAATTCACCGTCTATACCAAGATCAAGCCGGGCCACGCGGATGCGCTGCGCGAGACGCTCGCCGGTATCAGGAACGCGTCCAAGGCGAATCGAGCGGCGCTGCAACAGATCGGCACATTGCACGACGCGCGGCATGTGATCTTCGACAACGACACACGGTTCATGTTCGCCAGCGTCTTCGACGGGTCCTGGGACACCTACATCGACGACTTCGCCACGACGGTCGTCGGGAAGA
This sequence comes from Kitasatospora sp. NPDC087315, assembly GCF_044744345.1. Taxonomy (NCBI): domain Bacteria; kingdom Bacillati; phylum Actinomycetota; class Actinomycetes; order Kitasatosporales; family Streptomycetaceae; genus Kitasatospora; species Kitasatospora sp. NPDC087315. The sequence continues at coordinate 369,115 of NZ_JBIUYD010000003.1, read as the reverse complement.
ACTTCGACAAGATCTTTTCGCACTCGGAAGGATTCCCCGGCGTTGCCGACCCCAAGGCGAAGGAGTGGTTTGTCGCCCACCAGGCTCCTGCGCTCGCCTTCATCAGTTCCTACCCCGAACTCACCGTCAAGCAGATCTGGAAGAACCAACGCGTGAGCGAGGCGTTCCAGGAAGTGCTCGACACCCCCGAGTTCCGGGCGGCACTCGACAATCCGGCCAACGCGGCACTGCTGGCCACGCCGGCCTTCCAGAAGCTGCTCGACGAAGCCGCGGGCTGAGGCCTGCGAACAGCTCACGCCCTCCGCGGCCCGGCGCCCCGAAACAAATGCCGTGCTGGTGTCTCCCAGCCAGGCTATTACCCATGAAGACCTACCAGGGAGACACCGCAATCATGGACTCGGCGACAAGCAACAGCGTGCCCGGTGTGAGTCTCGATATCGACGACATCCAGAGTGGAGCGCTCCATCCCCGGCCGGCGCCGTACGTGGGCAGGTTCTTCTTCCTGCGCGTCGACGACCGCCATGCCGGGCGTGCCCTGCTGCGGTGGCTGCTCCCGGCGATCGGTCGTGGACTCCCCGGTGCCGGCCCGAATCAAGACGCCTGGGTCGCCGTGGCCTTCACCTACCAGGGACTACGAGCCCTCGGGGTGCCCCAGGACTCCCTCGACAGCTTTCCCCTCGCGTTCCAGCAGGGCATGGCGGCGCGCGCGGACGTGATCGGCGACACCGGCGAAAGTGATCCGGCCCATTGGGAGCCACCGTTCGGAAGCCCCGATGTTCATATCGTGCTGAGTGCGCTCTCACCCGATGGGGCACGTCTGGAGAACGCGCTGAAGCGAGCCCTCGCCGCCCAGAAGGAGCTGCCCGGTGTCGAGGTGATCTGGCAGCACGAGGTCCACCAGCTCCCCACCGGGCGCACCAACTTCGGCTTTCGCGACGGAATCAGCTATCCCAGCATCGAGGGAAGCGGTATCCCCGGCTCCAATCCCCGGGAAACCCCCGTCAAGGCCGGCGAGTTCATCCTCGGCTATCCCGATGAGACCGGAAATCTGCCGCCCATGCCGCGGCCGGAGGTCCTGGGGCGCAACGGAACCTACCTCGCCCTCCGCAAGCTCCACACCAAAGTGGCGGCCTGGCGCCAGTACTTGCGCGCGAACACCTCCAGCCCCGAGGAGGAGACGCTCCTGGGGGCGAAGATGATCGGGCGCTGGCCGAGCGGGGCGCCGCTGACCCTCTCCCCGGAGCACGATGACGCGGCCCTGGGCGCGGATCCGCGCCGCAACAATGATTTCCTCTACCGGAAAGACGACGACCGCGGCTTCAAGTGCCCTGCCAGTGCGCATATCCGGCGGGTGAACCCGCGCGATTCCACCATTGTCGGGGAGGCCCGGCTGCACCGCATCATCCGCCGCGGCACCAGCTACGGCCCGCCGCTGCCGGAGGGCGTGCTCGAAGACGACGGCGCCGACCGGGGCCTCATCGGGGTCTTCATCTGCGCCCACCTGGACCGGCAGTTCGAGTTCATCAAGTCCGAGTGGGTCAACGACGGCAACTTCATCGGGTACCCGGGCGAAAAGGACCCGGTGGCCGGCCATCACGACGGGACGGGCAGCGTCACCATCCCGGAGCGGCCCATCCGGCGCCGCCTGCGGAACCTGCCGAGCTTCGTCGTCACCCGGGGCGGCGAGTACTGCTTCCTGCCGGGTCTGCGCGCCCTGCGCTGGCTCGCCGAGCTCGAGAACTGAGACCGGGAAGAAGGGGTCGGCTACTTCTCCTGGCCGGTGAACATCACGTTCATGGGGCCCCTGCCCCGGCCTGATCGGGAGGTGACCACGGTCGCACGCCGGGCAGGGACGCCCCGCGGACGGGCACACCCCCTTGTGGCACATCGGACGGAGCTCCGGAACAGAGCCGTGACAAATGGCTGACAGCCTTTCAATCGCCACCGTCCGGCCAGACTTCAGGGGATGACCAGCATGTCCTTCCGCCTCCGCGGCGCCCGCTCCGCAGCCCTCACGCTCACCGCCGCCTGCGTCCTGACCCTGGCCGCCTGCGGGCCCGACAACTCCCCCTCGGACACCGGCGTGACAACGGCCGCGGCGGCCGGCGCCGGCAGCGCCCCCGCCGGGGCGGCGCCGGACACCGGCACCCCCGCCCCGAGTGCCGGCGCCGGCAAGCCCGCCACGCCGAGCGGGACGAAGAAGCCGTCCGCCGCCCCCACCACGGCGGCCTCCGGCAAGGCCGGCAACGGGACCGCACCGGCGTGCACCACCGCCATGGTCAAGCTCACCGCGAAGACCATGGCCCGGCCGATCAACCACTTCATGCTCGAAGTCACCAACACCTCAAGCACCAGCTGCGACCTGTACGGCTACCCCGTGATCCGCTTCAGCGAGGACCAGCAGGCCGTCTCCCCGGTGAACGAGGAGAGCAAGCCGCAGTCCCTCGTCCGCCTCCAGCCCGGCGCCACCGGCTACGCGAGCATCCAGACCTCCAGCGCCGCCTCCGCCAACAAGGGGGAGGCCGTCACCTCCTTCGGCGTCCACCTCCAGGGCGCCGACCCCGACGCCGGCACCTCCGGCGCCCCCGCCAAGGTCGCCGCCCCCGGCGGGAAGCTCACCGTCGACTTCGAGAACGTCCGCCTCGGGTACTGGCAGAACGACGCCGCCACGGCCGTCGCGACCAGCTGACCTCTACGGCTGCGCCCGGGTCGCCCCCGGGGCGGGGAGCGCGACGTCGGCCCGGCGCGGGTCGGACTCGTAGGGGATCACGTCGGCCGTTTCGACCGACCAGCGCAGGACGGCCTCGCGCAGGCGGGCCTCGGTACCGGCGTGCTGCGGGCGGCCGGCGAGGTTGGTGCGCTCGTGCGGATCGGTGGCGCGGTGGTAGAGCTCGGGCTGCTCGTACAGGCGCCAGACGTAGGTCCACTCCTGGTCCCGTACCGCGATCGCCTTGCCGACCAGCGCCGGGTCCTCGTGCTGCAGTGCGGCCTTCCGGTCGTAGGGGAACGGCGCCTGCTCCAGCTGCGGTTCCTCCTCGACGGTGAAACCGCCCTCGGTGAAGGCGTACTGGCGGTGCGGCGCCGCCGAATCGTGCAGCAGCGGTACCAGGCTGCGCCCGAAGTGACGGTGCGGGGCCTGCACTCCGGCCAGTTCGAGGACGGTGGGCAGGATGTCCACCAACTCCACCATCCCGTCGCAGACCTGGCCCTCGCCGAGGCCGAGGCCGGGGCCGCTGATGACCAGCGGGTCCCGGGTGATGCAGTCGTGCATCGCGGACGGGAACTTCTCGATCAGGCCGTAGTCGCCCAAGTACTCGCCATGGTCGGCGAAGAAGAGCGTGACGGTGCGGTCGGCGGCGCCGGCCCGCTCGACGGCGGACATCACCCGGCCGAGGTGGTGGTCGAGGCGCGAGACCATGCCGTAGTACGTGGCGGTCACCTCCCGCCACTGCTCCGGTTCGACCCGGTCGAGCCCGTAGCTCTCACGGATCGCCCGCATGTAACGGGGCTCGCCGGCCGGGTCGCCCGGCGGCACCGGGTCGGGGACGGCGTCGCGGTCGTACTGGGAGAACCAGGGATCCTGCGCCTGGAACGGGCAGTGCGGCGCGACCAGCGGGAGGAAGAGCACCCAGGGCCGGGCGGGCGGCTCCCGCAGCCACTCCTCGGCGGTGCACACCGCCGCCTCGTCGAAGTCGGTGCCGTCGTCGTCGGGCAGCCGGCCCTTGTAGAACAGCCGGGACCAGATGCCGTCGGGGTAGGGGCGGCCGTAGTCGGAGGTCGGCGGGGCGGCGAAGCCGTACTCGTGGACGCTCTCCTCGGCCACCCCGGGCGCGAAGGTGTCGCCGCGCGCGCCGGCGAAGGCGAGGTGGTAGCCGGCGTCCTTGAGGATGCGCAGCAGGTTGGGCTCGTGCGGCTTGAGCAGGTGGGTGAGGGTGCGGTGGCCGGCCGTGTGCGGGTACCAGCCGGTGAGCAGGGAGGCCCGGCTCGGGGAGCAGACCGGGTGCTGGACGTAGGCGTTGTCGAAGCGGGTGCCGCGGGCGGCGAGCGCGTCCAGGTGCGGGGTGCGGACGAGGGGGTTGCCGAAGGTGCCGAGGGCGTCGGCGCGCAGCTGGTCCGGCATGAAGATCACGAAGTTCGGGCGCTGGTCCATGGGCCGTTCCTTGGTACTGGGGTGGGCGGCGTTGACACGTGTCACCGCCGGAGTGCACCGCCAAGGTGACACGTGTCAACGACACCGGCAAAGCCCCTCAGCCAGCTTTCACCTGGTGTTTTCCGGCACCCATGCCCGTTCACCAACTGTTCGGGTGACACGTGCCGCAGCGTCGGTTAGGGTGCGCGCATGACCGCGTACGACACCGCCGACCACGAAACCCCCCGGGGCGGACGGCGGCCCACCAGCGCGGACGTGGCCCGGCTCGCCGGCGTCTCCCGGGCCACGGTCTCGTACGTCCTCAACGGCCGCTCCGAGCGCCCGATCGGGGAGCAGGCCCGCCTGCGCGTCCTGGCGGCCGTACGGGAACTCGGCTACACCCCCCACAGCACCGCGCGCACGCTCCGCTCCGGCCGCAGCGATCTGGTGCTGGCCCCGATGCCCCGGCTGCCCATGGGGCCGACCCGGCACCGGTACTTCGAGGCGCTCAGCCAGGAACTCTCCCGGCGCGGCCTGAACCTCCTGCTCCACGGCGACCGGAGGGCCGAAGGCGTGGACGGCGCCAGGGCCTGGGCCCAGCTGCGCCCGGCCGCCGTCGTCGCGGACGCGGACCGCTGCCCGCCCGAGGCCGCCGCGTTCCTGCGCCGCGCCGGAGTGGACGCCGTCCTGCTGACCGGCCCGCGCGCACTGCCGTACGCGCCGACGCTGGTGGTGGCCGGCGCCGCCGTCGCCGAGCTGGCCACCCGTCACCTGATCGACAGCGGCCGCCGCCGCCTCGCCTGCCTCGTGCCCGGGGGCGACATCGCCGCCGTCGGCCGCGCCCGCTTCGAGGCCGTCACCGCGGCCGCCGGAGCCGCGGGCGTGCCGGTCCAGCGGGTCGACTGCGAGCTGGACGACGGAGCCCTCGCCGCCGCGGCGGCCGCCTGGCGCGATCCGGCCCTGCGCCCGGACGCCGTCTACGCGTACAACGACGAGTTCGCCCTGGTGCTGATCCAGGAACTCAGGGACGCCGGGCTCGACGTCCCCGGCGACGTCGCCGTGGTCGGCTCGGGCAACCTGCCGCTCGGCGCGGCGCTCCGGCCCGCACTGACCACGACGTACTACGACCCCGCCGACACCGCCGCCGCCGTCGCCACCGCGATCGAGCACCTGCTGCAGGGCTCGGGCGGCCCGTCGGTCACCGGCCCCCGCCCCCGCCTCCTGGTCCGCGCGTCCGGCTGACCGCCCGACCGGCCGACCGCGCGGCCGGGCCGCGTCGGGCCGGGGTCACAGCGCGGCGGCCCGCCCGCGCACCAGGAGGTTCTGCACCCCCAGGCCGATCGCCAGGTACGCGTACAGCGAGACCGTCCCCAGCACCCCGGCCCCAGCCGCGTGGTCGATCCACAGGCCCAGAGCCGCGTGCACGGTCACCGAGGCCACCCACAGCCCGGTCGTGACCACCGTCCCCCTGCGCAGCACCTCGTCCCCGGAATCGCGCCAGACCCGGACCGTCCGCGCCCTGGCCACGCCGAAGCCCGCCGCGACGGCCAGGCTCGCCACCAGAAGGACGACGGGCGTCGCGGTCAGCGAGCGCTCCTTGGCGACCGAGGCGACACCGGCGGCGATCCCCACGGCGCCCAGGACGCCGAGGAGCGCCGGAGTGATCAACGAGCCGATGCGCCGCACCGGCCGGGTGCGCAGCTGCCGTAACACCACCAGGCCGACGGCCGGCACGGCCAGAACGAGGCCGGCATTCGTACTCTGCATCTCAACTCCCCCTTGTGGCACCGTGCTTCGACGGCAGCCCCGTGCCACCCATTGTGCCCGGAAGCCGATGGGTGGCACGCGACCGGGGCGGCTCCCGCCGCGTTGCCGATCACGGGGGCGCACGGGCGTCACCGCCCACCGGTGCGCCGCACAAGAAACCCGGAATCGCCGTGTCCGCCGCACGCCAACGGGTATGGATCGGCCACCAGAACGGTTCGGACCCGAACCTGCCGATCCGACCCCTCGGGGTGAACGCATCAACACACCGGCACACCCACGGCCAGCGGATTCGCCCACCAGCCCGGTTCCACCACCTACCCTGCACACCACCCGCGGGGGCCGCACCGAACCGGTGAGGGCCCCACGGGAGACCCCGCCCCTCCTCGGAAAGGCGCAGCCCGTCGTGTCAGACACCCCAGCCCCGCCCCTCGACCTGCTGCTCACCAACGCGCTAGCCGCCACCCGCTACGCCGTGGCCACCGCCTTCACCGCGCACACCGACCGCTATCTCCTCCCCGCCCTGCTCCCCCCGGCCCCCGACGACTTCGACTGGCCCCAGCTCGAAGCCTTCATCCACGAACTCGGCTACGAGGCCGACGAGTCCGATGCCGTCCTCTCCCTCTACCGCCTCCTCACCGCCGTCCAGCGCATCGCCTACCGCGAAGCCGCCGGCCGCAACAGCACCTGGCACGCCACCCGCCTCCACCCTGCCCGGCCGTCCGGCCCGGACCCGGCTTCCGTCTCCTGAGAGGCTTGGGCCATGTCCGAGAAGCGTTCACAGACCACGACACTGGCAGAGATGATGGCCGCCCTGCCGCCGGCCCGGGACTCGTACGGCAGGGGCATCCCGTCCCCCGCCGGTCGTGAGGAGTTCGTCGACGACACCGGTCAGCGGTGGCGGAAGGTCCGCGGCCCGCTCCAGCGGAATCTCGCCAAGCGTCTGGCACTTCAGGCCGACGAGATGATCATCGGAGAGGGCGGTGGAGGGCACTTCCGCCATGTGCCTTCCACCGGCCGGGCCACGACCTGGCACGCGATCAAGAACCTGCTCGGTGCCACCTGTACGCCGAGCTACCGCCCGTACGAGTTCGCCTCCGGGGACGGCCGGACGCTCCTCTACGTCGAGGAGAGCTGCTGAGCCCGCCCGCCCCGGCCGGCCGCCCGCGATCCGGCCTCAGCCGGTGGCCGCGCACGTCTCGGGCTTCTCCTCCTGCAGGTAGTGATGCTTGATGAGGTTCTCGGGGCTGAACTTCTCGCCCGCGTCCTTCAGCTCCTTCGGCGTCAAGGCCGGGTCCAGCCACTGCTGGACGCCGTTGCCCGGCTGGGCGTACGCCGCCGCGATGTGCCCCTCCTGGACGCTGAACGGATTCAGCACCGAGAAGCAGTGGTACCCGCTCGTCGGCTTCTGGTCGACCTCGTAGTCGAGGCTCTGCGGTGTCAGCGACCGCTGCGCGAAGGAGGTCCCCGCGTCGGCCAGGAACCCGCCGGAGTTCTCACCGAAGCGATCGAGCAGCTTGCCCATGGGGAGCGAGACCACGGTCTCGTCGAACTTGTCTCCGTCGTCCCTGAAGCCGTTGTTGGCCGGGTACTTCCAGTTCAGGCCCTCCCGGTACCACTTCAGGAAGTCGTCGGGCGTCAACCCCCCGAAACGCCGGTAGTCCTTGAGCAGCGCCGCGACCGGCTGCCCGGCGGGCAGGGTCGCGGGGCCCAACTCCTTGAAACCGCAGTAGTACTTCTTGAGATCGTCCGGCGTCGGCCGGTCGGCCTCCCTCGGGCAGTCCTGGGGTGCCGGGTCGACCACGGCCGTCGCGGCCGCGCTCTCGGTGGCGGCCGCCCCGGTGACCAGCAGGGCGGCCGCCAGGGAACAGGCGGCCAGGGCGTTGCGTCGCATCTACTGCGTCCTCTCGACGGGGAGTTGACGACGCGACAGGACGGTTGTGCGGCAGCCGCGTCGGCACGGAAGCTACACGCCGCCGACGCGGTGATTCGCAGACGAAACGCTGAAAGGGTGAACCCCTTCACCCCTTTGGTCCTGAGCAGAACGGCGAGGCCTCGCCGGGGCCGCCTTCCGGCGCGCGGCGGAGGCACCTGCCGTCACGTACCGTGCACCCGTGGTGACGGTTCCGCGTCGCCACGCGACCGCCGGGCACAACGGCGTGACCGCACTCCCGTGCGCCGCCTCGGCAGGAAGGGACAGCATGCGAGGCAAGAGGTTCTGGCCGGCCGCCGCGGCGCTGGCGCTGGCCGCGCCCACGGCCGTACCCGCCACCGCGGCGGTGCGTGGCGGGGACCACTACACCTGGGTGGCGCTGGGCGACTCCTACACCGCCGGCCTCTTCACCGGGCGGCGCGACGACCACCCCGACGGATGCGAGCGGACCCCGGGCTCCTACCCGGACGTGGTCAACCGGCGGCTCCACGCGTACCCCCCTGAAGGGCTGTTCGTGGAGCTCCGCGACGTCAGCTGCGGCAACGCGGCGATCCCGCACCTCACCAGGGAACCGCAGACCCCGATCGGCCGGGGCGCCGGCGTGGACGACCCGGCGGAGCCGGCCGGCGGCTGGCCGCAGGTGCCACCGCAGATCGAGCGGGCCGGGATCGACGACCGGACCGACGTCGTCACCGTCGGGGTCGGCGGGAACAGCCTGCCGTTCGGCGAGCTGATCACCCGATGTCTCGCGCTCGGCGCCGCCGACGGCCGGGGGCAGCCCTGCCGGGACTACTACGAGAACCCGCCCGCGGGCGTGAAGAGCATCGCGGACCGCCTCGACCGGATCGAGGACGACTACGTCACCATGCTCGGCGACGTCCACCGCAAGGCCCCGAACGCCAAGGTGATCACGATCGGCTACCCGTCCCTGCTGCCCGCCGACCCCGGTGAGTGCGGCTACGGGGACCCCACCGGGACGTCCACCCTCGCGCGGGCGGACATCCCCTGGCTGCGGGAGCTGGAGCAGCGCCTCAACAGCACCATCCGGGCCGTCTCCGGCTACTTCGGCGACCGCTTCGTCGACACCGACACCGCGAGCCGGGGCCACGACGCCTGCCGGCCCGCCGAGGTGAAGTGGCTGGAGGGGTTCTGCGGCACCGCGGCCCCCGGGAGCGACTGGCCGGCCGCGTCCTGCGCCGGCCTCGCCCCGGGCCGGCGGCAGACCTTCTTCCACCCCAACGAGCAGGGCCAGCGCGCGATCGCCGAACTCGTCGAGCCCGCCGTCCGCCAGGCGCTCCTCGAAGGCTGACCTTCGACGCCGCTCAGTCGCCGCTCAACCGTGGCGCGCCGCAGCGGACTTCTGCCCCAGCAGCACCGCCTGCGGCCACTTCCGCCCCTCGCACACCAGCCGCGCGGTGACGGCGATCCCGGCCTCGCCCAGCAGTTCGGCAAGGCGATCGGGCTGCGACAGGTAGACGTCGTAGGACACCGCCCGGCCGAACGAGCGCTCCGGGCGCAGGTGCTCGTCACCGACGTGGAACCCCACCAGCAGGTGGCCGCCCACCGCCAGGACCCGGCGGAACTCCGCGAACACCACCGGCAGGACCTCCGGCGGCGTGTGGACGATCGACCACCAGGCCACGATCCCGCCGAGTCCGCCGTCGGGGAGGTCCAGGGCCGTCATCGAGCCCACCTCGAACCGCAGGTCCGGATACGTCCGGCGGGCTATCTCCACCATCCTCGGCGAGAGGTCCACCCCGAACACGGCCGCACCGAGCGCGGCCAGGTGCGCGGTGACATGGCCGGGACCGCACCCGAGGTCGGCCACCGGCTGCCCGCCGTAGGCCTCCACCAGCTCGGCGAACCCCGCCAGCATCGGGCGGCCCACCCGGTCCTCCGCGAACAGCGTCGTCACGCGCGCGGCATAGTCATCGGCGATGCCGTCGTAGGACGAGCGGGTGGCAGCCAGTTGCTGTAAGTCCGTCACGCTGGAGGAGCATAGTGTCCGCACGCGGGTCGGGCCCGGCCGGTCCGGCGACCCCGGAAGCGGGCCGACCGCCGTGGAAACACCGCCGCCCCGGAGGGGAAGGTCGGCCCAGCCGACTTCCTACTCCGGGGCGGTGCGGAAAGCAGCGCGCGAGGCGGTACTCAGGCGACGATGCCGGACTCGGCGATGGTGATCTTCGCCTTGGTCCTGCCGCTCTGCGAGCCCAGCGACTCGATCTTCGTGACCAGGTCCAGGCCCTCGACGACCTCGCCGAAGACGACGTGCTTGCCGTCCAGCCAGTCGGTCACGATGGTGGTGATGAAGAACTGCGAGCCGTTGGTGTTGCGGCCGGCGTTGGCCATGGACAGCAGGCCCGGCTTGGTGTGCTTCAGCTTGAAGTTCTCGTCCGCGAACTTCTCGCCGTAGATGCTCTTGCCGCCGGTGCCGTCACCGCGGGTGAAGTCGCCGCCCTGGAGCATGAAGCCCGGGATGACGCGGTGGAACGAGGAACCCGCGTAGCCGAAGCCGTGCGCGCCGGTGGCCAGCTCGCGGAAGTTCTTGGCGGTGGTGGGCACGACGTCGTCGTACAGCTTGAAGACGATGCGGCCCGCGGGCTCGTCGTTGATGGTGATGTCGAAGAAAACGTTGGAAGCCATGCAGGGATCATGGCACGGCCGGATCCCCGACGCGCGACAGCCCCGGGGAACACCCCCACGGCGTCGTGGCGTGTACGCCACCGGCGAACACCGGGTGCAGACGGGCCGCGCGCACGGCCGGCGCGACCGCGGCAGGACCGGGCGGCCGGGAGTCGGCCGCCAGCCACGCCAGGCAACCGTACGCCAGCGCGGCCAGCGCCACCGCCGCCAGCAGCACCGGGGTGACGGCCCGCCCCCGGAGCGCGGCCGACGCCAGAGCCCACACCGCGAGCGCGACGGCCGGTACGCCGAGCACCATCGCCGGGAGCTCCACGGACAGCAGGCTCAGGTCCCGCTCGCCCTCGAAGCCGCCCCGCAACCCCGGCCGGGCGCCGTACAACCACACCCCGAACCCGGTCACCGCCCCGGCCGCCGCCACCAGGCAGCCGGCCCCGGCCGACCGCTCCGCACGCTTCCCCATGCCCTGGTGGACGCACACCCCTGCGGGCGGGTTCCGGGCCGGGGCTTCCGGGTCAGGGCTTCCGGGCCAGCAGGTACGCCTGCGGGGTCTTCTCCACCCCCGCGACCGGCTCGCGGACCAGGCGGGCGGTGATCTCCAGGCCGGCCGTCCGGGCCAACGCGGTGATGTGGTCGGGCTGCTGGCGGCGGAAGTCCAGCGCGACCGGGTGGCCGAAGGGCCGCTCGACCCGGAGGGGCTCGTCGCCGACCTGGAAGGCGAGCAGCAGATGGCCGCCGGGGGCGAGCGCCCGGTGGAACTCGGCGAACACCTCCGGCAGGCGGTCCTGCGGGGTGTGGATGATCGAGAACCAGGCGACGGCCCCGGCCAGGGCGCCGTCCGCGAGGTCCAGGCCGAGCAGCGACCCCACCTCGAACCGCAGCCCCGGGTGGGTGCGGCGGGCCAGCGCGACCATCCCCGGCGAGAGGTCGATGCCGGAGATCTCCAGGCCGAGCCCGTCCAGGTGCGCCGTCACCCGGCCAGGTCCGCAGCCCAGTTCGGCCACCGGGCCGCCGCCGGACGCCTGCACCAGCTCGGCGAAGGACGCCAGCATCGCGCGGTCCAGCGGCTTGACGGCCAGCTCGTCGCGGTAGCGGTCCGCGTAGTCGGCGGCGATGGCGTCGTAGAACGCCCGGGCGGTGGTCAGGAACTCCGGCTCGGTCACGATCCGGCACCCTACCCCCGCCGGACAAGCCTTAACATCACCTCGCATCGATCATCCATCTCGCCCAGGGGGAACGGGACATGAGCGCAACGATCGGCCGGGTCGGGGTCTACCTGGCCCACCCGCGGCCGGGCAGCTTCAACCACGCACTGTACGAGGCCGTGGTGGACGAGCTGCGCGGGCGCGGGTGCGAGGTGCTGGCGCACGACCTGTGCGCGGAGGGGTTCGAGCCCGTGCTGACCGCCGAGGAGACCGGGACGGTCGCCGACGCCGCCGACCCCCGTGATCCCCAACTCGCCCTGCACCGGGCCGAGGTGGCCACGCTCGACGCGCTGGTGCTCGTCCACCCCAACTGGTGGGGCATGCCGCCCGCCGTCCTCACCGGCTGGGTCCAGCGGGTGCTCGCCCCCGGCGTCGCGTACAAGCTGGGCACGGCGGACGGCGAACCGGCCGGTCTGCTCAAGGCCGGGCGGGCGCTGGTGCTGAACACCTCCGACACCCCGGAGGCGCGCGAGCTGGGCGAGTTCGGCGACCCGCTGCACCGCATCTGGGCCGCCTGCGTGCTCCCCTACGTCGGCGTCGACGACATCCGCCGCGTCGTCTTCCGCACGGTGACGGACTCGACCGGGACCGCCCGCGCGGCCTGGCTCCGCCAGGCCCGGCAGGAGGCGGCCGCCCTGATCGGCTGAGGCGGTCCCGGCCCCCGGTCTCAGGGCGCCGGTGTGAAGACCAGCGAGGCGTTGTGCCCGCCGAAACCGAAGGAGTTGGTCAGGGCCGCGGTCAGGGCACCCTTCCGCGGTGCGCCCGCGACCACGTCCAACTTGACGGCCGGGTCGAGGGTTTCGAGGTTGAGCGTGGCCGGGACGACGCCGTCGCGCAGGGCCAGTACGGCGGCCAGCGCGCCGATCGCACCGGCCGCGCCGAAGAGGTGGCCGGTCATCGACTTGGTGGCGGTGACGGCCGGGTGGAGGCCGATCGCCTCGGTCACCGACTCCGCCTCGACCAGGTCGCCCAGCTGGGTGGAGGTGGCATGGGCGTGGACGAGGGCGATGTCCTGCGGGGCGAGACCGGCCCCGGCCACCGCCCGCCGCATCGCGCGGACCTGGCCCTCGGCCGCGGCCGCCGTGATGTGGTACGCGTCCGAGGTGACCGCCGCACCCGCGAGGGCGGCATGGGCCCGGGCCCGGCGGGCGGCGGCGAACCCGGCCCGCTCCAGCACGACGACCGCCGCGCCCTCGCCGATCACGAAGCCGTCCCGGTCCACGTCGAACGGCCGGGACGCCCGCGCGGGCTCGTCGTTGCGCGTGGAGTGCGCCTTGGCCTGGGCGAACCCGGCGAGCGGCAGCGGACAGATACACGCCTCGGCGCCCCCCGCGACCACCACGTCCGCCCGTCCGAGGCGGATCAGGTCCAGGCCCATCGCGATCGCCTCCGCGCCGGACGCGCAGGCGCTCACCGGGGTGTGCGCGCCGGCCCGGGCGCCCAGTTCGATGCTGACCCAGGCCGCCGGACCGTTCGCCATCAGCATCGGCACGGTGTGCGGCGACACCTTCCGCACCCCGGACGCCTCCAGTACGTCGTCCTGCGCGAGCATGGTGGTCGCCCCGCCCGTCCCGGTGCCGATCACCACGGCCAGCCGTTCCGGGTCCACCTCGGGCGCGCCCGCGTCGGCCCACGCCTGCCGGGCGGCGACCAGCGCCACCTGTTCGCAGCGGTCCATCCGCCGGGCCCGCACCCGGTCCAGCACCTCGGACGGCTCCACCTTCAGCCGCCCGGCGATCCGCACCGGCAGCCCGGCCGCCCACTCCTCCTCGATCGCGCGGATGCCCGACTCCCCGGCCAGCATCGCGGCCCAGGTCGAGGCGACGTCCCCGCCGAGCGGCGTCGTCGCCCCGAGCCCGGTGACCACCACGCGATTGGTGTCAGCAGTCATCGAACGAACCTCCTGTGGTTGTGGAGATTGTGGTGGAGATACAACCCCCCGCCCGGATCGGTGCGGGGAGCGATCGACTCACCGGCCACTCTGCCAGGGAGTTGGTGACCACTCGGGGGTGTAAGCCAACCGATTCGACCGGGACAGCCTTGTAGGTTTCTTCTAATTCCCGAAGCGAGTGCCCCGGCCGGCCGGGTCAGTTGACGTCCTTCCCAGGGTGTCGCCGGTGCGGTGCTCCTGGAAGTACCGCGCCATCCGGTCGTTGCGCATCGCCTCCCAGAGCTGGGCGGCCGCGCGCTCGCCGAGCGCCGTCCTCCCCCGGCGGCCCGAAGATGCCGAGCCCCTCCCGCCGGGGCCCGGCGGCCCCGGCGGGCTCGGCGGATTCGTCCGTGCGCTCGGGCTTCGGATCCATGCGCGCACTGTGCCGTCCGTCACAGCCCACGCGCGGGGGTAGTGCCGGGATCGCGCCGCCGCCCGCCCCGCCCCGCCCGAAAACCGCGCCGTCGGCGGCCGAAACATCGGTGCTGGCAGGACGGCCCGTAGGGGCGGATAGCATCGATGCTCGCAGGTCATGTCAGTCCAGGTCGAGATTCCGCAAAGGGGAACCAGTGACCCTCCGCATCTCCGTGATCGGTACCGGCTATCTCGGCGCCACCCACGCCGCCGCCATGGCGGAGTTCGGCTTCGAGGTCCTGGGCCTGGACATCGACCCGGAGAAGATCGCCACGCTGACCGCGGGCCAGGTCCCGATGTACGAGCCGGGCCTGTCCGAGCTGCTGCTCAAACACGTGGCCGGACACGAGGGTTCGACCGGCCGGCTGCGCTTCACCACCTCCGCCCAGGAGGCCGCCGAGTTCGGCGACGTGCACTTCGTCTGCGTCAACACCCCGCAGCGCAAGGGCGAGTTCGCCGCCGACATGAGCTACGTCGACGCCGCGATCGATGCGCTCGCCCCGCATCTGACCCGCCCGGTGCTGGTGGTCGGCAAGTCCACCGTGCCGGTCGGCTCGGCGGGCCGGCTGGCCGAGCGGCTGGCCGCGCTCGCGCCGGTCGGCGAGGGCGCCGAACTCGCCTGGAACCCGGAGTTCCTGCGCGAGGGCTTCGCCGTCCAGGACACCCTGCGCCCGGACCGCATCGTCGTCGGCGCCCGCAGCGAGCGCGCCGAGCAGTTGCTGCGCGAGGTGTACGCGGACCCGATCGCGGCCGGGGTGCCGTTCATGGTCACCGACTACGCCACCGCGGAGCTGGTCAAGGCCGCCGCCAACTCCTTCCTCGCCACCAAGATCTCGTTCATCAACGCGATGGCCGAGGTCTGCGAGGCGGCCGGCGCCGATGTCACCCAGCTGAGCACCGCCCTCGCCCACGACGAGCGGATCGGCGGCAAGTTCCTCAACTCCGGCCTCGGCTTCGGCGGCGGCTGCCTGCCCAAGGACATCCGCGCGTTCATGGCCCGGGCCGGCGAGCTGGGCGCCGACCAGGCGCTGACCTTCCTGCGCGAGGTCGACTCGATCAACATGCGGCGCCGCTCCCGGATGGTCGAGCTGGCCCGCGAGCAGTGCGGGGGCGGCTTCCTCGGCCGCCGGGTCGCCGTTCTCGGCGCGGCCTTCAAGCCCAACTCGGACGACATCCGGGACTCCCCCGCGCTCAACGTCGCCGCCCAGATACAGCTCCAGGGCGCGCAGGTCACCGTGTACGACCCGAAGGCGATGGACAACGCCCGCAAGATGTTCCCCGGCCTGGCTTACGCCGGGTCTCCGCTGGAGGCCGCCGAGGGCGCGCACGTGGTGCTGCACCTCACCGAGTGGAAGGAGTTCCGCGACCTCGACCCGGCCGAGCTGGGCGCCGTGGTCGAGGAGCGCCGGCTGCTCGACGGACGCAACGTCCTGGACGCCGCCGCCTGGCGCGCGGCCGGCTGGACGTACCGGGCGCTGGGCCGTCCGAGCTAGGGCGACGGGTCCGGGCGGGAATCCCCCGCCCGGACCCGTCGTTGGCAGCGGCATGACGAGCTACGGCGACGAAGCGACGGTCCGCGACATCCTCACCGCCAAGGGCGACACCTGGGCGGTGGTGGGCCTCTCCAGCAACACCGCCCGCGCGGCGTACGGCGTCGCCCAGGTGCTCCAGCGCTACGGCAAGCGCATCGTGCCCGTCCACCCCAAGGCCGAGACGGTCCTCGGCGAGCCCGGCTACCCCTCGCTCGCCGAGATCCCGTTCCCGGTGGACGTGGTGGACGTGTTCGTGAACTCCGCCCTGGCCGGCGAGGTCGCCGACCAGGCGGCCGCCGTCGGGGCCGGGGCCGTCTGGTTCCAGCTCGGCGTGGTCGACGAGGCCGCCTACGAGCGGACGACGGCGGCGGGCCTGGCGATGGTCATGGACAAGTGCCCGGCCATCGAGATCCCGCGGCTGGGCTGAGCCCCCCGGGCCTTACCGCACCGGCACCGCCACGTCGCAAGACCGGCTCGGCCGGCGGTGCGGTGGCGACATGGCCGAAGTAGACCTCGCGGGCCGGGCCCGCGGCCTCCAGGCCCCGCTCCGCCACGGCCTGGTAGACCGCGTCGTAGGCGCCGAGGATCTGCGGGTACTCGATCTGGGCCCGGGTGAGCCGGGCGTACAGCTCGCGGTGGGCCGGCTCGACCCGGACGGCGGCGGACCGCCCGGCGAGCGCGGCGAGCGAGGGGTCGATCGGGACGCAGACCTCCACCGGGCCGTCACTGTCCTCGCTCACCTCGCCGTGGAGGACCACGAAGGGCGCGGCGTGGACGCCCCCGTGCGCGTCGGCGACGGCCTGCAGCCGGCCCGACGCGGCCGGGATCCACTCGGGCAACTCACCCACCCTGATGTGCCGTTGCTCGCTCAGTACGGTCTGCTCGGGTACCTCGCGCTGTTCGATCCGGTGCATGCCCCGGCTCCCCTCTCCTCCTGACAGACGGATGCGGAGGTACACCGCCAGCTCCCGCTGCACGGCGATCCGGCGCTCGACGGACGCCCAGTAGTCGGCCAGCCGGTCGGCACCGGCCGGGCCGTCTCCGGCCGCCAGCACTCCGGCGACCTCGGCCAGCGGCATGTCGAGCCGTCGCAGCAGCACGATCAGCCGGGCCCGGGCGACCTGGTCGTTCCGGTAGAACCGGTAGCCGGTCCCGGCGTCGACCCGGTCGGGCGGCAGCAGTCCGAGGCGGTCGTAGAGCCGCAGGGCCTTGAGCGAGAGCCGTGACCGGCGGGCGAACTCGCCGATGCCGAGCAGGGGTTCCGGGGTGTCCTCCACGCCGGTCACGCTCCCGTCTGCCCCAGGGGCAGGGTCAAGCCGCTGGGGAAAAGGGCCTAGCCGTCCAGCTGGGCGATGGTGGCGATGGACGGCCGCCGGGTCTCCCGCAGCCCGGCCGCGACGGCCTCGGCGTCGCGGAGCACGCGCACGGCGTTGTGCCAGGTGAGCTTGGCGAGATCGCCCTCCGACCACTTGCGGCGCAGGAGTTCGGCGATCAGGTTGGGGTAGCCGGCCACGTCGTCCAGGCCCTCGGGGAGGAAGGCGGTGCCGTCGAAGTCCCCGCCGATGCCGATGTGGTCGATGCCCGCGACCTCGCGCATGTGGTCGAGGTGGTCGGCGACGGTCGCCGGGGTGGCGACCGGGCGCGGGCTGGTCTCCTCGAAGGCGCGCTGGCAGGCCATCCCGGCCGGGGTGGTGTCCAGGTGGTCGAAGCCGTGGGCGCGCATGTTCTCGTCGGCGGCGACGGTCCACGCTATGGCGGCGGGCAGGATGAACTTGGGGACGAACGTGGCCATCGCCACGCCGCCGTTGGCGGGCAGCTGGGCGAGCACGTCGTCGGGGATGTTGCGCGGGTGGTCGCAGACGGCGCGCGCGGAGGAGTGCGAGAAGATCACCGGCGCCTCGGTGACCCGCAGCGCGTCCCGCATGGTGTCGGCGGAGACGTGCGAGAGGTCGACCAGCATGCCGAGCCGGTTCATCTCCCGGACGACCTCCTCGCCGAACCGGGTCAGGCCGCCGGCCACCGGCTTGTCGGTGGCGGAGTCGGCCCACGGCAGGTTGTCGTTGTGGGTGAGCGTCATGTACCGGACGCCGAGCGCGTGCAGGGCCCGCAGGGTGGCGAGCGAGCAGTCGATGGAGTGGCCGCCCTCGGCGCCCATCAGGGAGGCGATCCGGCCCTCGGCGCGGGCGGCCTCCATGTCGTCGGCGGTGAGGGCGAGCCGGAGCCGGTCGGGGTAGCGCCCGACCAGGGCCCGGACGAAGTCCATCTGCTCCAGGGTGGCACTCACCGCGTGGTCGCCGGCCAGGCCGGCGCTCACGTACACGGACCAGAACTGCGCGCCGACCCCGCCCGCGGCGAGGCGGGCGAGGTCGGTGTGCAGCCGGGCGCTCTGGTCGGCGGCCAGGTCGAGCGCGTCGAGGTCGTAGCCGGCCTGCTCGCGCATCGCCCAGGGGAGGTCGTTGTGGCCGTCCACCACGGGGGTGGTGCGGAGGACGGACCGGGCCCGGTCCAGCAGGACGGCGGAGTCCAACAGCTCAGATGTCATACGAGCTGTTCTATCCGATTTGACTACTTTCCAAAGCCGAAGGACGAGGACCCGGCCACCTTGGCCCGAAGCTTCTTGCCCTTCTCGGTGGCCTGGCTGTTCAGTTCGGTCTGGAAGTCGGTCATCCGCTCGGCCAGCTCCGGGTCGAACGCGGCCAGCATCCGCACCGCCAGCAGCCCCGCGTTGCGCGCACCCGCCACCGAGACGGTGGCCACCGGCACACCGGCAGGCATCTGGACGATCGACAGCAGGCTGTCCATCCCGTCCAGGTAGCGCAGCGGCACCGGGACGCCGATCACCGGCAGCGGGGTCACGGAGGCGAGCATGCCCGGCAGATGGGCCGCACCGCCGGCGCCCGCGATGATCGCCTTCAGCCCGCGCTTGTGGGCGTTCTCCCCGTACGCGATCATCTCGTGCGGCATCCGGTGCGCGGAGACGACGTCCACCTCGTACGGGATCTCGAACTCGTCCAGGGCCTTGGCCGCGGCCTCCATGACGGGCCAGTCGGAGTCCGAGCCCATGACGATGCCGACAACAGGGTTGGTCATTCGGTGATCGTTCCTCGCAGGTAGGCGGCCGCGTGGCGGGCGCGCTCGCGGACGTCGTCGAGGTCGTCCCCGAAGACGTTGACGTGGCCGACCTTGCGGCCGGGCTTCACGTCCTTCCCGTACATGTGGATCCGCAGACCGGGGTCGCGGGCCATGCAGTGCAGGAAGGCGTGGTACATGTCCGGGTAGTCGCCGCCGAGGACGTTGACCATGACGGTCCACCGGGCGCGCGGGCGCGGGTCGCCGAGCGGCAGGTCGAGCACGGCCCGCAGGTGGTTCTCGAACTGCGAGGTGACCGCGCCGTCCTGGGTCCAGTGGCCGGAGTTGTGCGGCCGCATGGCCAGCTCGTTGACCAGGATGCGGCCGTCCCCGGTCTGGAACAGCTCGACCGCGAGGTGGCCGGTGATGTCCAGCTCGCCCGCGATCCGCAGGGCCAGCTGCTGCGCCTCGTCGGAGAGCGCCGGGTCGAGGTCCGGCGCCGGGGCGGTGACCTCGGCGCAGACGCCGTTCTCCTGGACGCTCTCCACCACCGGGTAGGCGACGGCCTGGCCGCTGGGCGAGCGGACCACGTTGGCGGCCAGCTCGCGGACGAAGTCCACCTTCTCCTCGGCCAGCACCGGGACGCCCGCCAGGAACGGCGCCTGCGCCTGCCGCTCGTCGTCGACGACCCAGACGCCCTTGCCGTCGTAGCCGCCGCGCACGGTCTTCAGGACGACGGGGTAGCCCGTGCCCTCGTTCGCGAACGCGGTCACGTCGGCCGGGTCGGCGACCAGGCGGTGGCGCGGGCAGGGCACGCCGATGGAATCGAGCGTGGCCCGCATCACGCCCTTGTCCTGGGCGTTGACCAGCGCGTGCGGGCCGGGCCGGACGGCCACGCCGTCGGCCTGCAGGGCGCGCAGGTGCTCGGTCGGCACGTGCTCGTGGTCGAAGGTGACCACGTCACAGCCGGCCGCGAAGCGGCGCAGGGTGTCGAGGTCGCGGTAGTCGCCGAGGACGACCTCGGAGACCACCTGCGCGGCGGAGTCCTGGGGCGTGTCGGCGAGGAGTTTGAACCTGACCCCGAGCGGGATGCCCGCCTGGTGTGCCATGCGGGCCAGCTGCCCACCGCCGATCATGCCCACCACTGGAAAATTCGCATTGCCCGGGGAAGTCACCCCGCCAGGATATCCGGGCCGGTGGGAGCCTGTGGAACCGCTGTCCCGGGCGGACCGCCGCCCCGGGAGCCCGGACGATACCCGGGCCCTGGGGGCTGAGCCGATCGGTGGAAGCGGGTAGCCTGGAGCGCTAGGTCCTGGTACGCGTGGTCTGATCATGTGCGTGCACGCAGGGCTCAGGGGCAGCCGCGCAGCCGCGCCGGACCCCCTTCGTCCGCAGGCACATGGAGGCAGCCCGGTATGGCGACGACCGCAGCGTCGAACCCCTCGCTGGCGCAGAGACTGCGCGGCCTGTCGGGCGAAGTGGTGAAGTTCGGCATCGTCGGCCTGAGCGGAGTGGTGGTCAACTTCGCCGTCTTCTGGGTCTGCATCAACGGCCTGCACCTGGCCTCGCTGCGGTCCAACATCGCGGCCACGCTGATCGCCATCGCCACCAACTACCTCGGCTACCGCTACTGGCTGTACCGCGACCGCGACGCCGCCTCCCGCAAGCGGGAGATCACGCTGTTCCTGCTCTACAGCGGCATCGGGATGCTGATCGAGACCGGTGTGCTCGGGTTCTCGGTGTACGTGCTCGGCCTGGACTCGCACTTCGAGCAGCTGGCCGCCAAGGTGGCCGGGCTCGCGGTCGCCACCGTGTTCCGCTTCGTCTCCTACCGGACCTGGGTCTTCAAGGCGCTCCCCGAGCCGGCCGCCGAGGCCCCGGCGGACCAGGTCCAGGGCCAGGGCCAGGGCGCGGGCACGAGCCAGAGCGCGGGCACGGGCAAGGGCAAGGGCCGGGCCACCGAGGTCGTCGCGCAGGCCGAACTGATGCTGGCCGCCGAGCAGATCCGGTACGCCAAGGCCGAGTAGCCGAGCAGGCCCGGCACCCACCTCGTCTCGTTCGGCCGCCGCGTTCAGTCCTCGCGCTGGCTGCGGCCGAGGAAGATCGCGAACACCGGCGGCCGCAGCGAGAGCAGTTCCAGCCGCCCGCCGTCCGCCTCCGCGAGGTCCCGGGCGACGGCCAGCCCGATCCCGGTCGAGTTGCGGCCGCTGACCGCCCGCTCGAAGACCCGGTTGCCCAGCTCCGGCGGCACCCCGGCGCCCTGGTCCTGGACCTCGACCACCACCGACGTCCCGGAGGTCCGCACCCGCAGGGTGATCGTCCCGGCGCCGTGCATCAGCGAGTTCTCGATCAGCGTGGCCAGCACCTGGGCGACCGTCCCCGGGGTGCCCACGGCGGTGACCCCGCGCAGCCCCTCCACCTGGAGCACCCGGCCGGTGCCGCGCAGCGACGGCCCCCACTCCTCCACCTGCTGCTTGACCACCTCGTCCAGGTCGAAGGCGACGGCGGTGGGGCTGCGCGGGTCGCGCTGGGTGGTGAGCAGCCGCTGGACGACGTCGGTGAGCCGCTCGACCTGCTGGAGGGCGATGGTGGCCTCCTCCTTGACGGTCTCCGGATCCTCGGCGAGCGCGGTGATCTCCTCCAGCCGCATGGAGAGCGCGGTGAGCGGGGTGCGCAGCTGGTGGGAGGCGTCGGCGGCGAGCCGGCGCTCGGCGGTGAGCATGCGGGCGATCCGCTCGGCGCTGACGTCCAGCACCTCGGCGACCCGGTCGAGTTCGGGCACCCCGTAGCGGCGGTCGCGCGGCCGGGGGTCGCCGGAGCCGAGGCGTTCGGCGGTCTCGGCGAGGTCGGTGAGCGGGCGGGCGAGCCGCTTGGCCTGCCAGACGGCGAGGGCCACGGCGGCCTGGACGGCGAGCAGGGCGACCACGCCGAGCAGCAGCAGCATGTTGGCGATCTCGTGGTCGACGGCCTCGCGGGACTGCTCGACGATGACGGTCTCGCCGCTGTTGCCCTTCTCGACGGCCTTCAGCAGGTGGGTCCCGGCCGGCCGCACACCGCTGGAGACGGGGGGCTGGCCGGGGATGTCCACCTCGACGTAACTGCCGTCGGTGACCTGGTTGGCGAACTTGTCGCCGGTGACCGGCTCGCCCGCGGCGAGCCGGTTCTCCACCAGGGCGAGCACCCGGACGGCGGCCGCGTCCACCCGGTCCTGGGCCGAGTTGACGATGGTGCGCTTCTCGACCAGGGCGAGCGGAACGCAGAACACCACGACCACCACCAGGACCACGCCCAGCAGCGAGTTGATCATCCGGCGTTTCACGCTGCCGCTCCCGTGGTGTTCCGCTCCGTCGGCCGTCGCCCCGGCCGCTGTGCCCGTACGGGGCTAATTCTTCTCGAACCGGAAGCCCACGCCGCGCACGGTGGCGATGTAGCGGGGGTTCGCCGCGTCGTCGCCGAGCTTCTTGCGCAGCCAGGAGATGTGCATGTCCAGGGTCTTGGTGGAGGTCCACCAGGTGGTGTCCCAGACCTGCCGCATGATCTCCTCGCGGGTGACCACCCGGCCGGCGTCCCGGACCAGCACCCGCAGGAGCTCGAACTCCTTGGCGGAGAGGGTGAGCTCCTCCTCGCCGAGCCAGGCGCGGTGCGACTCGATGTCGATCTTCACCCCGTGCGCGCCGGTGGTGAGCTGGTCGACGTTGCCGCGCCGGAGCAGGGCCCGGACGCGGGCGAGCAGTTCGGCCAGGCGGAAGGGCTTGGTGACGTAGTCGTCGGCGCCGGCGTCCAGGCCGACCACGGTGTCCACCTCGTCGGCGCGGGCGGTGAGCACCAGGACGGGGCAGCTCTTGCCGTCGGCGCGCAGGCGGCGGCAGACCTCCAGGCCGTCCATCTCGGGCAGGCCGAGGTCGAGGACGACGAGGTCGACCTCCTCGGTGAGTCCGGCGGCCAGTGCGGTCGGACCGTCCTCGCGGACGAGCACCTCATAGCCCTCACGTCGCAGGGCCCGGGCGAGCGGTTCGGAGATCGCCGGATCGTCCTCGGCGAGCAGCACACAGGTCATAAGGGTGATGGTAGTCCGCCGGGGTATCCGCGACGGCGCTGTGAAGTAGTTCACAGACAGTGATCATCAAGTGGAAGGAGATCATCCGACACGCCCGCCCGCAGAACCGCTTCTTCGTCGAAGAATCCACCCTCCAGACTTGAATCCTAAGGAATCTGTGCGGTCAAACCATGGATAGCTCAAGGGAATCTGTCGCAAGCTTTACCATCGCCATACCTTATTCATGGCTTTTGTCATCTGATGGCGCCAAATATCGCCACGTACAGTGGTTAGGTCCCCGTCCAGCCTCTCACCCATTGGCGGACGGGCCGCACAAGAGCAAGGAACCACGACCCATGGCGTCATCGACTCTGGAGGCCGGCGTACAGCGGCCGTCCTCCCCCGGCGGCAAGACCTTCCTGGGACACCCCCGCGGCCTCGCCACCCTCTTCATGACCGAGATGTGGGAGCGCTTCAGCTTCTACGGCATGCGTGCCCTGCTGGTGCTCTACCTGGTCGCCGAGCACGGCGACGGCGGGCTCGGCTACGAGGCGGCCGTCGGCGCCGCGATCTACAGCGTCTACAACGCCATGGTCTACCTGCTCGCCCTGCCGGGCGGCTGGATCGCCGACCGCTTCTGGGGCGCCCGCAAGACGGTGGCCGTCGGCGGGTCGATCATCATGGTCGGCCACTTCCTGCTCGCGGTGCCCGCCACCGCCTCGTTCTTCGCCGGCCTCGGCCTGATCGCCGTCGGCTCCGGCCTGCTCAAGGCCAACATCTCCACCATGGTCGGCCACCTCTACGACGGGCCGACCGACCCCCGTCGCGACGGCGGCTTCACGATCTTCTACATGGGCATCAACGCCGGTGCCTTCTTCGCGCCGCTGGTGATCGGCACCGTCGGCCAGAAGGTCGACTGGCACCTCGGCTTCGCCCTGGCCGGCGCCGGCATGGCCCTCGGACTGATCCAGTACCTGCTCGGCAGCCGGCACCTGAGCCCGCGCAGCAGCACGGTGGCCTCGCCGATCTCCGCCGCCGAGAAGTCCTCCGTGCTCCGCAAGGGCATGTTCTGGCTGGCCCTGACCGGTGTCTTCTTCGGCGTCGTCGCGCTGACCGGCAACTTCAGCGTCGGCTGGGTGATCTGGCCGCTGTCCGTCGCCGGCATCGGGATCCCGGCCTTCTACTTCGCCCGGATCAAGCGGGACAAGGACCTGGCCCCGGACGAGCAGTCCAAGATGAGCGGCTACATCTGGTTCTTCGTGGCCGCCGCCGTGTTCTGGATGATCTACGACCAGTCCGGCTCGACGCTCAACATCTTCGCCAGGGAGTCGACCTCCTCGACGCTGTTCGGCATCGGCTTCCCGTCGAGCTGGTTCCAGTCGTTCAACCCGCTCTACATCATGGCGCTGGCCCCGGTCTTCGCCTGGCTCTGGGTCTGGCTGGCCCGGCGCGGCAAGAACCCCAGCACCACCATGAAGTTCGCCATCGGCCTGCTGCTGATCGGCACCTCCTTCCTGGTGATGATGCTGGCGATGGCGGCCGCCTCCGGCGGTGCCAAGGTCACCCCGCTCTGGCTGGCCTCGGTCTACCTGATCCAGACCGTCGGCGAGCTGACCCTCTCCCCGGTCGGCCTCTCCGTCACCACCAAGCTGGCGCCGCCCAAGTACGGCAGCCAGATGATGGGCATCTGGTTCCTGGGCGTCACCGCCGGTGACTGCGTGGCCGCGATCATGCAGCTGATGGTCGGCAAGGGGACGGGATCCACCTGGTACTTCGCCAGCCAGGGCCTGCTGGCGGTGCTCGCCGGTGTGGCGCTGGCGATGTACCGCAAGAAGGTCGTCCGGCTGATGGGCGACATCCACTGACGGCCCCGGCCGGCCACTGACAGCCCGCTCGGGCCCCACGAACACCCGCCCCCGGGGCCGGTGCGCGGTCCCCGGACCCGCGCACCGGCTCCGTCCGAATACCGGGGACAGGCCGCGCCCGGGCGTGCCATGGTGTCAGGCATGCCGACCGACACCCTCCCCCGCCAACTCGCCCGCACCAGGCGCTTCTCCCTCGGCGCACCCACCCACCCCACGGTCTCCGCCGACGGCCGGACGGTCCTCTTCCTGCGCAGCCGGGCCGGCGACGACCCGCTCACCCGGCTCTGGGCGCTGGACACCGACAGCGGCGGGGAGCGGCTGATCGCCGACCCGGCCGCACTCGGCGACGCCGGGCAGGACGTGCCGGAGGCCGAGCTGATCCGCCGCGAACGGGCCCGGGTCTCGTCGAGCGGCATCACCGACTACGCCACCGACGCCACCGCCCGGCTCGCCGCCTTCGCCCTCGGCGGCGCGCTCTGGCTCGCCGACACCGCCGACGGCACGGTGCGGCGGATACCCACCGCCACCGAGGTGTACGACCCGCGCCCCGACCCGGCCGGGCGGCTGGTCGCCTACGTCGGTGGCGGCGCCCTGCGGGTGGTCGGCGCCGACGGCACCGGCGACCGCGCGCTCGCCGAACCGGAGGGCCCCGAGGTCACCTACGGCGTCGCCGACCATGTCGCCGCCGAGTCGATGTACCGCACCCGGGCACACTGGTGGTCGCCGGACGGCACCCGGCTGCTGGTCGCCCGGGTCGACAACAGCCCGGTGTGCCGCCTCCACCTGGCCGACCCCGCCCACCCGGCGCGCCCGCCGCGCGTCCTGCGCTACCCGCTGGCCGGCACCGCCAACGCCGATGTCGGCCTCTGGCTGCTCGGCCTGGACGGCACCCGCACCGAGGTCCGCTGGGACCGGACGGCCTTCGAGTACCTGACCGCCGCGGGCTGGGACGGCCACGGCCCGTACGCCGCCGTGCAGAGCCGCGACCAGCGCACCGTCCGCACCCTGGCCGTCGACCCGGCCGACGGCGCCACCCGGACGCTCGCCGAGCGCCACGACGAGCACTGGGTCGAGCTCGTCCCCGGGCTGCCGGTCCGGACCGGCTCCGGTGCCCTGGTCGACTCCGCCGACCTCGGCGACACCCGTCATCTGACCCTCGACGGCGAGCCCGTCACCCCGCCCGGCCTCCAGCTGCGCACGGTGCTCGGCACCGAGGGCGAGCAGGTGCTCTTCACCGCCTCCGCCGAACCCACCGAAACCCACCTCTGGACGTACGACCCCGCCACGGGCGCCCGGCAGCTGAGCAGCGCGCCCGGCGCACACACCGGCACCCGGCGGGCCGGCACGCTCGTACACACCGCCCGCACGCCCGACACCCCGGGCCCTCGCAGCACCGTCCACCGCGCCGGGCGCCCCACCGCCGAGCTGCGCTCGCACGCCCAGCCGCCCGTCCTCACCCCCCGGCCCGAGCTGCTCCGCCTCGGCCCCCGCGAGCTGCGCGCCACGCTCTTCCTGCCGACCGGCCACCGGCCGCAGGACGGCCCGCTGCCGGTCCTGCTCGACCCGTACGGCGGGCCCGCCGGGCAGAAGGCCGTCCGGGCCGGCGGCTGGTCCGACCTGATCTCCCAGTGGTTCGCCGAGCAGGGCTTCGCGGTGCTGGTCGCGGACGGGCGCGGCACCCCGGGCCGGGGCCCGCGCTGGGACAAGACCGTCTTCGCCGACATCGCAGGACCCGCCCTGGACGACCAGGTGGAGGCGGTGCACGAGGCCGCCCGCAGCCGCCCCGGCCTGCTCGACCTGGACCGGGTCGCGATCCGGGGCTGGTCCTTCGGCGGCTTCCTGGCCGCGCTCGCCGTGCTGCGCCGCCCGGACGTCTTCCACGCCGCCGTCGCCGGCGCCGCCCCCACCGACCAGCGGCTGTACGACACCCACTGGAAGGAGCGCTTCCTCGGCCGCCCCGACGAGCACCCCGAGCGCTACGAAGCCTCCTCGCTGATCGGCGACGCGCCGCGCCTGGAGCGCCCGCTGCTGCTGGTGCACGGCCTCGCCGACGACAACGTGCTGCCCGTCCACACGCTGCGGCTCTCCTCCGCCCTGCTCGCGGCCGGCCGCCCGCACGAGCTGCTCCCGCTGAGCGGGACGACCCATCTGCCGACCGACGAGACGGTGGCGGAGAACCTGCTGCTGCACCAGCTGGACTTCCTCCGGCGCAGCCTCCGGCGCTGAGCCCGGTCCGCCCGGCCCGGACCTCCCCCGGCTCAGACCTCCCGGACCCCGGCGCGCCAGACGGCGGCGGTCAGCGGGACACCCGGGCGGTAGGCGAGGTGGACGTGCGAGGGCGCGTCCAGCAGCTGGAGGTCCGCCCGCGCGCCCACGGTGACCGTGCCGACATCGGTGCGGCGCAGCGCGTGGGCGCCCCCGGCGGTGGCCGCGTACACGGCCTCGTCGGGGGTCATGCCCATCTCGCGGACGGCGACCGCGACGCAGAACGCCATCGAGCTGGTGAAGCTGGAGCCCGGGTTGCAGTCGGTGGAGAGCGCGACGACGGCGCCCGCGTCGAGCAGACGGCGCGCGTCCGGGTAGGCGGCGCGGGTGGAGAACTCCGCGCCGGGCAGCAGGGTGGCCACCGTCGCCGAGCCGGCCAGCGCGGCCACGTCCTCGTCGGTGAGGTGGGTGCAGTGGTCGGCGGAGGCCGCGCCCAGCTCCACGGCGAGCCGCACGCCAGGGCCGTAGGAGAGCTGGTTGGCGTGCACCCGGGGGGTGAGGCCGCGCTGGATGCCGGCGGTCAGGACCGCCCTGGCCTGGTCGCCGTCGAAGGCGCCGTTCTCGCAGAACACGTCCACCCAGCGGGCGTACGGCGCGCAGGCGTCCAGCATGTCGCCGGTGACCAGGTCGACGTACCCGGCCGGGTCGTCGGCGTACTCGGGGGCCACCACATGGGCGCCGAGGTAGGTGGTCTCGGCGGTGTAGGAGGCGGCGATCCGCAGTGCCCTGGCCTCGTCCACGACGGTCAGGCCGTAGCCGGACTTGCACTCGATGGTGGTGGTGCCCTGGCGCAGCGCCTCGCGGACGAACCGGGCCAGGTTGGCGTCCAGTTCGGCGTCGGTCGCGGCGCGGGTGGCGGCCACCGTGGTGCGGATGCCGCCCGCGCTGTAGGCCTGGCCGGACATCCGGGCGTTGAACTCGGCGGTGCGGTCGCCCGCGAACACCAGGTGGGCGTGCGAGTCGACGAAGCCGGGCAGCAGGGCCCGCCCGGCCGCGTCGTACCGCTCGTCGGCGGCGGGCGCCCCGGCGGCGGGCCCGACCCAGGCGATCGTCCCGCCGTCCACCACCACGGCCGCGTCGGTGAGCAGGCCGAGCGGCCCGGTCCCGTAGCCGGGATCGTTGGTGACCAGGCTGCCGATGCCGGTGATCAGGGTGCTCGGGATGCCCGGGGTGCCCGGGGTGCCCGGGGTGATCGAAGCGGCCGGGGTGCTCGAAGCGGGAGGGGTGCTCGGGGTGCTCAAGGCGGAACCTCTCGGAGGGGGTCACGGTCCCGGGGGCGGGCCCCCGCCCGCCCCCGGGAGGTTCAGGGGGTCAGCAGCTCAGCGCGGCGATCGAGGTGCGCAGAGCACCCGGGACGTCCGGCACCAGCTGGTGCACACCGTCCCTGACCACGTGTCGGCCGCCGACCACCAGGTGCCGCACATCGGCGGCCGAGGCGGCGAAGACCGCGATCTCGGCGCCGAGCCGGGGCGGCGGCCCTGCGGTGCGCACCGAGTCCAGCCCGATCACGGTGAAGTCGGCGAGCGCGCCGGCCTCGATCCGCCCGGCCTCCGGCCAGCCGAGCGAGGCGTGCCCGTCCTCGGTACCGGCCCGCAGCAGCGCGTTGGCCGTCCAGTGGCCCCGGGTGCGGGTGCGCAGCCGCTCGTTCAGCTCCAGCGCGCGGGCCTCCTCGAACGGGTCGACCACCGCGTGGCTGTCGCTGCCGAGGGTGACCGGGCAGCCGGCCGCGGCCAGTTGGCGGGCCGGCCCGACACCGTCCGCGAGGTCCCGCTCGGTGGTGGGGCACATGCAGATGGTGGTGGAGGAGTCGGTGAGGAGCTTGATGTCCTCGTCGGTCAGATGGGTGGCGTGCACGGCCGAGGTGCGCGGGCCGAGCACCCCGTGGTCCGCGAGCAGCCGGGTCGGGGTGACGCCGTGCGCGGTGAGACAGGCGTCGTTCTCCGCGGTCTGCTCGGAGAGGTGGACGTGCAGCGGGGCCCGCCGCATCGACGCCCAGCGCGCGACCGTGCCCAACTGCTCGGCGGGCACCGCCCGGACGGAGTGGATGGCGGCGCCGATCCGGGCGTGCTCGCGCGGCTTGAGGGCGTCCGCCCGCTCGGCCCAGGCGTCGGCGTCACCGTCGCTGAACCGGCGCTGGGGCTTGGTCGGTTCGGCGCCGAAGCCCGACGACAGGTAGCAGGTGTCCAGCAGGGTGATCCGGATGCCGGCCCGGGCGGCGGCCTCGATCAGTGCCTCGCCCATCGCGTTGGGATCGTCGTAGCGGGCGCCGCCGGGCGCGTGGTGCAGGTAGTGGAACTCCCCCACCGCGGTGATCCCGGCCAGCGCCATCTCCGCGTAGGCGGCCGTGGCGAGCGCCAGGTAGCGGTCCGGGTCGAGCGCCCCGGCGAACCGGTACATGGTGTCCCGCCACGTCCAGAAGGTGCCGGAGCCGACCTGGACGTTGCCGCGCAGCGCCCGGTGGAAGGCGTGCGAGTGGGCGTTGGCCTGGCCGGGCAGCAGCAGCCCGTCGAGCCGGACGGCGCCGGGCGGGCAGGGCCCGCTCTCCGGCGTCACCCCGGTGATCCGGCCGCCGGGCCCGGTGGCGATCAGCACGTCGGGTTCGACCACCGGCCCGTTGACGTGCGGCAGCCAGGCGTACGGGGCCCAGTAGGTTACTGACACGCCAGGTCCTCCAGGACGTCGGCCAGGGCGGCGACCCCGGCCAGGCAGTCCGCCTCCTCGGCGTGTTCGGCCGGGGAGTGCGAGACACCGCTCGGGTTTCGTACGAACAGCATGGCGGTCGGAACGGCCGATGCCAGGATTCCGGCGTCGTGTCCCGCGCCGGTCGGCAGGACGGGGGCGGCGGCGCCGTCCCCGCCGATGACCCGCGCGAGCCGGTCGCGCAGCGGCCCGTCGAAGTCCACCACCGGCGTGTACGACTCGCGGGTCAGCTCGACCCGGACGCCGTCGCGGTCGCCCCGCTCGGCGGCGGCCCGCTCGATCTCCGCCACCAGCGCGGTGAGGGTCGGCTCGTCGGCGGCGCGGGAGTCCAGCCAGCCGCGCACCAGCGAGGCGATCGCGTTGGTGCCGTTGGGCTCGACGGCGACCTTGCCGAAGGTGGCCAGCGCGCCCGCCAGCCGGGCCTTCTTCCGGGCGGTGAGCACGGTGTTGGCGTAGGTCAGCATCGGGTCGCGGCGGTCCTCGATCCGGGTGGTGCCGGCGTGGTTGGCCTCGCCGTGGAAGTCGAAGCGCCAGCGGCCGTGCGGCCAGATCGCGCTGGCCACCCCGACCGGCCGGTCCTCGGCGAGGTGGCGGCCCTGCTCGACGTGCAGCTCGACGAAGGCGCCGATCCTGGCCAGCCGGTCGCCGTCCGCGCCGATCGCCGCCGGGTCGTGGCCGGCCCGTTCCATCGCGTCGGGCAGCCGGACGCCGTCGGCGTCGCGCAGCTCGAACGCGGCCCCGGGCGACAGCACACCGGCGGTGAGCCGGGAGCCGATGCAGGCCACGCCGAACCGGGCGCCCTCCTCGTCGCCGAAGTTGACGATCGCCAGCGGCCGGGCCAACTCGGTGCCCCGGGCGCGGAGTTCGTCGAGTGCGGCGAAGGAGGAGACCACCCCGAGCGGGCCGTCGTAGGCGCCGCCGTCGGGGACGGAGTCCAGGTGCGAGCCGGTGACGACCGCGCCCGGGCCCTGCGGATCACCCAGCCAGGCCCACTGGTTGCCGTTGCGGTCCAGCTCGTAGGTGAGGCCGCGGGCGCGGGCCTGCCCCTCGAACCAGTCCCGGCACTCGGCGTCGGCGGAGCTCCAGGCGAAACGGCGGTAGCCGCCGGAGACGGCGGAGCGGCCCACCGGGAGCAGCTCCGCCCACATCTCCTCGAAGCTCGGGGGCTTGACGGTCACAGCGCACCCGTCGGGCCGTGCTCGCGCATGGGGACGCGCACCCCGCGCTCGTCGGCGACCTCGGCGGCCCGGTCGTACCCGGCGTCCACGTGCCGGATCACGCCCATGCCCGGGTCGTTGGTGAGCACCCGGCGGATCTTCTCGCCGGCCAGCGGCGTGCCGTCGGCGACGGTGACCTGGCCGGCGTGGATCGAGCGGCCGATGCCGACGCCACCGCCGTGGTGGATGGAGACCCAGGACGCGCCGGAGGCGACGTTGACCATGGCGTTGAGCAGCGGCCAGTCGGCGATCGCGTCGGAGCCGTCCAGCATCGCCTCGGTCTCCCGGTACGGGGAGGCGACCGAGCCGCAGTCCAGGTGGTCGCGGCCGATCACGATCGGCGCGGACAGTTCGCCGGACGCCACCATGTCGTTGAACCGCTCGCCGGCCTTGTCGCGCTCGCCGTAGCCGAGCCAGCAGATCCGCGCGGGCAGGCCCTGGAAGTGCACCTTCTCCTGGGCCATCCTGATCCAGCGGTGCAGCGACTCGTTCTCCGGGAAGAGGTCGAGGACGGCCTTGTCGGTCTTGTGGATGTCCTGCGGGTCGCCGGAGAGCGCCGCCCAGCGGAACGGGCCCCTGCCCTCGCAGAACAGCGGCCGGATGTACGCCGGGACGAAGCCGGGGAAGGCGAACGCCCGGTCGTAGCCGGCCAGCCGGGCCTCGCCGCGGATCGAGTTGCCGTAGTCGAACACCTCGGCGCCGCGGTCCAGGAAGCCGACCATCGCCTCCACGTGCCGGGCCATCGACTCGCGCGAGCGCTGGATGAACTCGGCGGGCTTCTCGGCCGCGTAGGTCGCCATGTCGTCGAAGGCCACGCCCAGCGGCAGGTAGCTCAGCGGGTCGTGGGCGCTGGTCTGGTCGGTGACGATGTCGATCGGCGCGTCCATCGCGAGCAGCTGCGGGAACAGCTCGGCGGCGTTGCCCAGCACGCCGATGGAGAGCGGCTGCCGCTTGTCGCGGGCGGCGGTGGCCAGTTCCAGCGCGTGCGAGAGGTCCTTGGCCTCGACGTCCAGGTAGCGGTGCTCGATCCGGCGGGCGATCCGGGACGGGTCGCAGTCGACGCAGATCGCCACGCCGCCGTTCATGGTGACGGCCAGCGGCTGGGCGCCGCCCATGCCGCCGAGCCCGGCGGTGAGGGTGATGGTGCCCGCCAGGGTGCCCCCGTAGCGCTTGTTGGCGACGGCGGCGAAGGTCTCGTAGGTGCCCTGGAGGATGCCCTGGGTGCCGATGTAGATCCACGACCCGGCGGTCATCTGCCCGTACATGGTGAGCCCGAGGGACTCCAGCCGCCGGAACTCCTCCCAGTTCGCCCAGTCCCCGACCAGGTTGGAGTTGGCGATCAGCACCCGGGGCGCCCACTCGTGGGTCTGCATCACACCGACCGGGCGGCCGGACTGGACCAGCATGGTCTCGTCCCGCTTCAGCCCCTCCAGCGTGCGCACCATGGCGTCGAACGACCGCCAGTCCCGCGCCGCCTTGCCGGTGCCGCCGTACACCACCAGCTTCGACGGGTGCTCGGCCACCTCCGGGTCGAGGTTGTTCATCAGCATCCGCAGGGCGGCCTCCTGCTGCCACCCCTGCGCCGTCAGCGTCGTACCCCGCGCCGCGCGCACCTCACGCGGCCCGCCCGTCTGCTGCTGCACCATGCTCCCGGCCTCCCTGCGGATGAATTCATTCAGTTTCTACCTGGCTGAATATATCCAATCACTCAGCCTCTGGCCAGGGTTGAGACCGAGGGCATCGGGAGAATTCAGAGCACTCCAGATCACTCCGCGCACCACCGTGATAGGGTACGCAGCATCGCCGCACAGAGAGGGGAGACACGCCATGCCGCAGGTCGAGATCGACATCCAGACCGCCCGAGCCCTGGAGTTCGCCGCCCGGATGGCCGGCGTCACGCCCGGCCAGGTGGTCGCCCGACTGGTGGCCGACGCCAGCCTGGCCGCCCCGGCGGCGCGGCAGAACGCGCCGGTACCGCCCGGCGACAAGCGCGTGGCCGTCCACGCGACGTACGAGGGATTCCTCACCAAGGCCCTGTTCGACCCCGAAACCAGCCGCGTGGACATCACTTCAGGCCCACTGGACGGCACCTCGCACAAGACGCCCAGCTCGGCCGCCCGGGCAATCGTCCAGCACTACAACCCGGACGTCTCGGGTTCGAGGAACGGCTGGTCCTTCTTCACCCTCAGCGACGGCAGCAAGCGTCCACTGCAGAGCATCCGGCGCTGACGCAGCACAACCGCAGGCCACGCGCCGGAGGTGTCCCGCACGAGCACCCGTCGCGATGGTGCTTGATCCGCAGGATCGCCCGGCGCGGCCCGGGGCGGAAAACAGCAGTGCCCCGGGCGGCATGCGCGCAGAGGCGACCCGGGGCTTACCCGCTCGACGGCAGCACCGTCCTCCGGGACCTGAAGGGTCCCGCCGTCCATCGGGGGGCCTTGTGAACACCGGCGAACGGCCGACCTGGATGCTTCGAAGCCTTTCGGAGCCACGGCTGGAGCCCCATGCGCCGGCCACCGGTGCAGGGGAGGACGCCGCCCGGCTGCACCGGTGGAACATCGAGGTCTCCGCAGCCTTCTACGGCGCTGCACTGCCTGGAGGTCACGCTCCGCAACGCCCTGCACGGCGCAAGTGCGAGCGCCGGATCCGCCACAGGCAGGTGACGGCCGACGACGTTGTCGCGGAGCTCTCGTTCGGGTTCTGGGTGAAGCTGCTCTCCGGACGGCATGCCCGGACGTTCTGGGTTCCCGCGCTCCACCGGGCCTTCCCGAGCGACATCGGGCGCCGTGACGACCTGCACCGGAGGTTCGTCACCATGATGCGGTTGCGCAACCGGATCAGCCACCACGAACCGATCCACCACCGCCACCTCGAAGCCGGCCACGCGACGCTCCACCATCCGCTCGCGTGCCTCGATGCCGAGCCGGCTGCCCAGGCCTTGCGGCTGGACAGGGTCCCGGCCGTCTTGAAGCAGCGCCAGGACACGTGCCCGGGCCTGCGTCCACCGCGGTTCTGACCGAAACGCGATCGCCCGCACGCCCGCCTCCGGGCAGGTCTCAGGCCGCCTCGTCGCCGTCCCAGTCGATGCCGATCTCGGCGAGCCAGCGGCGGTCGGCGGCGTCGGGGGTGGTGGCGGTGGCCGGCGGGCGGGGCGGCCGGGGGATCTCCTGGACGGGACCGAGGCCGTACCTCTCGGCGGCCTCGGCGGCGCGGGCGTCGGGTTCGATGACGCCGACGTGGACGGCGCTCTCGTCCCCCGGGTCGAGGACGGTCAGTTCGGGGTCGGGCAGCCGGCGCAGGGTGACGCGCCGTCCGCAGGTCGGGCAGGACCACTCGTCGGCGCCCGAGGCGAGCCGGCCGACGAACTTCATCTCGTGGATCACGCGCATCACAGGTTCCCCCTGCCGATCGGCCCTGGGTACGGGCCTGTTGACAGGATTCCCGCCGCGCCCCGGGGGCTACTCCAGAAAGAGCCCACGAGCCGTCGCCGACTGCTCGATGGCCTCCAACCGGGCCTCGGCGCCGGGGAGTTCGTCGCACATGCGCTGGAGCAGCACCCGGCCGAGCATCATCGGCGCGCAGGCGGTGTCGAAGACCAGGCCGGTGCCGACGGCGGCCGGCAGCATCAGGTCGGAGAGCTTGGCGACCGGAGCGAAGGCGCTGTCGGCGACGGTCAGGACGGTCAGCCCGCACTCCCGGGCCACCGCCAGAGCGTCCATCAGCTCGCGCGGGTAGCGCGGCAGGGCGAAGCAGAGCAGCGCGCTCGCCCCGCCGGCGGCGGCCTGTTCGATGCGGTCGGCGAGCATGCTGCCGCCCTCGTCGAGCAGCCGGACGTCCGGGTGCACCTTGGCCGCGAAGTAGGCGAAGCCGCGCGCCTGGGCGGAGGCGGCCCGCAGGCCGAGCACCGGCAGCGGCCGGGAGGCGGCGAGCAGCCGGGCGGCCCGGGTGACCGGCTCGGGGTCGGCGAGGAGTTCGGCGAGGTGGCGCAGGTGCTCGATCTCGGCCAGGACGGCCTGCTGGTGCTCGTTGCGCACCGCGTCGTCCGGGCTCTCCGGCGCGGCCGGCTCGCCGACGCCGAGTTCGCGCAGCTGCTTGCGCAGCGCCGGGTAGCCGTCGTAGCCGAGCGCCACCGCGAAGCGGGTGACGGACGGCTGGCTGACGCCGGCCAGTTCGGCGACCTCGACGCTGGAGAGGAACGGCGCCTCGGTGGCGTGCCGGACCAGCGAGTGGGCGATCCGCCGCTGGGTGGGGGTCAGCCGGTGACCCTCGAACAGCTGGAGCAGCCGCGCGGAGGGGCCGACCGTGCCGGTGTCGTCGGTGGCGGTCATCAGCGGTACCTCCGGATGCGAGCTGTTCGGACGACGACTGTGCAGCAGTGCGCCGCCACTGGCAAAGACGTCTCGTACGCCGGGACGGCCGGTGAGACGCCCCGGAGGGCGGACGAACCCTCGGGGTAACCCTGATTTCTCCCTGAACCCGCCCGGATTACCTGGCGAACCGGTGGACCGGCCCGGCCGCGCGGGCGCACGCTGGTGGCCATGGACACTCGCCAGGACGAACTGAGGCGCGACCTCGACGCCACCCTGCAGGCGCGCAAGGAACTCGGCAAGGAGTACGAGGCGGAGCTGGTCGACTCGTTCCTGTCCCGGCTGGAGTCCCGGCTGGACGCCCGCCTCGACACCCGGCTGGAGCGCCGGCTGGCCGAGCGGCTCGACGGGTCCGGGATCGCGGAGCGCCCGCGCCGCCGCCCGTCCGGCCGCTCGAACTCGAAGCTGCCGCTGGCCTCCCTGGTGCTGGGCATCCCGCTCACCGCCATCGCGACCGGCGGCCCGGGGAACGGCGTCATGGGCCTGATCGTCTGCTGGGCGGGCATCGTCGGCGTCAACGTGGCCGCCGCCATGGGCGACCGCCGCGAGGAGGCCAGGGCCAAGCGGTCGCGGGACGACTGGGACTGAGGCGGGGCCACCGGCCCCGCCTCCGCTCCCGTCCGCCCCGCGACCGCCACGGCTCAGGCCAGCGGCCCGGTGACCTGCTCGACCGCCCGCACCAGCCCGCCGGAGGCGACCAGCGCGGCGGCGGCCTCCAGGTCCGGCGAGAGGAAGCGGTCGCGGCCCGCGCCGCCGACCCCGGCCGCCCGGGCGGCGGCCAGCGCGGCGGCGGTGGCCGGGGCCACCGTGCCACTGGCGTCGGCCTGCTGACGGATCTCCAGCGCGCGGGCGGCGGCGGTGAGTTCGACGGCGAGGATCCGGCCGAGGTTCTCCACCGACTGGCGCAGCTTGCGGGCGGCGGACCAGCCCATCGAGACGTGGTCCTCCTGCATCGCGGAGGACGGGATCGAGTCGACCGAGGCCGGCACCGCGAGCCGCTTGTTCTCGCTGACCAGCGCCGCCTGGGTGTACTGGGCGATCATCAGGCCGGAGTCCACGCCCGGGTCGTCGGCCAGGAAGGCCGGCAGCCCGTGCGAGCGGGCCTTGTCCAGCAGCCGGTCGGTGCGGCGCTCGGAGATCGAGCCCAGGTCGGCGGCGGCGATGGCGAGGAAGTCCAGCACGTACGCCACCGGGGCGCCGTGGAAGTTGCCGTTGGACTCCACCCGGCCGTCCGGCAGCACCACCGGGTTGTCCACCGAGGCGGCCAGCTCGCGGGAGGCGACCAGCCGGGCGTGGGTGAGCGTGTCGCGGCCCGCGCCGGCCACCTGCGGGGCGCAGCGGATCGAGTAGGCGTCCTGGACGCGCGGCGCGTCGTCCTGGTGGTGGCCGGTGAGGCCGGAGTCCTTGAGGACGGCCAGCATGTTGGCGGCGCTCAGCGCCTGGCCGGGGTGCGGGCGGATCGGGGCGTGCAGCTCGGGGGCGAGCACCTTCTCGGTGCCGAGCAGCGCCTCCAGGGTCATCGCGGCGGTGATGTCGGCGGTGGTGAACAGGCGCGACAGGTCGGCGATGGCCATCACCAGCATGCCGAGCATGCCGTCGGTGCCGTTGATGAGGGCCAGGCCCTCCTTCTCCAGCAGCTCGACCGGCTCGATGCCGGCCGCGGCGAGCAGTTCGGCGGCGGGGCGCTCCACGCCGTCCGGGCCGGTGGCCACGCCCTCGCCCATCAGGACGAGCGCGCAGTGCGACAGCGGCGCGAGGTCGCCGGAGCAGCCGAGCGAGCCGAACTCGCGGACCACCGGCGTGATGCCGGCGTTGAGGATCGCGGCCATGGTCCGCGCGACCAGCGGGCGGACCCCGGTCCGGCCCGAGGCCAGCGTCTTCATCCGCAGGAAGACCAGTGCCCGGACCACCTCGCGCTCCACCGCGGGCCCCATCCCGGCGGCGTGCGAGCGCACCAGCGACCGCTGCAACTGGGCCCGCAGCTCGGGGCTGATGTGCCGCACGGCGAGCGCACCGAACCCGGTGGAGACGCCGTAGACGGGGCGCGGCTCGGCCGCGAGGGCGTCGATCCGGGCGCGGGCGGCCGCCATCTCGGCGATCGCGTCGGGACCGATCTCGACCCGGGCGTTCCCCCGGGCGACCGCCAGCACGTCCTCGGCGCTGACGTCGGCCTTGCCGACCTGGACGAGCGGCGCGTCGGGGGCCACAGCACTGTGCATATCCATATACACCATCACATCAGGTGAATGAAGATATGACAACCGTCCTGGCTCATCATGGAACCCCCGGCCGGCGGCCGGTCAGGAACCCCAGGCAGGATTCTCGGACACCGGGGCCGTTGACGCACGCTGGTGGCCACGGGACCGTACGGAGGTGGAGGTGCCATGACGCGAGCGACGGCGCGGCGGCGGGTGGTGCGGCTGCGCGGGGACGGGCGCAGTACGCGGCCGGACGCCCTGGCGGCGGAGGAGCCGCTGGAGATCCGGCTCGGCGGCGAGCCGCTGACGGTGACCATGCGGACCCCGGGGCAGGACTTCGACCTGGTGGCCGGGTTCCTGGTGGGCGAGGGCCTGGTCCACACCGCCGACGAGCTGGCGGCGCTGCGCTACTGCGCCGGGACGGACGAGGCGGGCGCCAACACCTACAACGTGGTGGACGCGACCCTGCGCACCCCCGGGGCGCTCCCGCTCTCCGCGCACCGCAACCTGCTCACCACCAGCGCCTGCGGCCTCTGCGGCCGCGACACCGTGGACGCCGTCCGCACCCACGTCCGCCACAAGGTCGCGGACGACCCGCTCACCGTCCCCCCGGCACTGCTGTACGGGCTGCCGGACCGGCTGCGGGAGGCGCAGCGGACCTTCGAGTCGACCGGCGGCCTGCACGCCGCCGGGCTGTTCGACCCGGCGACCGGCGAGCTGCTCTGCGCGCGCGAGGACGTCGGCCGGCACAACGCGGTGGACAAGGTCGTCGGCTGGGCGCTGCGCGCGGGCCGGCTGCCGCTGACCGGGCACGTCCTGCTGGTCAGCGGCCGGGCCTCGTTCGAGCTGACCCAGAAGGCCGCGCTGGCGGGCGTCCCGCTGCTGGCGGCCGTCTCGGCGCCGTCCTCCCTCGCGGTGGACCTGGCCGAGGAGCTGGGTCTGACCCTGGTCGGCTTCCTGCGCGGCGAGGGCGCCAACGTCTACACCCGCCCCGACCGGATCAGCTGACCCCTCCCGCGCCGCCGCCCGGCAGCCGCGCCTCGACCAGGTCGGCCGCGCGGGCCGCGCCGCCCTACCCCGGGGGCGGCGAGGCCGGGCCGGAGAGCGCCACCGCGACGAGCGCCCGCATCGCGGCGGTGACCTGCCCCAGCGGCAGCGTGGCGTCGTCCGCGAACAGCTCGACCAGCCAGCCGCCGGCCGCGTTCTGCCCGCCCGCCGCGACCATCCCCCGGTAGCCGGAGACCACCAGCACGGCCTCCTCGGCCGGATCGTTCCCCGCCGCCCCGGAGCGCAGCGCGAACGCGCCACCGCGCACCGCCCGCCGGGTCATCGGGTAGTGCCGCAGGTCGAAGACGGCGTCCGGGGCCTCGATCTGGGCCCGCTGGGTCTCCGCCCGGCTGCTGCTCGGCCCGCTGGTCATCCGGTAGACGGCGTGCTGCACGGTCCGCATCAGCTGCGAGCCCGGCGGCACGTACGAGACCCACCAGCCGACCGTGTCCAGCAGCCGGGCCGAGGTCTCGGCGACGACGACCAGCTTGCCGATGGTGTCCGCGGGGTGGATCGCGCGGACCGAGCCGTGCTGGTCCAGCGCGGACAGCACGGCGGTGAGCAGCTGGCCCGGGTCCGCACTGTGCGCGGCGCCCCGGAACCGCCGCCGGTCGCCCGCCCCCGCCCGGCCGGCGTGCCGGCCCCGCCCGTCGGCCCGGTGGTGCGGGTCGGCGGCGTCGGCGAGCAGCACGGTCGGGTCGGGCGAGAAGCCGGGGCCGTGGCTGCGCCCGGCCACCACCGGGTGGGCGGCGCGGGCGGCCTTGGCGCGGTACTGGGCGGCGTCGGCGAGCCGGAACAGCCGGTCGGGGGTGGTGACCGGGCCGATCGAGTCCCCGGTGGAGGCGACCCCGCAGGCGACGCCCTCGCCCTCGGCCAGCGCCAGCGCCCGCGCGCACAGCTCCTCGGCGACGGCGACCACCTCGTCGGCCTTCTGGCCCTCGACGAGCAGGCAGAACTCGTCGCCGCCGAGCCGGGCGGCCAGGCTGCCGGGGAGCTTGGCGGCGGCCAGCGACAGCTGGTGGGCGAACCGTTCCAGCAGCCGGTCGCCCATCTCGTGGCCGAGCTGGTCGTTGACCCGCTTCAGGCCGTTGACGTCGCAGACCACCAGCGAGACCACCGTGTTGTCCCGGTTGTGCGCCTCCAGCGCGCTCTCCAGCCGGGCGTCCACGGCCCGGCGGTTGGCCAGGCCGGTCAGCGGGTCGGAGAAGGCCAGCTTGCGCAGGTCGGCCAGGCGCTCGGTCTGCGCGAGACCGGCCGAGACCTGGGCGGCCAGCAGGGTGGCGTAGTCGGCGTCCGCCTCGGTGAACTCCGGCTGCCCGAGCGTCCGCGCCAGGTACAGCTCGCCCCAGGCCTGCCCGTGCAGCACGATCGGGGCGACCACGCAGCAGGCCCGCCCGCGCCGGCGCAGCGCGGCCGCGCGCTCCTGGCAGTACGCGCCCGCGGTCGGGTGCGAGTGCCCGGGGTGCGGGATCGAGTTCTCGGCGGTCTGCACCCAGGCTCGGGGCAGTCGGCCGGTGGTCCAGCGCTCCTCCAGATAGGTGACGATCTCGGGAAAGTCGGCCACCGGGTAGGACTCGTCCTCCGGCAGCTCCTCCTCCCCCGGCGCCAGCTCGCCGTGGTTGACCAGCACCCGCAGCCGGCCGGACTCGCGGTCCCAGACCGAGACCGCCGCCATGGTGGCGCCGAGGGCCTCGGTGGCGCGGACGGCCGCCGCTCTGACGGCCTCCAGCGGGGTGAGCGCCCCCGCCATGTCCTGGGCGAGTTCGACCACGGACGTCAGCCGCAGATCGGGAACGACGGGCGGCTGCGGCGCCCGGTCGACGTCGCGGTCCGTCACGATCGCCTCACTGCTCACCGGCTCGCCTCGCTCCCTGTGCTCGGTCCTGCTCGGCCCCCGGGGCGCCCCCTGCCGAGCCCCGCACCCATCCGGCCGCTTGCACCAAGACTATGGCGGTTTCGCTCGGTTATGCCCCGTTTGCCCGGATCGGTCCGCCAGGCCGTACGGGTTTCAGCCGTACGGATACCCACCGGCCGACCGCCGTCCGGCCATCACCGGGCCGGCGTCCGACCGTCACCCGGGCGCCGTCCGAGCAACATCCGCCCCCTTCCTACCCCGGTCCGGCCGCGAGCCCACCTGCGTCCGCGCGGCAACCGTCACCCGTCGGCCACCGGCCGTCCCCGGGGCGGGCCGCTACGGCTGGGTGCGCGGGCGCCGCGACAGCAGCCAGGGCTCGACCAGCCCGAGCCCGCGCACCGGCCGGCGCCACATCGGCTGGAGGTTGAAGCGGTGCCCGGCGTCCGGCCCGGGCACCGGCAGACCAGGGGCGGGCATCCCGGCGGCGGCCGACAGGGCCTCGGCGAGCCCGGGCCCGTCCGCGTCGGCCGGGGCGACGCTGCCGTGCTGCTCCAGCGCGGTGGCGAACTCGCCGTCGATCAGCACCGCGTCCTTGGGCGCGATCGAGGTCAGCCGGCTGGCCAGGTTGACGGTGGTGCCGAAGACGTCGCCCATCCGCGAGGTGACGGTGCCGAAGGCCATGCCGACCCGCAGCGCGGGGATGGTGTCGTTCTCCGCCAGCGCCTCGATCAGGCTGAGCGCGATCTCGGCGGCGGTCACCGGATCCTCGGAGACGTAGAGGATCTCGTCGCCGAGCGTCTTGATCACCCGGCCGCCCTGGCCGGCGATCAGGTCGGAGCAGGTGTTCTCGAAGGTCTCGACCAGCTCGCCGAGCTCCTCCTCCTCCAGCCGGCGCGACAGCCGGGTGAAGCCGACCAGGTCCGCGAAGCCCACCGCCAGCCGGCCGCTGGTGATCTCGGTGTCCTCGGCGGCCTGCACCACCCGGCCGGTGACGGCGGCCAGCTGCCGGCGCCAGACGTACACCAGGAACTGCTCCAGCTCCGGCAGCAGCAGCTCGACCAGCGGGTACGCCACCTCGGCCCGGGTCAGGCCGGGCTCGACGGACTGGGTGAGGTTGTCCAGAAAGGTGTCCATCTGCCAGCCGGCCAGCCGGGCGGTGGTCTGTCCGGTGGAGCGTGCCACCTGGATCGCCATCGTCTCGCTGAGCAGGCCCGACTCCACCAGACCGGCGAGCCGGCGCAGCGCGATCACATCACCGTCGGTCAGCGCCCGGGACTGCCCGATGTCCGGGAAGCCCATCGCGCGCCAGAACCGGGTGGCCAGCTCCATCGGGACGTCGGCGGCCCGCGCGGCCTGGTACGGGGTGTAGCGGCGTGGCGCGTCCAGGATCAGGCGTTCCAGGTCGAGCGCGACCGTCTGGTCGTGGGTGCCCGCCGTACCGCCGTTGCCGCCGTCCTCTGCCACCGGTCCGTCCCCGTGCGGTTGCCGCACTTGCCTCGTGTCCTGCCTGTCCGGGGGCGCGCCCGCCACCCGGCGGGCAGTGGCGCGCCTCACACTGCTGCCAGGTGGAATGTTCGCACGGAATCGCTCGATCCGGGGCATCAGCCCGGGTCAAGGAGAGGTGAAGACTGCCGCTCAGCGCGGCTCGGGGCGCACATGGACGACGTCCCCCGCGCCCACTGCGCGGCGCGCGCCGTCGGGCGTCCGGACCACCAGCCGGCCGTCGCCGTCGATCGCCACCGCCTCGCCGAGCAGCTCCCGGTCGCCCGGCAGCAGGACCTTCACCGGCCGGCCGAGCGTGGTGCAGCGGTCCGTGTACGCGGGCAGCAGGCCGCTGGCGTGCGGGTCCCCGGCGGCGGCCGTCCACTCCGCGTACAGGTCGGCGAACTCGCGCAGCAGCGCGCGCAGCAGCGTGGCCCGGTCGGTCACCGCGGCCCCGGCCAGCGCCAGCGAGGCGGCGGTGGGGACGGGCAGCTCGGCCTCGCGCAGCGAGACGTTCAGGCCCAGGCCGGCCACCACCGCGCCGCCGCTCAGCTCGGTCAGGATGCCGCCGAGCTTGCGCTCCGTGCCGTCCACGACCACCTGGAGGTCGTTGGGCCACTTGAGGCCGACCTCGACCTCGGCGACCCGGCTCAGCGTGCTGGCCGCCGCCACCCCGACCAGGATCGGCAACCAGCCGTACCGTTCGACCGGTACCCCGTCCGGGCGAAGCAGGACGGAGAGGAACAGCCCCGACCGGGTCGGCGCCGTCCACTGCCGCTCCAGCCGCCCGCGCCCGGCGTTCTGTACCTCGGCGACCAGCACCGCGCCCTGCGGCGCGCCCGCCCGGGCCAGGGCGGCCAGGTCATTGTTGGTGGAGCCGGTCTCGGCGACGACGTCCAGCGAGGTCCAGAACCCGCCCTCCCTGACCAGGTCACGGCGGAGCGCCCCGGCGTCCAGCGGCGGCCGGTCCAGATCGGTCCAGGGCGAAGGACCGCCGTGTCCGAGGCCGCGCAGACCACTGCGGCGGCGGACGACGGGCTCACGCGGTGCATCGTTGGCGTCGGTCATGCGGGAAACCCTAGGTCCCCTGGAGGCCGTAGGCCGCCTTATCGTCCCGCAGAACGCGCGTTAACACACTGTGTCGATGGCCATAACGGGAAACGCCACGCGCTGGCTACGCTACCCAACGGTAGTTCGTTGTGCCGCCCTGCCCTCAAGCGC
This sequence comes from Kitasatospora sp. NPDC087315, assembly GCF_044744345.1. Taxonomy (NCBI): domain Bacteria; kingdom Bacillati; phylum Actinomycetota; class Actinomycetes; order Kitasatosporales; family Streptomycetaceae; genus Kitasatospora; species Kitasatospora sp. NPDC087315. The sequence continues at coordinate 326,246 of NZ_JBIUYD010000003.1, read as the reverse complement.
GAGTCCCGTGCGGACCTGCCCGCCACTGAACAGGACGCGGCCCATGGATCAGGGAGAGCCACCCGATGACCGAGGCGCCGTACGACCCCCACTCCACCGCCGGCAAACTCGCCGACCTGCGGCGCAGGATCGACGAGGCGGTGCACTCCGGCTCCGCGAAGGCCGTGGAGAAGCAGCACGCCAAGGGCAAGCTGACGGCCCGTGAGCGGGTCGCCGAGCTGCTGGACGAGGGCTCCTTCGTGGAGTTCGACGAGTTCGCCCGGCACCGCTCGGTCAACTTCGGCCAGGAGAAGAACCGGCCGTACGGCGACGGCGTGGTCACCGGCTACGGCACCGTGGACGGCCGCCAGGTCGCCGTCTTCGCCCAGGACTTCACCGTCTTCGGCGGCTCGCTCGGCGAGGTCTTCGGCGAGAAGATCGTCAAGGTGATGGACTTCGCGCTGAAGACCGGCTGCCCGGTCGTCGGCATCAACGACTCCGGCGGCGCCCGGATCCAGGAGGGCGTGGTCTCGCTCGGCCTGTACGGCGAGATCTTCCGCCGCAACGTCCACGCCTCCGGGGTGATCCCGCAGATCTCGCTGATCATGGGCCCCTGCGCGGGCGGCGCGGTCTACTCCCCCGCGATCACCGACTTCGTGGTGATGGCCGACCAGACCTCGCACATGTTCATCACCGGGCCCGACGTGATCAAGACCGTCACCGGCGAGGACGTCGGCATGGAGGAGCTGGGCGGCGCGCGCACCCACAACACCAAGTCCGGCAACGCGCACTACCTCGCCTCGGACGAGAAGGAGGCGGTCGAGTACGTCAAGAGCCTGCTCTCGTACCTGCCCTCCAACAACCTCTCCGACCCGCCGTCGTTCCCCGAGGAGGCGGACCTCACCGTCACCGACGAGGACCTCGAACTCGACACCCTGGTGCCGGACTCGGCGAACCAGCCGTACGACATGCACACGGTGATCGAGCACATCCTCGACGACGGCGAGTTCCTGGAGACCCAGCCGCTGTACGCGGGCAACATCATCACCGGCTTCGGCCGGGTCGAGGGCCACCCGGTCGGCATCGTCGGCAACCAGCCGATGAACCTGGCCGGCTGCCTGGACATCGCCGCCAGCGAGAAGGCCGCCCGCTTCGTGCGGACCTGCGACAGCTTCAACATCCCGGTGCTGACCTTCGTCGACGTGCCCGGCTTCCTGCCCGGCACCGGCCAGGAGTGGGACGGCATCATCCGCCGCGGCGCCAAGCTGATCTACGCCTACGCCGAGGCCACCGTCCCGCTGATCACCGTGATCACCCGGAAGGCCTTCGGCGGCGCGTACGACGTCATGGGGTCCAAGCACCTGGGCGCCGACCTCAACCTGGCCTGGCCGACCGCGCAGATCGCCGTCATGGGCGCGCAGGGCGCGGTCAACATCGTGCACCGGCGCGAGATCGCCGAGGCCGAGGCCGCCGGGACCGTCGAGACCAGGCGGGCCGAGCTGCTCGCCTCGTACGAGGACACCCTGCTCAACCCGTACCTGGCCGCCGAACGCGGCTATGTGGACGCCGTCATCGCGCCGAGCGACACCCGTCGGCACATCGTGCGCGGCCTGCGGGCGCTGCGCGGCAAGCGCGAGGTGCTGCCGCCCAAGAAGCACGGAAACATTCCGCTGTAGCCCGAGTCGCGAGAGGATTGAGCCATGGCCCCGATCCACGTGCTGCACGGGCAGCCGACCCCCGAGGAGCTCGCCACCGTCCTGGCGGTGGTCCAGGCCCGGGCCGCCGCCGCGCAGGCCGCCGCCGAGGCGGCCCGCCGCGCCGGTGTCGGCCCGGAAGCCCCCTGGAACGACCACGCCCGCTGGATGCGCCCCGTCCTGCGCCCCGGCGCCAACGCCTGGCGCACCTCCGGCTGGGCCGCTTAGGGCGCCCCGCCCGGGGGGGGGGGGGGGGGGGGCCGCCCCCCCCCCCCCCCGGGCGGGGGGGGGGCGGGGGGGGCGCGGGGCGGGGGGGGCGGGGGGGGCCGAACCCGGGTGCGCGG